>CAZTUT010000118.1:0-9339 GCA_964616395.1 uncultured Burkholderiaceae bacterium
ACATGCCCTGCTGGAACCACTGATGCGCGATCTCACGTTACTCGCCCCACTGCCCGGCCCGATGCGCCAACTGCGCAATGCGCGGACCACGCTGGCCCTTGCGGCGGCCATGCTCGCCGCCATGACGCCGCTGTCGAGCGCGCAGGCGAACGCCTTCTCCGCCACCTACTCGATCCAGATGTCGGTCGATGCCGCCAAGGCCAAGCCCAAAGATGGCGGCGAGCGCGCGCTGATCCAGGGCGCCAGCATGCTCGGCTCGTTCGAGGTCGGCACGCTGGTCGACAGCGGCACGCTGGCCGGCGGCAACTTCCGGCTGCGCAGCGTGGGCACCGGTTCGCGCGCACTCAAGACGCTGATCTCCGATGACCGGCTTGAGATGACCCGCAGCAGCGAGGGGCAGATCCGCGGCGGCAATCTGGTGACGCTGCGTTTCTCCGACAAGCGCGGTAGCTCGCCGTTATTGTCGTACGCGGCCGACATCGGCAAGAAGCGCTACGAGATGCGCCGCGGCGGCGCGGTAACCGAAGCCGGCGCGCTCGCGTACTCCAACGTCGACATCGCCTCGCTGCCGTATCTGTACCTCGGCCGCACGCCGCCCACGGCCCCGTTTTCGGTGGCCTACACCGACGGCAAGTCGATCAAGCTGGCCGGCTTTCGCGTGACGAAGGAAGACCTGACAGTGGCAGGGACCAAGGTCGCCACCACGCGACTGGTCAGCGCGCCGCGCAGCGCCAGCGAGCCGTTGATCGAGATCTGGCTGCGCAACGAAGACAGCTTTCCGCTGCGGGTGCGCGTGGGCATGAGCGCGCAGTACGGCGCCGTGGCCGACCAGATCATCAAGACGCTGCCGCCGGTGTTCCGCGCCGGCTGACCGGCAGCGGAAACGCACCGTCATGTGGGCCATCGGCGACCTGCAGGGCTGCCTCGATCCGCTGCGCGCGCTGCTGGCACGGCTGCCGGCTGATGCGCCGCTGCTGTTCCTGGGCGACCTCGTCAACCGCGGCCCGCAGTCACTGGCCACGCTGCGCTTCGTTCGCGAAATGCAACAGTCTGGCCGCGCCGAGGCGCTGCTGGGCAATCACGATCTGCATCTGCTGGCCGTGGCGCACGGCATCCGGCCGCAGCATGACGACGACACGCTGACCGAGATCCTCGAAGCACCGGACCGCGAGGCGCTGCTCGACTGGCTGCGCAACCGTCCGCTGGCGGTCGTACGCGATAACGCGCTGTTCGTGCATGCCGGCGTGCTGCCTGCGTGGACCGCGCAGCGCACGCTGGAACTTGCCGCCGAGGTGCAGTCGCATCTCGCCGGCGACGATCCGGCCCGCTTCCTGTCGACGATGTACGGCAACGAGCCCGCGCGCTGGGATGAGCGCCTTCAGGGCGCCGATCGCTGGCGCTGCGTGATCAACGCGCTGACGCGGCTACGCTTCGTGCGCCCCGATGGCGCGATGGACCTGAAGCGCAAGGACGGCGCGCTCGACGGCGCACCCGGCGATGTGCCCTGGTTCGATCACCCGGCCCGCGCGAGCGCGGGCACGCTGGTGGTGTTCGGCCACTGGTCCACGCTCGGTCTGCTGCAGCGGCCCGATGCCGTGTGCCTCGACACCGGCTGCGTCTGGGGTGGCACGCTGACAGCAATGCACGTGCCGAGCCGCCGGCTGGAGCAGATACCGAGCGGCCTGCCCCGAAATCCGGGCTGAGCCAGCGCAACACGGGCGTGGGTCAGCAACGCGGCAGTGCATGTCCGGATTTGACCCAATGCGGTCTGCATCTGGCGCGACATCCGTCCTGCGCATCGGCACCATGGCGACTCCTTTGCACTCAGTGGAGAGAGGCCATGAACACTGCACTCCTTCTCATCGACGTTCAGGAGTCGATCCGCCATCGCAACTACTGGAATCCGGCTGAGCTGCCGGCTTTCCTGGAACGTTGTAACGCATTGCTGCGCGGGGCCCAGGCAGCGGACATTCCGGTGGTACGTATCCTGCACAGCGACGGTCCTGAGACAGCAGATAATCCCTGGTCAATCGCCTCAGGTCATGTGCGGCCGCTCGACGGCCTGGCCCCCTTCAAGGCGGCGGCCGAGGTCCTCAAGCATCGCCATAGTGCGCTGGTGGGCACGGGCTTGCCGGTCTGGCTGCATCAGCAGGGAATCCAGCGCCTGATCGTGGCGGGGTTCCGGACCGAGCAGTGCTGCGAGACCACCGCCCGCCATGCGAGCGACGAAGGCTGGGAGATCGACTTCGTGACCGAGGCAACGCTGACCTTCGAGATCCTGCACGCGAGCGGCGTGATGCTCCGCCCGGCCGACATCAGGCTGCGCACGGAGGCCGTGCTGCAAGACCGCTTTGCCCGCGTATGCACAGTCGAACAGGCGCTGGAAGGCGCGCGATCGATGTCCTGATCCGACAGGCATACTGGTCGGCATGGGCGCGCCCACCACCATGATCGATGCCGTCTTCCTGGTCCAGCCGCACGCGTTGCTGCTGGACCTGGCGGGACCGGCTGAAGCGCTGCGACTGGCCAATCAGGCGCTGCAACGACGCGGGCAGCCCGCTGCGTTCCGGCTGCATTACGTGTCTGCGCAACCGCAGGCCACCAGCTCGGTCGATCTGCCGATCAGCAATCTACAGCCCCTGCCCGATACGCTGGCACCCCGCGCGTGGCTGTTCCTGCTGGGACGACGTCACCCGCACCCCGGCGAGGCGCCGCCAGGTTTTGCCGAGCGCGCCGATCAGTTGCGCACGCAGCGCTGGCTGCACAAGGTGGGCTCAAGCCTCCTGATGGCTGGCAGCAACGGACGACTGGTTTGCATCTGCTCGGGTGCATTGCTTGCAGCCGACGCAGGACTGCTGCGAGCGGGCCTGCGCTGCACCACGCATCACGAGTTGCTGGACGAGTTACGACAGCGCGCCACCGAGGCCGATGTGGTGGACAACCGGGTGTTCGTGATCGATGGTGCGCTGGCCAGCAGCGCCGGAATCACCGCCGGCATCGACCTCACGCTGCACCTGATCCAGGCCCACTGCGGGGATGCGATCGCGGCCAGCGTGGCACGGACCATGGTCGTGTACCTGAGACGCAGCCCGCAGGACCCCGAGCTGTCGCCGATGCTGGCGCACCGTCACCACCTGCATCCCGCTGTGCACCGGGTGCAGGACGCCGTGTGCGCGCGCCCGGATGGCGACTGGTCGCTGCAACGCATGGCGGCGGTCGCCCATGTCACGCCACGCCACCTGGGCCGGCTGTTTAGCGAGCATGCCGGCACCACGCCGCTTCGCTATCTTCAGGCGATCCGCCTCGAACTGGCTGAACGCGCCCGCGGTCAGGGGACACGACAGGCGGAGGCCGCGCTGCGCGCCGGCTTCAGCTCCGAGCAGCAGTGGCGCCGCGCGCGGCGCAGCGCGGGTCGCTGAGCCGGCGGAAGCGGCTGCTTGCGTACAAGCGCAGCGAACCGACCGCAAGAGCCGGTTAGCCGACGACGACACCCAGGTGCTCGGCAATCCGCTGCCGCGCCGCCTGCGCCACGTGATGCCGGGTCGGGTGCGTCTCGCCGTCAGCCGCCACCGGGTCGAGCAGCGCAACGTCGATCGTCAGCCGGCGCGCAGTCAGGATGTTCCAGATCGAATGCGCCAGCGTGTCGTCGCCGACGAACGCCGCCGCGCGGCTCGGCTGGCCATCTTCCGTGTAGCGCAGCGCCACCGGCCAGACCTGGCCGCCCGCCTCCATCACCGGCGCGATCAGGTTGGAATGGAAGGGCAGCAGTTCGCTGCCGTCGGTCGTGGTGCCCTCGGGGAACAGCGCGACCGACTCACCCATCCGCAGGTGCTCGGCGACCTTGTGATTGACCGCATGCACGGCGTGACGCCGCCCGCGCTCGATGTACAGCGTGCCAGAGAGCGTGACCAATGTGCCGAGCAGCGGCCAGCGGCCGATCTCCGCCTTGGCGACGAAGCGCGCCGGCAGCACGGCATTGATCGCAAAGATGTCGATCCACGAGATGTGATTGATCAGCAGCAGCCGCCCCGGCTGACCGGGAACCATGCCAGTGCGCGCCAGGGGCGCCGGCAGATCGCCGCGCACGCGCAGGCGCGCGCCGCACACCGCCAGCAGCAGCGCCGACCAGCTGCGCGTGATCCGGTTGCGCCGCGGTTGCGACAGCCATGGATAGCCGAGCCCGGCGATGGCCAGGCCCGCCAGCAGCAGGACCAGCAGCCCCGCGAGCCGCAACGGCGCTAGCAGGTATCGCATCAGCGCGCCGCCGCTGCCACCGCCGAACGTCGCGTCAGACCGAGGCCAGTTCGTCGAAGCGGACGTCGCCGCCGACGATCGTGCAGCGCGCCCGGCCTTCCAGTTCGTAACCGGCGAACGGCGTGTTCTTGCCGCTGCTGGCCAGCGACTCCGGCGTCACGGTCCAGTGCGCATCGGGATCGAAGATCACGATGTCGGCCTTGCCGCCGACCGCCAGCCGGCCGGTGTCTTCGCCGAGCACGCGGGCCGGATCGCTGGTCACGCGCGCCAGCGCCTGCACCAGCGGCGTGCCCGACTGGCGCGCCCACTTGAGCACCAGCGGCAGCAGCGTCTCCAGCGCGGTGGCGCCCGGCTCGGCTTCGCCGAACGGCAGCAGCTTGTCGTCGGCCCCGACCGGCGCATGGTCGGAGCAGATCGCGTCGAGCGTGCCGTCGGCCAGCGCGGCGACGATGGCATCGCGGTCGCGCTGAGAACGCAGCGGCGGGTCGAGCCGGAAGTCGGCATCGAAGTAGCCGATGTCGACGTCGATCAGGTGCACGTGATGGATGCCCACGTCGGCGGTCACCCGCAGGCCCTCGCGGCGCGCCTGCCGCACCAGGTCAAGCCCGGCCGCGCTCGACAGCCGGCACAGGTGCACGCGCGCGCCGGTGGCGCGCTGCAGTTCGAAGATCGTGTGCAGCGCCACCGTCTCGGCCACCACCGGCACCGAGGGCAGGCCCAGGCGCCCGGCGAGCGCGCCGGCTGCCGCCACGCCGCTGCCAGCGAGCGTGTCCTCGACCGGACGCAGCCAGACCGGCAGGTCGAAGGTCTTGGCGTAGCGCATGATCTGCAGCAGCACGCCGTTGTCGTGCGGCAGCACGCGCGTCTGCATGAAAGCCACGCAGCCGGTCTCGTGCAGCGTCTCGATCTCGGCCAGCGCGTCGCCCTTGAGCTGTGCGGTCAACGCGCCCAGCGGATAGATGCGTGCGCCGGCCGCTTCGCGCGAGCGCTGCCGCAGCATCCGCACCAGGCTCGGCTCGTCCAGCGGTGGGTCGGTGTCGGGCGGGGTCACCACCCCGGTCACGCCACCGGCCAGCGCGGCCTGCATCTCGATCTTCAGCGCGCCTTCGGCACCGGGCTCGCGCATGCGCGCGCACAGGTCGACCAGGCCGGGGGCGACGATCAGCCCGCTGGCATCGATCGAGCGGTCGGCCACGAAGCCGGTCGGCGCGTGCACTGCGCCCATCGCGACGATGCGGCTGCCATCGACGTAGATATTGCCGACCGCATCGTGGCCAGTGGCCGGGTCGATCACGCGGCCGTTGAGGATTGCGAGGCGGGCCATCAGTGCATCACCTTCGAAGAGGCGGCAATCGCCATCACCGCCATGCGCACCGCGATGCCGAACGTGACCTGCGGCAGGATCACGCTCTGCCCGCCGTCGGCCACGCGCGAGTCGATCTCCACGCCGCGGTTCATCGGTCCCGGATGCATGACGATGGCGTCCGGCTTGGCAAGCGCCAGCTTGTCGGGTGTGAGGCCGTAGTTGCGGAAGTACTCGTGTGCCGACGGCAGCAGTGCGCCCTTCATGCGCTCGTTCTGCAGCCGCAGCATGATGATCACGTCGGCATCCTTGATGCCCTCCTCCAGCCGCGTGCAGACGCGCACGCCCATCTCGGCCAGGCCGGCCGGCAGCAGCGTGAGCGGCCCGACCGCGCGCACCTCGGGCACACCGAGCGTGGTCAGCGCATGAATGTCGGAACGCGCCACCCGCGAGTGCAGGATGTCGCCGACGATGGCCACGGTGAGCTTGGTGAAGTCGCGCTTGTAGTGGCGGATCGTGACCATATCGAGCAGGCCCTGGGTCGGATGCGCATGACGGCCGTCGCCGGCGTTGATCACGTGCACATGCGGCGCCACGTGCTTGGCAATCAGGTAGGGCGCGCCGCTGGTGGCATGGCGCACCACGAACATGTCGGCCTGCATCGCGGTCAGGTTGTTGATCGTGTCGAGCAGGCTTTCGCCCTTGGCGGTCGACGAGCGCGTGATGTCGAGATTGAACACGTCGGCGCTGAGCCGTCGCGCGGCGATCTCGAACGTGGTGCGAGTACGCGTGCTGTTCTCGAAGAACAGGTTGAACACCGACCGACCGCGCAGCAGCGGCACGCTGCGGACCTCGCGCTCGGCCACGTTGATGAAGCTGTCGGCGGTCGACAGGATGCGCTCGAGGATCGCCTTGGGAAGGCCCTCGATCGACAGCAGGTGGTGCAGCTCGCCGTTGGAATTGAGCTGCGGGTGGCGGCCAAAGGCTCTAGGCATCGGCGGACTTGCGCTCCAGGGTCAGGTGCAGCTTGCGGTCGTCGTCGCGCAGCAGCACGACGCTGATGTTGGCGGGCACTTCGATCGTGCGTCCGGTGGCGGTGGGTGCGACCGGCAGCTCGCGGCCGCCACGATCGATCAGCACCGCGAGCTCGATGCAGGCCGGGCGGCCGTGGTCGAACAGTTCGTTGAGCGCAGCGCGGGTGGTGCGACCGGTGTACAGCACGTCATCCACGAGCAGCAGGTTACGGTCGGCCACGTCGAACGGGATATGCGAGGGTCGCACCGTGGCCGACAGGCCGCTGCGGTCGAAGTCGTCGCGGTAGAAGCTGACATCGAGCGTGCCGACGTCGTGCGGAATGCCGAGGTCGGCCTTCAGCCGCTCGGCGATCCAGACGCCGCCGGTGTGAATGCCCACCAGCCGTACATCGCGGTCAGCCACCAGCTCGCGCACGCGCGACAGCAGCGTGCGGTAGATCGCTTCGGCATCGAGATCAAGCATTGCCGCCCTTCCGGTTTTGAGTCTCGTCGAACCATTGCTGCAGGATCACGGCGGCCGCCTCGTCGTCGCGGCCGCCCTCGACCACCGCCGAGCTGTAGCGCTCGTCCGCCGTGCCCACCGGCAGCCCGGTGCGGCCATGCAACTGGCGCGCGAACTTCTCGCAGCGCGCGGTCAGCTCGTGGGCGGTGCCGTCGGGATGGCGCGGAATGCCGACCACGAGCGCGACCGGTTGCCATTCGGCGATCAGCGCGGCGATGTTCTGCCAGCGGCGGTCGCCCTGCGCCTCGATCACCGCCAGCGGCCGCGCCTGGCGCGTGATGCCGTTGCCGATGGCCACGCCGATGCGGCGCGCGCCGAAGTCGAAGCCGAGCACCACGCCGTCGGTCATGACTGGAGCGCGGAATACCTGAAGACGGGGAATGGAAGCACTACGGGCCACCGGGGGCGCGAGCGCCTCAGGCATGGCCCGCCAGTCCCGACAGTTGACCGGCGTCGATGCCGAGCAGCCGCAGCGCGGCGTCGAAACGGTTTTCGATCGGCGTGTCGAAGATGACCTCGGGCCGGGCGGCCACCGTCAGCCAGGCGTTCTGACCGATCTCGTGCTCGAGTTGCCCTGCGCCCCAGCCGGCGTAACCGAGCGTCACCAGCATCTTGCCCGGACCATGGCCCTCGGCCACGGCTTCGAGCACGTCCTTGCTGGTGGTCAGCGCGATGTCCTGCGCGACCGGCAGGCTCGAGCTGTAATCGCCCTTCGGCTGATGCAGCACGAAACCCCTCTCGGTCTGCACCGGCCCGCCGAAGAACACCGGCTCGTCCTTCCAGGGCGCAATTTCCAGCGCAAGGTCGATCCGCTCGAACAGTGTGGCCAGCGTCAGGTCGGTCGGCCGGTTGATCACCAGCCCGAGCGCGCCTTTCTCGCCGTGCTCGCACACATAGACCACCGACCCGGCGAAGTTGTCGTCCGCCATGGCGGGCATCGCGATCAGGAATTGATTGGTGAGGTCCACACCCTCATTGTAGGAGCTTCGCGGCGCTTCGCAGCCCTGCGGGATGCCGGGTCTTGGCCGCCCCGTAAGATCCGGTAACGAATCGTCGGTCCGCGTCCCGGCCGCCACCGGCAGCCCGACCCGGGATCCGCCAGATCGCCGCCTTCGGCTCGCCGTAAGCCGCCGCCCGCACCGCAACACCCGAGCCCGCCATGGATACCGCCCTCGTCTGGTTTCGCCGCGACCTGCGCCTGACCGATCACGCCGCGCTGCATCACGCGCTCAAGTCGGCACGCCGGATCGTCTGCGCGTTCGTGTTCGACCGCGAGATCCTCGATCCGCTGCGCGATGGCGGCACGCCGGCCGACCGGCGGGTCGAGTTCATCCTCGATGCGGTCGAGGGACTGGACGCCGGCCTGCGCGCGCACGGGGGCACGCTTGTCGTACGCCACGGACGTGCCGCCGACGAGATCGTGCGGCTAGCGGCCGAGGTGGGCGCCCATGCCGTGTTCGCCAACGAAGACTACGAACCCTACGCGCGCCAGCGCGACGGCGCGGTTGCCGCCGCGCTCGAACGCGACGGCCGCGCGCTGCACCTGTTCAAGGATCAGGTGATCTTCGCGCGCGACGAGGTACTGACCGGCGCCGGCAAGCCGTTCTCAGTCTTCACGCCGTTCAAGAATGCCTGGCTGAAGAAGCTGACGCCGTTTCACCTGACACCCTACGCCGTGCCGCTGGCGCCGGAACGACTGGCGCCCGTGGCCGCCGCTGCGCTGCCCACGCTCGAGGCGCTCGGCTTCGCGCGGTCCAACCTGCGCGACCTGCAACTGCCGCTGGGTTGCGCCGGCGCCGCGCAGCTGACTCAGGATTTCGTCGAGCGCATCGACAGCTACGACGAGGCGCGCAACTTTCCCGCGGTGCGCGGGCCGTCGTATCTGTCGGTGCACCTGCGCTTCGGCACCGTGTCGATCCGCGCGCTCGCCGCACTGGCGCACGAACGCGCGCAGCGCGGCTCGGCCGGGGCGGCCACCTGGCTGTCGGAGCTGATCTGGCGCGACTTCTATCACCAGGTGCTGTGGCATCACCCGCACGTGGCCACGCAGGCGTTCCGCCCCGAGTACGACCGCATCGTCTGGGACGATGAGCCCGAGTTGTTCACCGCCTGGCGCGAAGGGCGCACCGGCTACCCGCTGGTCGACGCCGCAATGCTGCAACTGAACCAGAGCGGCTACATGCACAACCGGCTGCGCATGGTGGTGGCGAGCTTCCTGACCAAGGACCTGGGCATCGACTGGCGGC
>CAZTUT010000119.1:0-9100 GCA_964616395.1 uncultured Burkholderiaceae bacterium
AAGAACGCGCAGGCCCTGTTTGGCATTGGCCTGAGCCTCTACGCCCTGACCAAGGGTCAGCGGGCTCGCGCTGCGATCACCCTGGTGATCTCCCTGGCGTGGTGGACTCTGGCCACCCAGATGTCGTCCGCCGGGGGGGCCGCTCCAGACCCATGCCGGTATCGACGCAGGGCTTGGGCAGCGGCGTCAGCGTGCCGCTGGCGTCGCGGTCGAACTGCATGAACACCAGGTTCCAGACCTCGATGTAGCGGTCGCCGTCGGCATCAGGCGATCCGGGCGGCCCGCCAGCCACCTCGGGCCCGTGGTCGTAGAAGATCTCGCTGCACGGGCCGCAGGGGCCGGTGTCTGCCATCTGCCAGAAGTTGTCGGACACGTACTGCGGCTGGCCCGGCTTGTCGCCGATGCGAACGCAGCGCTCGGGCGGCACGCCGATCTCGCGCGTCCAGATGTCGTAGGCCTCGTCATCGTTGATGTAGACGGTGGTCCACAGCTTGTCCTTGGGCAGCTTGTAGACCTCGGTCAGCAGCGTCCACGCGTAGCGGATCGCATCGCGCTTGAAGTAGTCGCCGAAGCTGAAATTGCCCAGCATCTCGAAGAACGTGTGGTGGCGCGCGGTGTAGCCGACGTTTTCCAGGTCGTTGTGCTTGCCGCCGGCGCGCAGGCTCTTCTGCGACGTGGTGGCGCGCGAGTACGGGCGCTTCTCGCGGCCGGTGAACACGTCCTTGAACTGCACCATGCCGCTGTTGGTGAACAGCAGCGTCGGATCGTTGGCCGGCACCAGCGACGAGGCGCGCACGATCGTGTGGCCCTGGCTTTCGAAGAACTTGAGGAACTTGTCGCGGATCTCGGCGCTTTTCATGGCTGCGTTCGGGCTGCGTACGGTGCGGGAATCGGATCGCGCGGCGCAGTTCGGAACCGGCGCGCGATGGGCAAAAGCGAGGCGCGGACACCTTGCCGCGCCCTGCTTTGTCGAGCCAAAGATGATAACAGCGGGCCTTGCGCCGACCGCGCGAAGCGCGCGCTCAGCGACTGCCGTGACAGAGGGAGGCCAACGCCGCGATGCCTGGATGCTGTGCACCGGCGACACGCGCTGCGTGCGCCAGGCCGGAGGCGGCAAACACGATGATGACTGCGCCCGCCACCGGCCGAAGCAGCGGCCGGATGCGCGCCAGCGCGCCGCCCGGGCGCGCCGCCCCGGCATGCACGGTCACCACGTCGACCACGACGAGGTTCGGCAAGGTACCCAGACCGAAAGCCAGCATCACCAGCGCCCCCTGCACCGGGCCGCCCGCCAGCAGCGCCAGCGGCAGGGCCGCGTACACCATGCCGCAGGGAATCCAGCCCCAGGCCAGCCCGGCCGCGAAAGATTGCACCGCCGAGCGCGGTGGATAGACGCGTCGTGCCAGCGGACCGATGCCGCGCCACAGCCATGCACCGAGCGGCTCGATCCGCTTCAGCCAGCGCTGACGGCCGAACATCGCGGCGCCAATGGCCAACAGCATCAGGCTGCCGATGACCAGCAGCACGACCTGCAGCGGCAGCACGTCGGCCGCGTAGAGGCTGCCGCCGATCAGGCCAACCAGCGCACCGGCGCCGCAGTAGCTGGTCAGGCGGCCGAGGTGATAGCCCGACGCGATGCGTGAAGCAGACACCGACGCGGGCCGGTTCATCTGCAGCGCGCCGATGAAGCCGCCGCACATGCCGGCGCAATGCAGGCCGCCCAGCAGCGACAGCAGGAAGGCGGCAAGCGCTTGCGACAGCGGAAAGTCGATCATGGTCGGCGAGAGTCCCGGCGGGCCGCAACGCGCCAGCGCGGGCGGCGGCCCGGCCGGACCTGCGCGCAGCGCGGCAGCAGCAGGCAAAGATAGCGCGCCACGCCCGGCAGTGCGATGACGCGGCAATTCACGCCAGCGCTGGCCTGGGCTAGACGATCTTCGAGTACTTGCGGATCCGCTCGTCGCTGCGCAGGTAGCGGTCGAAGTTCATCGCGATCGCGCGGATCAGCAGCTTGCCGCGCGGCAGCACGGTGATCCATTCGGCGTTGACCTCGACCATGCCCTCGGCGATGAATGGCTCCAGCGCGGCCTGCTCACGGGCGAAGTACTCGTCGAAGCGGATCAGGTGGCTGTGCTCGATCGCCTCTTTGCTGACCTCGAAGTGGCACATCAGCGCCATGATGACCGCGCGCCGCACCACGTCGTCCATGTCGAGCAGCACGCCGCGCGCGGTCGGCAGCAGGCCGCGGTTGACGCGGTCGTAGTACTCGTCGAGCTCGCGTACGTTCTGCGAATAGGTGGGGCCGATCTTGCTGATGCTCGATACGCCGAGCCCGATCAGGTCACAGTCGGGGCGGGTCGAATAGCCCTGGAAGTTGCGATGCAGCCGGCCCTGCAGCTGGGCGCGCGCAAGGTCGTCATCGATCTTGGCAAAGTGATCCATGCCGATGTAGTTGTAGCCCGCTTCCTTCAGGCGCTGGATCGCATCCAGCATGATTCCCATCTTCTCTTCGGGCGACGGCAACTCGGCCGCTTCGATCCGGCGCTGCGGCTTGAAGCGCTCGGGCAGGTGCGCATAGTGATACAGCGCGATGCGCTCGGGGCTGAGCGCCAGCACCTGGTCGAGCGTTCGGGCGAAGGTGGCGCGGGTCTGTCGCGGCAGGCCGTAAATCAGGTCGAGATTGACCGACTTGAAGCCCGCGGCACGTGCCGCGTCGATCGTGGCCTTGGTCATCTCATGGCTCTGCAGCCGGTTGACGGCAGCCTGCACGCTGGGGTCGAAGTCCTGCACGCCCACCGACATCCGGTTGAAGCCGAGTTCGGCCAGCGCGGCGACCTTGTCCGGCGGGGTCGAACGCGGATCGACCTCGATGCTGTACTCGCCGCGCGGCGCCAGAGGAAAACGCGACACCAGCATGTCCATCAACTGGCGCAGTTCGTCGTTGCTCAGGAACGTGGGCGTGCCACCGCCGAAGTGCAGTTGCTCGATCTGGCGCGGGCCGGTCAGCACCGCATCGACCAGATCGACCTCGCGCGCCAGCGCCTTCAGGTAGTCGGCGGTACGGCCGTGATCCTTGGTGATGACCTTGTTGCACGCGCAGTAGTAGCAGACGGTGTTGCAGAACGGCAGGTGCACGTACAGCGAAAGCGGCACCTTGCCGGCCGACTCGCCACGGCGGGCGAGCCAGGCGGCATGCGCGTCGGCATCGAACGCATCGACGAAGCGGTCGGCCGTTGGGTACGACGTGTACCGCGGCCCCGGGATGTCGAACCGGCGCAGCAGCCCAGGCTCCGGAATCGCCACTTCGTTACGTGTATTCATCAACATCGTCTGTCCTCGCCTGCCTACCCGTGTAACGGGGATGGTGTCAGGTAAAAGCGTTGTTTGCAGTCTGCCGCGTGTATTATTTCCAGGCGTGTTCAGGGAACGTTGACAAGAGTCAATCAGGCCGGGCAACGACCCCCAAAGAGCAAGCCGCCGTCGAGTGGCACCCTGTCCATCAGGGCCGCGTACTGGGTGAATCGAGCATTGAGTCGACTGCATCAACGCTGTCGCAATGTGGAGAGGGGGGTTCAATGAACGCGCCGATGTTCTCGGTTTCGCACCTCAAGGTTGCCTGCGCCAACTGCAATCTCAGGGAACTCTGCCTGCCGTTGGGCCTGTCGCTCAACGACATCGAAAAGCTCGAAGACCTGGTGGCCACGCGCCGTCGCGTCAAGCGTGGCGAGTCGCTGTTCCGCGCCGGTGACAAGTTCGAGTCGCTCTACGCCATTCGCCTCGGCTTCCTGAAGAGCACGGTGGTCTCGACCGACGGTCGTGAGCAGGTCACCGGCTTTCATATGGCTGGCGAGCTGATCGGCATGGACGGCATCAGCAGCGAACAGCACTCGTGCGACACGGTGGCGCTCGAAGACACCGAGGTCTGCGTGATCCCCTACGACCGCATCGAGGACGTGGCCGCGTCGGTTCCGGTGCTGCGCAGCCACTTCCACAAGGTCATGAGCCGCGAGATCGTGCGCGAGCACGGCGTGATGCTGCTGCTAGGCAGCATGCATGCGGAAGAGCGGCTGGCGGCGTTCCTGCTGAATCTGTCCCAGCGCTTCGAGGCGCGTGGTTACTCGCGTACCGAGTTCGTGCTGCGCATGACGCGCGCGGAGATCGGCAGCTTCCTGGGTCTGAAGCTCGAAACCGTAAGCCGTGTGCTGTCACGCTTCGCGCACGACGGCCTGATCGAGGTGAATCAGAAGCACGTCCGGATTGTCAGCACCGATGGGTTGCGGTCGATCGTTTCCGGCGTGCCGGCAAGCCGCTGCGACTCCCAGGCGTCGGCCTGACCCTAGGCCGCCGGGTCAGGCACAGATCTCGCCATCCCGCTTGGGGCAGCCCTCGGGCCGGCCGTCGGCCGGCAACGGGCAGCGGTTGACCTCCCACGGCGAGCGCTGAAGGAATACCGTCAGCGCGCTGGCCGCCGCGCACATTGCCCAGAAAAAGAAGAAGCCGACCGCATAGCCGGTCATGCGCCCGGCTTCCAGCGGAACGCCGAAGATGCTGATGTCATGCGGATCGACGACCGCGAAGAACAGCAGTTCGGCGATCGCGGCCATCATGAACGATGGCCAGAGCACCCAGAGAATGCGCTGCGCGACATTCGACGACATATCAGTCTCCTTGACGACGCGCTTCGACACGCCGTCCGTCATGCCAGGCGTCATGCTCTTCGGGCTCGTCACGCCGTTGTGTGTCCGAGGATTTCCACACAACGACCGAACGAGGCGATCGCCCGCCTGCGCGCCAGCGCCCGCCGCTGACGGCCAGCGCGGCCAGCCGGCAGCAACGACACAATGTGTCCCTTCATCGCCGCGCAGCGACCACGATCGGCATGCCGGTGCCGATCCGCGAGCCGTCGCCGTCGAGCCGCCAGTCGCCGCCCTCAATGACGACACGCCAGTTGACGCCGGCGGGGATCGGCGCCGACTTGCCCCAGGCGCCCTGGAAATCGCTCGCCGCTGCGCCGCTTGACGCCGCCATCGGGCGCAGGATGGCCTCGCGGTCGGCGCCATCCCGGCCCGGATGCACGAGCCGGATCTTCAGTTCAGGGCCGACATTGACCGGCTGATCGGCGGCCAGTCGCAGCCGTACCGTCTCGCCCGCGGCCACACCATCGACCCACACCTCGGCACGCAGTCCGGCACGCGCTGCGGCTTCCGAGCGCGCCAGTTGCGTGTTGATGCCAAGACCGCGCTTGTAGTAGTCGGCAGCCACGACGCCGTCGGCGCTGCGCACCGCCAGCACGATCGTGATGGTGCAGCCGACGATGGCGGCAATCGGCGGCAGCATCACGAGCCAGGGCCAGCGCTGGCGGTACCAGGGCGTCGTGTCGATTCGTGCAACGTTCATGGTCGGTTCCATCGTGATGACCGCAGGCTCAGGGGCGCAGCCCGAGGAAGGTGGTGTTTTCGGTGACGACGACGCCCGCATCGTCCAGTGCCCGGACTTCAATGGCGATCTTGTGTGACCCGGGCGTCACCGTCTCGGCGGGTGCCTGGATTCGCAACGGTACCGACCGCGTGCCGGCCGGACCCACCTCGAACGTGGACTCGCTCGCGGTTTCAAGTCCGGCAAGACCGGTGACGCGCACGGCATAGCTTCTGCCGCGCTCCGTGGTGTTCATTACCTGCAAGCGATAGACATTCTCCACCCGGGCGCGGCCCTGCATGTCGATGACTTCGCGGGCAAGCGCGGCGCGGTCGCGAATCACGTCGACCTTCAGCGGCGTGCGCAGCGCCACGGCCACCACCAGCGCCGTGACGATCGAGAGCAGGACGGCGGCGTAGATCAGCACACGCGGCCGGAACACGCGCCGGACAATGCCTTCGCCGGCGAAGTGCCCGGCAAGCGAGTTCGTCGTGGCATAACGCACCAGACCGCGCGGCAGTCCGGCCTTGTCCATCACCCAGTCGCAGGCATCGATACAGGCAGCGCAGCCGATGCACTCGTACTGCAGCCCGTTGCGGATATCGATGCCGGTGGGACAGACCTGCACGCACATGCCGCAGTCGAGGCAGTCGCCCAGCCCGCGGCCGGATCGGTCCTTGGCCTTGCCCTTGCTGCGCGGCTCGCCGCGCTCGGTGTCGTAGGTGACGATCAGCGTGTCCTTGTCGAACATCGCACTCTGGAAACGCGCGTACGGGCACATGTACTTACACACCTGCTCGCGCATCCAGCCGGCGTTGCCGTACGTTGCAAAACCGTAGAACAGCACCCAGAACAGCGACCAGCCCCCCATGGCCAGGGCGAGGAATTCGGCACCAAGTTCGCGGATCGGCGTGAAGAACCCGACGAAGGTGTAGCCGGTCCACAAGGCGACTGCAATCCACGCGGTGTGCTTGCCGAACTTGCGCGCGGCCTTGGCCACGCCCCACCGCGCGCGGTCGAGCGACATGCGCTTGGCGCGATCGCCCTCGAAGCGCCGCTCGATCCACATGAAGATTTCCGTATAGACCGTTTGCGGACAGGCATAGCCGCACCAGAGCCGGCCGCCGACCGCGGTGAACAGGAACAGCGACAGCGCGGCGATGATCAGGATCGCGGTCAGGTAGATGATGTCCTGCGGCCACAGCACGAGGCCGAAGATGTAGAACTTGCGGGCCGCCAGATCGAACAGCACCGCCTGCCGGCCGTTCCACTGCAGCCACGGCAGCCCGTAGAAGACGATCTGCGTGAGCCAGACCAGCGCCCAGCGCCACTTCTGGAACAGTCCCAGCGTGTCGCCAATGCGGGCGCGCGGGTAGATCTCCTGACGCTTCGCATACAGCGTCTCGACGCCATCGTCATCGACCGGCTGGATCGGGATCACTGCCGCGCCGGGCGCCGGGCGCCGCGCCTGCTGGATCTTGGGGTCGACCACACTGTTCATCAGCGACTCATCGTTCTCGCATCGCGCAGCGCCGCCGGCCCGATCGGATCCGGCGGCGGTACACCGCGCCGCGATCGCTTCGTTACTTGGTGGCCGGGGCGGTCGCCGTTGCGGCCGGCGCAGCGGTCGGCGGGCTACTGAGCGAGTAGACGTACGAGGCCACCAGGTGCAGTTGCGCCTCGGACAGCAGGCCCTTGAAGGCGGGCATCACGCCGCCTCGGCCCTTGCTGATGGTTTCGCTGATGCCAGCCACCGTCTGTCCATAGATCCATCCACCGCGCGCCGTGAGGTCGCGCGCGCCCAGCGCCGGGTTGCCCTTGCCTTCCGCACCATGACAGGCGGCGCAGGCAGCGTACTTGTCCTTGCCGCGCACAGCGCGCACCGAGTCATGCGCCGAGTTGGACAGCGACAGCACGTAGTGGGCCAGATCGGTGACATCGTCGGCGCTGCCGACCGCTGCGCCCATCGGCGGCATGACTGCCACGCGCCCTGCAACGATCGACTCGCGGATGTTCTCCGGCGACCCACCCCAGAACCAGACGTTGTCGGCCAGGCTGGGGAAGCCGCGGGCGCCGCGCGCATCGGAGCCATGGCACTGCGCACAGTTGTTCAGATAGATCCGCTCGCCCATCTGGCGCGCGCGCGGATCGGCGGCCACCTTTTCCATGGGCTGCTGCAGGTAGCTGGCCAGCATCGGACCGAACTTGGCGTCGGCCGCCTTCACCTCGTTGCCGTGCTGACCGCTTGAACTCCAGTTCAGCATGCCCTTGAACTGCGTGCCCAGACCCGGGAACAGCGCCAGATAGACCAACGCGAACACCACGGTGATGTAGAACAGCCACATCCACCAGCGCGGCAGCGGGTTGTGGAATTCCTGCAGATCGCCGTCCCACACGTGACCGGTGGTGTCCGGGTCGGGCCCTGCGCCCGTCTTGACCCGCCGCTCGCTCTGCGACCACAGGAAGATGCCGCACCCGACCACCGACACCACGGTCAGGATGGCGACGTAGTAGTCCCAGAAGATGCTCGTGAAATCAGTCATCGCTTGCCCCAGTTGCTCAGTGTCCGGAACCCGCCCGCGGGCGTCCGGAGCTGCCATCGTCCGCGTCGTCGATCAACGGCAGTTGCGCCGCTTCGTCGAATCCGCGCCGGCTCTTGGCGTGATAGGCCCACAAGACAATGCCGATGAAGCTGACGAACGCCAGCACCGTCACCGCGGACCGGAAGTCATTGATGTCCATTGGATTGCGCCTCCCGCTGCTCAGCGCGCATCGCGCAGTTGAACGCCCAGGCCCTGCAGGTAGGCGATCATGGCGTCCAGTTCGGTCTTGCCCTTGAGCGCCTCGGGTGCGGCCGCGATCTCGGCCTCCGAGTACGGCACGCCAACCCGGGTCAGCGCCCGCATGCGCGCCTGCACGTCAGCCCCCTCGACCGAATTGCGCGCCAGCCACGGATAGGCCGGCATGTTCGACTCGGGCACGACATCGCGCGGGTTGTTGAAGTGCACGCGGTGCCACTCGTCGGAGTAGCGCTGGCCGACGCGCGCCAGATCCGGACCGGTGCGCTTGCTGCCCCACTGGAACGGATGGTCGTAGACCGATTCGCCGCCGACCGAGTAATGGCCGTAGCGCAGCGTCTCGGCGCGGAACGGCCGGATCATCTGCGAGTGGCAGTTGTAGCAGCCCTCGCGGATGTAGATGTCGCGGCCCACGAGGCGCAGCGGCTCGTACGGCTTGACCCCCGCCACCGGCTCGGTCACCTGCCGCTGGAAGAACAGCGGGACGATCTCGACCAGACCGCCAACGGCCACCGTGAGCACCACCAGAATGATCATCAGCCAGGAGTTCTGCTCGATGAAATCGTGATTCAGTTTCATGTCGTTTTCCTCGGTTCCTGGTCGGTATCAGGCATGCGCGAGCGCGGCCGGCACCGGATCGGACACCGACTTGCCGGCGCCGATCGTCTTGATCACGTTCCACAGCATCACGAACATGCCGGCCAGATACATCGTGCCGCCGACCAGGCGGATCACGTAGAACGGATACGTGGCCTTGACGCTCTCGATGAACGAGTAGGTGAGCGTGCCGTCCTCGTTGACCGCACGCCACATCAGCCCCTGCATGACGCCGGCAATCCACATCGCGGCGATGTACAGCACGATGCCGATGGTGGCGATCCAGAAGTGCA
>CAZTUT010000120.1:0-9042 GCA_964616395.1 uncultured Burkholderiaceae bacterium
CGTTGAGTGTGGTGGTTGCCACGCCGTTGTTTTCCATAAACGAGAGAATATCTCGATTGTGGAAATTGTCAACGGGTCGATGAGTCGCCTGAGCAGCTCGTTGGCGCGCGGACCTACCGCAAGGACAGTCATGCTCCTATGATCCATTCATGCGCAAACTTCCCCCGTTGTCTGCACTCCGCTGCTTCGAAGTGGCTGGCGACCATGACAGCTTCACGGTGGCGGCTGAGCGACTCTGCCTGTCTCCGTCAGCCGTCAGCCACCACATTCGCCTGCTCGAGGAGTACCTGGACGCGCAGCTTTTTGTGCGCCAGGGCAAGAAGGTGGCGCTCACGCAGGTGGGTCGCGAGTACCACGCGAAAGTACGGCAGGCGTTCGATCTGATCTCGGAGTGCACTGGCGATGTGCGTGGGGGCAACGCGCGGCATCAGGCGATCTACATCCGCGCGGCGCCTAGCTTTGGCAATGCATGGCTGACGCCGCACCTTGCCGAGTTCCTCAACGAGTTCTCGAACGTCGAGATTCACGTTGCGACGGAAGACTTTCCTTCAGCGTTGGGGTCATCGCGTGTCGATTGCGAGATCCGCTATGGCCGAATCGCGCAGCCTGGCATTGTGGCGCTCCCCATTTGTACCGAGCGGTTGATTCCGCTGTGCAGCGCGAGCGTTGCCCGCTCTGTGGGCGACGCGCAGCAGCTGTTGCAGACCGCGACGCTGATTCACACGCAGTCGCGCCCGGTGGGTTGGCGGGATTTCTTCCGCGAGCACCGCGCGTTGGGCACCATTCGGCGCGCCTCGAGCGAACGAGCGGTCTTTTTCGACCGGTCCACGTATGCGCTGGAGGCTGCCCGAGAGGGCCTGGGCCTCGCGCTCGAAAGCGATGTCCTGGCGCAAGGCGACCTGGCAAACGGCAGGCTCGTTGCGCCCTTTGGCACCTCGGGCATCCCGGGCGAGACCTACTACTTTGTCGCCCGGGAGGCGGCCGAAGGCAGCATCGTCTACGCGTTCTATCGCTGGCTCACCACGTCGATCAATCAGTCCCGTGGCGACCTGACGGCAGCGCACGCGGCCTAGATCTTGAACGTGATCGTCTTCAGCGCGATGTAGTTCTGCAGCGCTGCCAGGCCTTTTTCGCGCCCGAAGCCGCTGTTGCGACGACCGCCAAACGGCGTCTCGACGCCCCCGGCGAAGTACTGGTTGACGAACACCTGTCCGGCGCAGACATCGCGCGCAAATTTCAAGGCACGCGAGACATCGCGCGTGTAGATGCCTGCCACGAGGCCGTAGCTCGTCGCATTTGCAAGCTCGATGGCATGCGCGGCGTCGCGGGCCACCTGCACGACCAGCACGGGGCCGAAGATCTCGTCCTGGACGAGCGGATCGTCCGCGTTGGGGCACAGCATTAGCGTTGGCGCGAAGAACCAGCCTCCTTCGAGGCCGGCAACCCGCAGTCGCTCGCCGCCACACAGGGCCTGTACGCCCCGGTCGCGACCCGTTGCAACATATTGCTCGACCTTGTTCAGTTGCTGCGATGACACGAGCGGCCCGAGGTCCGGATCGTCGATGCCGCGGCCGGCGCGCATCCGGGTCGTTGCCGCAGTCAGGGCGGGAAGGAAGCGCTGCGCAATGCCTTCCTCGACCACCAGTCTGGCACCGGCGGAGCAGACCTGACCGGCGTTGGTGAAGATTGCCTTGAGCGTGCCGGTCAGCGCGAGGTCGAAGTCCGCATCGTCGAGGACGACAACCGGCGATTTGCCGCCAAGCTCCAGTGTCACGGATGCCACGTGATCGGCAGCGCTGCGCATCACGCGCTTGCCCGTGACGACGGATCCAGTGAATGTCACATGGTCCACGCCGGGGTGCGACACCAGCGCCGAACCGGTGGTTGCGCCATCGCCGCAGACAACGTTGTAGGCCCCCGAGGGCAGTCCCGCTTCCTGGACGATTCGGGCAAGCGCAAGCGCCGACAGCGGCGTCTGCTCGGCCGGCTTGATGACAACGCTGCAGCCCGCGGCGAGCGCCGGTGCCGCACCGCGGGCGGTGGTGACCAGAGGAAAGTTCCACGGAATGATGTGTGCCGTGACACCGACAGGCTCTTTCACGGTGAGCGACATGAAGTCCTCGCCCAGCGGGATGGAGTCGCCTTGCAGCTTGTCTGCCACGCCTGCGTAGTACTCGAAGTAGCGCGCCGAGGTTTCAATGTCTCCGCGTGCCTCTCGCAACGGCTTGCCGGCATCCAGCGACTCGAGCCGCGCCAGCCGATCGGCATCTCGGCGAAGCAGTGCGGCCACTTTGTGTAGGCAGCGTGCGCGCTCGGCTGGCAGGCGACGGCTCCAGGCGGTCAGACCGCGGCGCGCTGCGGCCACGGCATCGTTCACGGTCGCCGCGTCTGCGACGTCAACCTCGGCCAGAACCTCGCCGCTTGCCGGGTCGTAGGTCGGGATGCGCGCGGCGGCGCCACCGATGAACGTGCCATCGACGTAGTTGCTCGTGTCGACCGGGTCGACACCGTGTTGATCAAGCAGGCTCTTTTTCATAAGACATCCGCGACAGGTGCAGTGGTGGTTACAGCCCGACCTGATCCGGCTCGCGGGCGGGTCCGAGCGGCTCGTCGAGCAGCGCGCTGATGGGAATCGGTCGTGCGGGGGTGCGGGCTCGCGGTGGTGCCGGTGCGGCCTTGCTGCCAGTGGCGTCAGCGATCAGTCGCAGGCAGCCGCGGGCGCAGTTGCGGCCCTGGCACCGCCCCATGGAAAAGCGGGTGGCGACCTTGACCAGTTCGACGTCGCCATAGCGCTTTGCCGCCGATTCGATCTGCGAACGCGTGACCTCCTCGCAGCGGCAAACGATGGTCTCGGCAGTGGACAGATCGATCGACGCCGGCAGCCGGTAGACGGAGCGCAGCGCAGCGCGGAAGGGGTGCACCCACTGCAGCTTCTTCCTCAGCCGGTCGCGCGCCGCAGCGGCCCCGGGGCAGCCGCGCTCGGCGGCAATCACGGTGGCCGCGAACTCGCCTTCCATCAGCGCGATCTCCGAGCCGCCGATTCCTGCGCCATCGCCCACCGCATAGACGCCGGGAACCGAGGTCTCGAAGTTGACCGACCGATTTGGCACGATACCCCCGAGTTCGGGGTCGTCATGCATCTCGCAGCCGATCACGCGATAGAGCTCCGGCGATGGCGCAAGCCCATACCCGACGACGACTGCATCCAGGTCGTCGATGAGGACAGGGCGGCCGGGATCGATGCGCCCGTCTGCGTCGAGCGCTGCCAATTCCAGGCCGCGTACCTGCGTATCGCCGTGGGCCTGCCGCGCTACATGACCTTCCAGGAAACGGGTACCCGCGCGCAGCAGCGCGCCGCGATACTTGGCCGCAAGCCGCAGTACACGCGGCAGGCGCACAAGCCCGCCGAGCGCTCCCAATACATGCCGCGATGGTCTGCCGGCCTCGGCCACTGCGCGCACCTGTACCCCGGCCTGGATCAGCGCATAGGCGACCACGAGGAGCAATGGGCCGTTGCCGACGACAGCCACCCGTCGGCCCGGCGCCATGGCCTGTCCCTTTATCAGGTTGAGGCAACCGCCGGCGGAGATGACGCCGGGCAGCGTCCAGCCCGGAAATGGCTGCGGCGCATCGCTCGCACCGACGGCGACGATCGCATGCTTGGCATGTAGCCTGCCGCCGGTTTGTTCCTCGGCGACCGCGAAGATGCCCGGCTCTGGCATTGCCCAGACGGTGCAGCCGGGTCGATAGCGAATCAGCGGGTTGCGCAGCACGGCGAGGTACGCCTCGGCGCGCTGCTGGTCCCGGGCAAGCGGCGCGCGGGGCGAGACCAAGAATCCTTCGGGCAGCTGCTTGAAGTACTGGCCTCCGGGTCGGTGATTGTCATCGACCAGTGTTGCGGCCAGGCCAAATCGGGCAAGCGTGGTCGCCGCGGACAGTCCGGCCGGTCCGGCGCCGATGACGAGTATGGCTTCCGGCGAGTTCATCACGGCGTCTCCGGAACCGTGACCGCAAGCCCGTCGACCACGGCCAACTGGCAACTGCGTGTCGGTCCTCGACCGTGCACCTCGACCAGACACTCATGGCAGACACCCATGCCGCAGTAGTAGCCGCGGGGCTGGCTTCGCTTCGCGGTGTTTCGCAGTGCGACGTGCTGAGACCGGAACAAGGCGGCTGCGAGGCTTTCGCCAGCGAACGCCTCGACCGGTCGACCATTGACCTCGATTCGTACCGCGCGGCCGCGGTCGATGCCGGCGATCAGGACGCCGCTTTGTTCAGAGGTTGGCATGTCGCTCCGGGCGAAAGGCATCGAGCTCGGCTCCTGTGCTGTGGCCAAGCATGAGGGCACTCATCAAGCGGCCGAGTTCGGGCGCGAGCGTCCAGCCACCCCGCGCGCAGGCCAGCACGTAGGCGCCGCTGACGCCCGGAATCGCGCCCGCGTATGGCAGCGAATCGGGACTGACTCCCTCGAATCCCGCCCACTGCCTGACCAGCAGCGCATGGCGCAGCGAGGGAATCATGCGTGTGGCCAGGCGGATGTTGTGCACCGAAGACTCGTAGGTCACGGACTTTTCGCCACTGCCCAGATCCCCGTGACCTTGCCAGCCGCCGCCGATCAGGATCGTGCCATTGGCGACCTGCTTCAGCGTGAGAATTCCTCGGACGTGCGTGACGACCTCGGAGATCAGGGCCGGTCGAGGCTCGGTCACCGACACGATGTTGACGTCGAGTGCGACCGGAATCCGCAGCCCGAGATGCGCGCACAGTGATGCGGACCACGCGCCTGCGGCAACAAGCAGTCGCTGGCTTCTTACCGTTGCGCCATCCACATCGATCGCGAAGCCCCCACCCTCGGCTCGGACGGCGCGAACCTCGGTGTTACCGCGCAGATCGATGCCGGCGGCGCGCGCAGCGCCTACAAGCGCTGGCGCAAGTCGCAGCGGGTCAGCGACGCTGTCGGCCTCACAGTAGGTTGCCGCCGCGATGTTGTCGGACAGGTAAGGCGCCCGCTGTCGCACGTCGGCACGATCAAGCCACTCGAGCTTGACGCCCACCTGCCGCTGCGCCTCGAAGCCCTTGCGCAGTTGGGCAACCTCGGCTTCGCTGGTGGCGAGCCTCAATCCTCCAACGCGGCGATAGCCGACATCCGCACCAACCAGCGCGCCGGCGTTCGACCACGCTTCCAGTGCGCGCATTGTCATCGGCACAAGCGGGAGCAACTTGTTCTGCACGCCGAGCGAGCCGGCATTAACGCCGGAGGCTTCGCGCATCGGAATTCCCTTGTCCAGCACGACCACGGCCTCGCCGCGTCTGGCAAGGTCGAGAGCCGTGAACAGTCCGAGCGAACCGGCGCCGATCACGGCCGTCCCGAAGGCGTTCATCGTCAGCTCAATGCACCGGAGCGTTTGAAGCGCGCGAGAAACTGTCGGGTCCGTTCCTCGCGGGGTGCGGTGAACATGTCGTGGGCGGTGGCTGACTCAACAACATTTCCGTCCGCCATGAACACGACCTGGCTTGCGACTTCCTGGGCGAAGGCCATCTCATGCGTGACGATGACCATGGTCATTCCCTCGCGCGCAAGGGCGCGTATCACCTCGAGGACATCGTCGACGAGTTCCGGGTCGAGCGCCGATGTGATCTCGTCGAGAAGAAGGACCTGCGGAGACATGG
This sequence comes from uncultured Burkholderiaceae bacterium, assembly GCA_964616395.1. GTDB lineage: Bacteria > Pseudomonadota > Gammaproteobacteria > Burkholderiales > Burkholderiaceae_F > JALHMQ01. Next base: position 5,671 of record CAZTUT010000120.1, read on the forward strand.
CCAGGGCCCGGGCGATGGCGACGCGCTGCTTCTGCCCGCCCGAGAGTCGCGCCGGCATCTCGGCCGCCCGGTCCTGAAGGCCGACACGCTTCAACATGTCATGCCCGATGGCCTCGGCCTGCTGGCGGGCCATGCCCTTCACGGTGACCAGGCCCTCGATCACGTTGCCAAGTGCCGTCATGTGGGGGAACAGGTTGAAGTGCTGGAACACCATGCCCGTCTGCGAGCGGAAGCTGGACAGGACGCGGTCGGTCGGCAGGCCTTTCGACCCGGCATCGAATCGAAATGACCACTCCCCCAGCGCGATCTGGCCGGCGTCGGGGGTCTCGAGCAGATTCATGCAGCGGAGCAAGGTGCTCTTGCCTGAACCGCTCGGGCCGATGAGTGCGGTGACGCTGCCTTTGTCCACCTGCAACGAGATCCCGCGCAGCACAGCGTTGCTGCCGAATCGCTTTTCGATACCTGTCAGGCGGATCATGTGTCCGCCTCAGCGCGTGGCCAGCCGGCGCTCGACATGGACAGCGAGCCGGGTGAGCGGAAAGAGCACAACGAAATAGAGGACGGCAATGAGCGTGTAGACCTCCAGCGGTCGATAGGTGGCTGCGGTGATGATCGATCCCTGATAGAGAAGATCAGCCACGGCGACCGTCGAGATCAGCGATGTGTTTTTCAACTGCATCACGTTCTGGTTCATGATGGCAGGCAGCATGTTGCGGAACGCCTGTGGCAGAACGATCCTGCGCAGCACCTGCGACTTGCGTAATCCAAGCGCTCGGGCGGCGTCCCACTGCCCCGGATCGACCGAGGCGACCCCGCCACGAAATATCTCGGCGAAAAACGAGCCGGCATAGAGGGTCAACGCAAGGGTTGCAGCCAGCGTCGCGGAGATCTGGATGCCGAGAACCACCGGCAATGCGTAGTAGAGCCAGACAAGCTGGACCAGCAGCGGGGTACACCGAAAGACCTCGACGTACGCGGTCAGCGGTATGCGCAGCACCGAAAGGCGGGAGAGCCGGCCGAGCCCGACGACGAGCCCGACCAGCATGCCCAGTGCGATGGTTCCGAACGTGAAGACGACCGTCAGGGCCAGACCCTTGAGGATCAGGGTCCGATAGCCCCACAGGAACGAAAAGTCCCAGCTGTATTCCATCCCATGATTCCCGACAGCCGCTCGCGCAGAGGCGTGGTCAGAAAGTCATCTCCGGGGGGATGTCGTCGGCCTTGATGTCCTGCTTCGCCAGCGCGGCCAGGATCCACTCCTTGGTCTGGCCATTGCCCCGGTTGAAATTAGCCCACGCCGTCATGAAGTCGCGGAATCGACGGTCATTGTCGAACTGAAATGCAGCGCAAACGGCGCTTTGCACCGGCGGTTGCGGAATCACCATCATGCCCAGTTGAGGGTTCTTCTTGAGCGCGGTCAGCCCCAGGAAGATCGTGGCCACGAAGCAGTCTGCCCGCCCCGACTGAACCGCAAGGATGGCTTCGTCGCGATTCTTCAGCGCGGTGATGGCAGCTTTCGGCGCATAGCGGCGAGCGATCAACTCATGGCTGGACCCAAGGTCCACGGCAATCCGGACCTTCGGGTCGTTCAGCTCGCGCCAGGTCTTCGCCTTGAACTTCTTGCTGGTGACGATCGAGAAGGAGTTGAAAAACAGAGGCGCCGAAAAATCCACGACGAGCGCGCGCTTCGGTGTCGGGTTCAGGCCAAAGGAGATGTCGATCTTGTTCGCCTGCAGATCGAGCACCGAGTTGCCCCAGGTGGACTCGACGATCTCGAGCTTTGCATCGAGCTCCTTTGCGATGTCACGGGCCATCTCGATGCAGAAGCCGCTCCACTGGCCCGACGCCAGATCCTTGCTGAAGTAGGGCTCTTCGCCGACGAGGCCGGCGACACGGAGCGTCTTCGTGCGCATGATCCGTGCGAGCGATCCCTCGCCGGAGGAAGGTGCTGCCGTTGCCGGTCCCTTGTCCTGGGCGCTGGCGCCCTGGCTGGCGAGCAGCAGGCTACCGCCGACAGCCGCCATCATGCTCTTTGTCGCGAAACGTCGATCCATCGTGGTGCCTCCGTATCAGGTTAGTTTCAGGTTGGCGATCTGCGCCAGGACAGCGCGTAGCGAACTGCGCTCCGCATCATTCATCGACATCAAGGGCGGACGCGGCCAGCCACCCGGGCGCCCGAGCATTCGCATCGCCTCTTTCTGGACAACGTAAGGATTGACTCCCGCGCTGTACATCTGCGCGTAAAGACGATCGATCGCACTTTGCAGGATGATCGCTCGGTCCCAGTGTCCCGCGGCGCACTCGCGGTAGAACTCCACCGCTTTTGCGCCGAGGACGTTGGGTGCCATGGCCACGACACCGGCTCCGCCGCGCTGAAGCGAAGGAACCAGGTAGGTCTCGATGCCGCTGAAGACCGCGAGCTCGCTACCCACCTGCCCGAGCGTGTCGGCGATCTGACCGATGTCCTTGGCGCTTTCCTTCAGCGCAACGACCGACTTGAAAGCCATCAGCTTTCGCAGCCACTTCGCATCGAGGTTGACCCCGGTGCGGGGAGGATTGTTGTAGAGCATCAGCGGAAGCCCGACCTCATCGATTGCCGCGAAGAAGGCCAGCAGTTCGCGCTCGGTGGGCAGGATGTAGGGCGGCGGCAGCACCAGTGCACCATCGAATTTCAGTTCCTTGGCTTGCCGAGCCAGGAACACGGCGCTTGGCGTGGCGATTGCCGAGATGCCGGCGAGCAGCTTTGTTCGACCCTTCGATTGCTCCGCTGCAACCCTGAAAAGCTCGACCTTTTCCGTGTCGCTCATCGAGAACCACTCGCCGGTGCTGCCGGCGAGCACGATGCCATCCACGCCTTCCGCGATGAGCGTATCGACAAGCTGTCTCGTCGATTCCACATCCAGTGCACCGTCTGGATGAAAGGGCGTGACCATCACGACAAATATGCCGCCCCAGTCGGTTCTTCGACTCATCATTCCCCCTGTAGATCTCTCCGGGTTCCGATTGTCTGTACGGCGGCGCATCTACACAAACGAGACGTTTTTCACGTTTGCGTGAGCGAAATTCGTCGATTGGGAATGCTGCGGCGCAGCTCGTGTCGAGGATGCGTAGCGTTGGACGCGCTAGCGGCAATCGCGAGGCCTCTTTGGGTTTTGGCTGCGGATGCGCAGCCCGGCAACGGGACTCTTATCGCGTTCGCGATGGTCGCGTAGTGCGCCGCCGCTATTCGATAAATCGCGTTGACGGATGTTTCAGCCCGCTGCTTGCTCGGTCCGTAACGTCTGCGACTTATCTGCACCTGGTCTTGCGGGGGTCTGCCTGCTCGACAGCGTGAACTCGCGAAGGAATTCCATCATCCGAGCGGAGGCATTC
>CAZTUT010000121.1:0-5948 GCA_964616395.1 uncultured Burkholderiaceae bacterium
TGGTCTTTCGCGCCGTGGCCACCGACATGCTGACGGGCGAGATGGTGATCCCGCGCGGTGTTTCGCTATTCACGGCGATGCGCGCGTCAATGTCTGTGCCGGGAGCGTTTGCGCCAATCACCGTCGATGGGCGTGTCCTTGGCGACGGCGGGCTGGTCAGCAATCTGCCGGTCCGGCTGGCGCGCGACCTGGGCGCCGAGGTCGTCATCGCCGTCAACCTCGGCACGCCGCTGGGCGGTCCCGAGATGCTGACGAGCGCGCTGGGCATGGCCCAGCAGATGCTCAACATCCTGACCGAGCAGAACGTCGAGCGCTCGCTGCGCGAACTGACGCCGCAGGATGTCCTGATCACGCCCGACCTGAAGGGCGTGCAGTTCATGCAGTTCGATCAGATCGAGCGCAGTATCGAGGCGGGCGCCGCAGCGGCACGGGCCGTCGCCGATCGTCTGGCGCAGTGGTCTGTGGGTGAACCTGCATTCGCGGCCTTCGCCGATTCCCGGCGCAGCTTGCACCGGATGCTGGCAGACAAGCCGCCGACCGCCGCCTCGGTCAGCGTCGCGTCGGTCGGCGGGCAGGACACCAAGGTCGCGTCGAGAGCGGTCGCTGATGCCGGATTGCGGGTGGGGATGCCGATTTCCGCAGACAAGGTCAATGCTGCCGCTGCGCGATTGCAGCAGCAGACCAGCGCCGAACGCGTTGACGCGATCGTCAGCGGCGACGGCGCCACCCGCGATGTCGTGCTGCTGCCGGTGGCCTCGCCTTTCGGCCTGTCGCGCGTCCGCATCGGTGTCGAACTGGAGAGCGACTTCGGCAGCGTCAACAACTTCACGCTGTCTGGCCTTCATACCGTAGGCGGCCTGAACGCGTGGGGGGCCGAGTGGCGGACGCTGTTGCGCGCCGGGGCGACGCGGGAGTTGCAGACCGAGTGGTATCAGCCGCTTGGAATGGGTTCGCCGTGGTTTGCGTCGGCAAGCGCCGACCTGCGCTCGTTCAACGCCACGCTTTACTCGGCGGGAGAGGCGGTCTATGTGATCCGCATCACTGGGTCGTCCGGATCGCTGGCGCTGGGTCGCCGACTGTTCGATGGTGGCCAGGTGCGCGTCGGTGCAAAGCGTCGCCTGCTGAGACTGGGCGCCGTCGTGCCGGAGGAAGACGGCGCCGTTAAAGATACGGTCAACTCATGGTTTGTCGACTTCTCTGCCGATACGCTTGATTCGGTCGCCTTTCCGACACGCGGCTACCTGCTGATGGCCTCGTACGAAAACTTCGGCAAGGACCGTGACTTGCAGCGACGTGGCTACATGGCGCGTGTCGATGCGCTCCACGGGTTCAGTAGCGGGCCCTGGGCGGGCCATTTGTACGCAGCTGGTCTGCAGGGGTCCTTGGCGCGCTCGCTACCGCTTAGCCTGGGAGGGTTTCTGCGGCTGTCCGGCACGCCGATCGGCTCGATCGTCGGCGAGACCCTGGCATTCTCGCGCGCCGTAGCGGCGCGCGAAGTGACCCGACTCTCCCCCGCGCTTGGCGGCTCGGTACGGCTGGGAGTCTCCGTTGAAGGGGGGCGCGAAATCTATGTGGGTGGCCGCACCTACGTCGCCGCCAGTACCTTCGCAGCCGTCGAGACGCGCTTTGGCCCGGTCTATCTCGCAGTCGGCCGGACCCACAACGTGGGAACGGCGGTCTACCTCTACCTTGGCTCCGTATTGCTGCCGGGCGGGCTGGTCCGCTGAGCGCAGATGCGCCCGTAGCTAGACGCAGCGCCCGCCATCCACTTCCATGCAGGTGCCGGTGATGAAGGCTGCTTCGTCGCTGGCGAAGAACAGGCAGGCGTTGGCCACGTCGGCCGGGCGGCTGAAGCGGCCCATCGGAATCGTGGCGAGGAACTTCTTGCGGTTCTCCGGTGTGTCGGGCATGCCCATGAAGTCTTCCAGCAGCGCGGTCTCGCCGATCACCGGGTTCACGCAGTTGACGCGGATGTTGTCGGGCCCGAGTTCGGCCGCCATGCCCTTGCTGGTGATGATCACCGCACCCTTGGTGCCGTTGTACCAGGTGAGACCTGGCCGCGGCCGTACGCCGGCGGTGGAGGCGATGTTGATGAAGCAGCCGCCGCCGGCCTGACGGAAGTGCGGCACGATGTGCATCGCGGTCAGGTAGATCGACTTGACGTTGACCGCGTAGATGCGGTCGAAGGTCGCTTCATCCACGTTCAGCAGCGGCTGGTTGCGGTGCGTGGTGCCGGCATTGTTGACCACGATGTCGAGTCGGCCAAAGCTCGCCAGCGCCGCATCGAGCAGCGATTTGACGTCGCTGCTGCGCGTCACGTCGCCGTGGGCGAACTGCGCGCGCCCGCCGCTGGCGCGGATCGCGGCGGCCACCGCCTCGCCGGCGTCGCGGCTGATGTCGTTGACGATGACCGCGCAGCCTTCCTGCGCGAACCGTTCGGCGATGCCGCGGCCGAAGCCGGAAGCCGCACCGGTCACGATCGCGACCTTGCCCGTGAGTCGATCCATGCTGTTGTCTCCCTGATTGTTTCGGTTCTGATGTCGTTGAAGGCGTGCGGTCGTTCAGCCGTGCCGCACGGCGATGGTCTTCAGCGTGGTGAAGCCCAGCAGCGCCTCGAAGCCCTTCTCGCGCCCGTAGCCGCTGGCCTTGACACCGCCGAACGGCAGTTCGATGCCGCCGCCCGCGCCGTAGTTGTTGACGAACACCTGGCCGCAGCGCAACTGCCGCGCCAGCCGCATCTGGCGTGCGCCATCGTGGGTCCAGACGCCAGCCACGAGACCGAACGCGGTGCCGTTGGCCAGTCGCAGCGCCTCGGCCTCGTCATCGAACGGCATCGCTACCAGCACCGGGCCAAAGATCTCCTGCTGAGCCAGCGCGTGCGAGTGCGGCACGTCGCGCAGCAACGTGGGGGCCTGATAGAAGCCGCTTTCCGGCGCCTCGTCGACCACGCTGCCCTGCGCGGCGATGGCGATGCCATCGACCTGCGCCTGCGACAGGAAGTCCCAGACGCGCTGCAACTGGTTGCGGCGGATCAGTGGCCCCAGATCGAGGTCGGCCAGCGCCGGCCCGGCGCGCAGCCGGCTCATCGCGTCGCCCACGCGCGCGAGTACGTCTTCGTAGACCGCGCGCTGCACCAGCAGCCGGCTGCCGGCCGAACAGGTCTGGCCGGCGTTCTGCACGATCGCGTTGACGATCACCGGCACCGCGGCATCGAGATCGGCGTCGTCGAACACCAGTTGCGGCGACTTGCCGCCCAGCTCCAGCGTGACCGGGCAGTGGCGCTTCGCCGCCGCGACGGCAACCGCGCTGCCGGTGACCGTGGAGCCGGTGAAGCTGATGTGGTCGATGCCCGGATGCTCGGCCAGCGCCGCCCCCGCCTCCGAGCCCAGCCCGGTGACGATGTTCAGCGCGCCATCGGGAAATCCGACCTCGGCGGCGAGCTCGGCCACGCGCAGGATCGACAGGCAGGCATCCTCTGCCGGCTTCACCACGCAGGCGTTGCCCGCGGCCAGCGCGGCGCCAGCGCTGCGGCCGAAGATCTGCATCGGATAGTTCCACGGGATGATGTGACCGGTCACGCCATGTGGCTCGCGGATCGTCAGCACCGTCATGCCCGCCGAATACGGAATGGTGTCGCCATGCAGCTTGTCGGCTGCGCCCGCGTAGTACTCGAAGTAGCGCGCGAGTGCCACCGCATCGGCGCGTCCCTGGCGCAACGGCTTGCCGGTGCAGCGCGATTCGAGCAGACCCAGTTCGTCGGTGCGGTCGAGCACCCGCTGCGCCAGCTTCATCAGCAGCCGGCCGCGCTCGGTCGCGCTCAGCCGGCCCCAGTCGCCGCGGCCTTCGTCCCAGGCACGCTGCGCGGCGCGAACCGCGGCGTCGATGTCGGCCGCGCCACCACGCGCAATGCGCGCGAACGGCTGGCCGTCGGAGGGGTCGGTGACCGCGAGCGATTCGCCGCTGGCGCTGCCGACCCAGCGGTTGCCGATGAAGTGCTGACTGCCGTTGCCGGGAATGCTGCCGTCGTCCATGGGTTCTCCCGCTGCGCGATCGAGGCGATACCCGGGGCCTGACCGGGCATCCATGCCGCGATTATGGTCCGCGGCGCCCGGTTGTGTGATTGCGCCGCGGTTTGCGTTGCCGCGTCAGGCTGGCGCAAGGCCGGTCGATAGAATCGCGGCTGATCCGCTTTCTGAAAGCCCCAGTCATGAGCCTCGACCGCGTTCCGCCCGGCCGCAACCTGCCCGACGACTTCAACGTTGTCATCGAGATTCCCGCGCACTCCGATCCGATCAAGTACGAGGTCGACAAGGAGTCCGGCGCGATCTTCGTCGATCGCTTCATCAACACGCCGATGCACTACCCGTGCAACTACGGCTACATCCCGCACACGCTGGCCGATGACGGCGACCCGGCCGACGTGCTGGTGGTCACGCCCTTCCCGCTGCAGGCGGGGGTTGTGGTGCGCTGCCGGCCGCTGGGCGTGCTGAAGATGACCGACGAGGCCGGTGGCGACAACAAGCTGCTGGCCGCGCCGATCAGCAAGACGCTGCCCTGGTACGACCACTGGCGCACCTATGAGGACGTCGGCCCGCATCGCCTCGCGCAGATCCAGCACTTCTTCGAGCACTACAAGGATCTGGAGCCAGGCAAGTGGGTCAAGGTGGCGGGCTGGGGTGGGCCCGACGAGGCGCGCGCCGAGATCCTCGCCAGCGTGGAAGCGTTCCAGAAGGCCAGCCCGAAGCCGGCGTTCTAGCGCGGTCGGCATCTGCCCGACGCGAGCCCGGTGGGCTCGCCGTGCCCGCGCTCAGGCCCGCCGGAACGACAGTACGTTGAGCGCCAGACCGCCGAGCACCAGCGCTGCGCCGGTGAGCTTCCACCAGGTCACGGCCTCGCCCAGCAGCAGCGCGGCGCTGCTCATGCCCACCACCGGCACCAGCAGCGTGAATGGCGCGATGAGACTTGCCGGGTACAGCCGCAGCAGCCAGGCCCAAACGGCAAACGCGAGCAGCGTGACCGGCCAGGCCTGAAATGCAAGGCCCAGCCACTGCGCCCGATCGAGCGCGTCCATGCTGTTCAGCACGCTGCGTGGCCCATCGATCAGCAGTGCTGCTGCGGCCAGCGGCAGCGTGGCGACCGCGCAGCCCCAGACCACGATCGCCAGCGGGCCGCTGCGCTCGGCCTGCGGATCGATCGGAATCCGGCGCACGATCGTGTTGGCCACGGCCCACGACAGCGCCGCCAGCACGATCAGCACCAGCCCGAGACGCGAGCCGCCGCCAAGATGCAGCGCAACCAGCAGCACGCCGCCGCCCGCCAGTAGCGCACCGGCAAGCTGCACCGCGCGCGGCCGCTCGTGCGTGACCAGCGCAGCCAGTCCGATGGTGAAAAATGCCTGAATCTGGATCACCAGCGACGCCAGCCCGGTTGGCATGCCCACTGCCATGCCGGTGAACAGCAGCGCGAACTGGCCACTGAAGGCAAACAGGCCGTAGCCAGCGACCAGCCGCCACGAGGCGCGCGGCGGCCGCACCAGCAGCAGCGCCGGAAACGCCGCCAGACCGAAGCGCAGCGCCGAAAGCGTCAATGGCGGGACCTGATCCAGCCCCCAGCGCATGACCACGAAGTTGAAGCCCCACAGCGCGACCATCAGCAGCGCGCAGGCCAGGTGCAGCGGCTTCATGGACGCTCCGGCGCTGCGCGAAACGCGCGGTGCTCGTCGAGTTCGTCGAGGGTCTCGGCCACGTGATCGCGCTCGCGTACAAGGAAGCGCGCCACCGCAGCCCGCAGCGCCGGGTCGGCGATCCAGTGCACCGAGCCCGTCGGCACCGGATCGAGTCCGCGTGCCAGCTTATGCGCGCCTTGCGCGCCGCCCTCGAACGTGGCGATGCCCCGCTCGATCGCGAACTCGATCATCTGGTAGTAGCAGGCCTCGAAGTGCAGGCAGC
>CAZTUT010000121.1:6048-8959 GCA_964616395.1 uncultured Burkholderiaceae bacterium
CGCTCGATCGCGAACTCGATCATCTGGTAGTAGCAGGCCTCGAAGTGCAGGCAGCTCACGGCCTCGACCGCGCCCCAGTAGCGGCCGTACAGCGCATTCGTATCGAATACGCCGAGACTGGCGGCGACCCGCTGACCATCGCGCGTGGCCAGCACCAGCAGCAGATGCGGGGCCAGCGGGGCGGCGATGCGTCGGAAGAAGTCGAGGTTCAGGTAGGGTGTGGCGCCATGCGCCGCATAGGTTGCGCTGTAGCAGCGATGGAAGAAGCGCCAGTCATCGTCGCTGATCTCAGCGCCGACCTTGCGCTGCATGACGATGCCGGCTTCGGCCACCTTGCGCCGCTCGGCGCGGATCTTCTTGCGCTTGGGCTGGGCTAGCGCAGCGAGAAAGTCGTCGAAGGTCCGATAGCCGGCGTTGCGCCAGTGGAACTGCACGCCATGCCGCCGCAGCAGGCCGCGCCCGGTCAGCAGATCGAGCTGCGCCGGTGGCGCGAACAGCAGGTGCAGCGACGACAACCCCGAGCTTTCGGCCAGCGCCAGCAGCGCATCGACCAGCGCGGTACGGCTGGCCTCATCGCGCGCCAGCAGGCGGCTGCCGCCGACCGGCGTGAACGGCACCGCGGCCAGCCACTTCGGGTAGTAGCGACGGCCCGCGCGTTCGCTGGCCTCGGCCCACGACCAGTCGAACACGTACTCGCCGTAGGAGTGCCCCTTGATGTACAGCGGGACTGCCGCGGCCAGCGCGTCGCCCTGCCATAGCGTCAGGTACTGCGGCGCCCAGCCGGTATCGGGCGCAGCGCAGCCGCTGGCATGCAATGCGTGCAGGAAGTCGAAACGCAGAAACACGGTCGCGTCGGGATCCTGCGCCACCAAGTGGTCCCAGCGCGCGCGGCCGATGGTGGCCAGGTCGCTGACGATCTGCGTGCAATAATCGTCGCTCACCCGCAACGGTCCATTCCATGAGTTCGCGAGTCAGAGTCGCTATCGCGCAGATCAATTGCACGGTCGGCGACCTCGAAGGCAACGCCCGGCGAATTCTCGACATGGCACGCCAGGCGGCGGCAGCCGGTGCAGACCTCGTTCTCACGCCGGAACTGTCGCTGACCGGCTATCCCCCCGAAGACCTGCTGCTGCGTCGGTCATTCTACGCAGCGAGCGACCGTGCGCTGGCTGATCTGGCCGCGCGCCTGCTGCAGTTTTCCGATCTGCGCGTGGTGGTCGGTCATCCGCTGGAGCGCGAAGGACAGCGCTTCAATGCCGCCAGCGTGTTGCATGGCGGGCTGGTGGCGGGCACCTACTGCAAGCACGACCTGCCCAACTACGACGTATTCGACGAGCGGCGCTATTTCACGCCCGACAACCGTCCGCTCGTGATCGACGTGCGCGGTACGCGCTTCGGCATCAACATCTGCGAGGACACCTGGTTTCCGTACGCGCCCGAGTGCGCGGCCAGCGCTGGCGCCGAGGTGCTGCTGGTGCTCAACGCATCGCCGTTTCACATGGGCAAGCAGCCGCAGCGCTACGCGACGATGCGCGCCAACGTCTCGCGCTTCGGCATGCCGCTGGTGTACGCGAACCTGGTGGGTGGGCAGGACGAACTCGTGTTCGATGGCGCCAGCTTCGTGCTCGATGCCGCCGGCGCGCCGCAGACCATGGCGCCGCAGTTCGTCGAGCACCTGCTGCTGACCGATTTCGTCGATGGCGTGCCGCAACCGGGCACGATCGATGACCAGGGCAGCGACGAGGCGCAGGTCTACGCCGCGCTGAAGCTGGGCGTGCGCGACTACCTGGGCAAGAACGGTTTCCCGGGCGCGATCATCGGCATGTCGGGCGGCATCGACTCGGCGCTCACGCTGGCGGTCGCGGTCGATGCGCTGGGCGCCGACAAGGTGCGCGCGGTGATGATGCCGTCGCAGTTCACCGCCGACATCTCGTGGCTCGATTCGCGCGACATGGTCGAGCGCCTTGGCGTCCGCTACGACGAGCTGCCGATCAAGCCGGTGTTCGACGGCTTTCTGGCCACGCTGGCGCGCGAGTTCCGCGGCCTGCCGTGGGACGCGACCGAGGAGAACATCCAGGCGCGCATCCGCGGCACGCTGCTGATGGCGCTGTCGAACAAGCACGGCTCGATCGTGCTGACCACCGGCAACAAGAGCGAGATGGCGGTCGGCTACTGCACGCTGTATGGCGATATGGCCGGCGGATTCGCCGTCATCAAGGACATTCGCAAGACGCTGGTGTACCGGCTCGCGCATTACCGCAATTCGCTGGGGGCGGTGATCCCCGAGCGGATCATCACGCGTGCGCCGAGCGCCGAGCTGCGACCCAACCAGACCGATCAGGACTCGCTACCCGAGTACGACGTGCTCGATGCGATCATCGAGCGCTACATGGAGCAGGGCGCCAGCCTGCGCGAGATCGTCGACGCCGGCTTCAACGAGGCCGACGTGCGCAAGGTGCTGCGGCTGATCCGGCTCAACGAGTACAAGCGGCGCCAGGCGCCGGTGGGCATCCGCGTCACGAATCGCAGCTTCGGCCGCGACTGGCGCTACCCGGTGACCAACCGCTATCGCGAGGACGGCGTGGCCTGAGTCGTCGGGCGGCAGGCGTGGCTGTCGCGTGGCAGTCGCGATCCGGCCGCTTGGCGTTTTCTCGGGGGCAGGGTCGAATGCGGCCTTGCCGGCGGGTGAATAGAATTGCTGAAAACCAACGCTGCGAGCGCAGGAATCAGGGAGAAGCCATGAAACAGATCACCGCCGTCATCAAGCCGTTCAAGCTCGACGAGGTGCGCGAGGCGCTGGCCGAGGTGGGCGTCAGCGGCCTCACGGTCACCGACGTCAAGGGCTTCGGCCGTCAGAAGGGCCACACCGAGCTGTATCGCGGCGCCGAGTACGTGGTCGACTTCCTGCCCA
>CAZTUT010000122.1:0-8886 GCA_964616395.1 uncultured Burkholderiaceae bacterium
GCGGGCGATCTCGACCACGTGGAGGCGCCGTTGAAGGTTGCGGTCGATGAAGTCTTCTGCGACTTTGATTTCTGCCGGTAGGCCGTGATCTGCACCTGCGGGCAGTACGGATCGCGGCTCGTACGATGCGTGCTGCGACTGTGGCAGGCCGCCGACCGCCGCATCTGGCTCGCTTTCCCGTAATCCCGCGCCATGGCGTACTTGCGCCAATGGGCGACCGGATACATGGCTTTCCGATCTGGCGCACAGGCCAAGCTCGTATCGGAGCAGACGCTGGTACCGCCGGTCATCCGTCGCGGTTGCGATCGCGCCCGCATCCTCGAATCGGGTTACCGCCTCGCTGAAGCGACCTGCAATCCGTAATGCAGCTCCAAAACTGTAGGACAAATGCATCCGCGCGCGCGGGAACGCTGCGCCGGCAAGGTGAAGCCCCGTTTCGAAGGACAGACGGCCCGCGTCCATCCCCGAACCCAGGCTGTTGATCAGTCCCTGCATCGCATAGCCGTAACACGTGTCGCCGACCGTCGCGAATGATCGATGAGCATCACAGACGCCAAGATGCATTTCGGCCTCCTCGATGAGCGTCCGGGCATCTGCCAGGGCTGGCCGCTGCATTTTTCGAAGGCTCGAATGGGGAATGTCCAGCGCGGCACAGGCATAGACATGCAGCAGTCCGGCCATGCGGGCGCTCGCGATGAAAATCGCCGCCCCGTCGCCGGATGCGATCGACAGCGGCAGCACATGCTCGCGCATGACGTGAGCTGCAGCGTCGACGTGGTGAAGCCTGCCGTGGCAGTAGGCGACCATCGTGTACAGGTCCGCCCTCTCGGATGTCGCAAGCGCGGGCATGGCCAGCGCGCGGTTTACCGCAGCCATCGCGAGTGTGGTGTGGCCTTCCTGTAGCAGCAACCGCGCGTGCATCGCATGCATCCGGGCGAGCTGGATGCAGGGCGACTGATTGCGCGCTACCTCGAAGGCGCGATCGAGCGCGGCGTGTGCTTCCGCTAGCCTGTTCAGCTGGAGCAGCGCCTCGACGTTGAGCAGGTGAGCTTCCGCCGCGGATCCGGCCTGTCCAGTCTTGCCCGCCTGATCGATCAGGCGGGTCGCACGCTGGACGGCCTCCGCCGGCCGGGAAGCCAGGGCTGATCGTGCGCGCGAGAGGCCTTGTGCGATGTTCATCGCGAAGATCGTCGCCCGATGACATTGCGCGCCGCCTGCGCGCCATCGGGTACAGCTCGTGCGCGCGGTGCTTGTGGCGAGATGCCCATGACGCTTTGCACGTATTGATATGGCCGCTGCGCGATTGCAGCGGCAGAATTTTCAGTTATCAGGTCATCATACGACTGGCCAACCATGCAAGCAATGCGCAACGTATCGCTGCCCGATCAGATCGCGCTCAGGCTCGAAAAGCAGATCGCGAACGGCACCTTGAAGCCGGGCAGCCGCCTTCCCACGGTCGCCAGGATGGCGCAGGACTACGGCGTCAGCCAGCCCGTTGTCAGGGAGGCGCTGTCGCGGCTGCGTTCTCAGGGCCTGATCGAGACGCGCCAGGGTTCAGGCAGCAGCGTTCTCGCACCGAAGGCGCGCCGTTCGCTTCAACTCGGCCGCGGCGGAGCGTGGGACGCCCGCGCCCTCGCGGAACTGTATGCGTTCCGCGCGGATATCGAAGCCGTCAGCGCGGCGCTTGCCGCGGTCTCCGCCACCGCGGCCGACCTGAAGGCGCTTGGTGCCGCCATCTCGCATCTTGAGCACCATCTGGACGACGAGGTCGTCGGCGCAGACGCCGATCTGGCATTCCACATGGCCATCGCGAAGGCGACGCACAACCGGTACCGTGAGAAAGTCGTCGCCTACCTGCACAAGGAGATGCTCGGTGCCATCAGCATCGCCCGCGGCAACACGGCGCGCATGCCTGGCCAGGCGCAGCAGGTCCATCTCGAGCATGTGGCCGTGCTGCGTGCGATCGAGTCGCGCGACGCGCAGGCAGCGGAGCGCGCGATGCGGCGGCACATCACCCGCGCCGCGACGCGCCTGGGCCTGCCTGTTGGCGGTCGCGCAAGGCGCGGCCCGGACAAGGCGGTGTGAACGTCGGATCGGCGCGCGCTCACGCACCTGCCGGTCGACGTCGCGCCCCGCGCCTTCTCAGGCCCTGAGCGCGGCGAACCCCCGCTCCAGATCGGCAATCAGATCCCCCACGTCTTCCAGCCCCGCATGCACGCGGAACAGCCGGCCAGTCCACGGGTTGGCGGTGACCGTGCGCTCCGGCCAGCTCGGGATCAGCAGGCTCTCGAAGCCGCCCCACGAATAGCCGCGGCCGAACAGGCGCAGGCTGTCGATCAGCGCGTGCAGCGCGGGCTCCCCCACGCCGGGCTTGAGCAACACGCCGAACAGGCCGCTGGCGCCGCGCATGTCGCGCTGCCACAGCGCGTGGCCGGGATCGTCGGCGTCGCCGGGATACAGCACGCGCTCGACCTCGGGCTGCTGCTTGAACCAGGCGATCAGCGCGCGCGCGCTGGCTTCGTGCTGCACCAGCCGCGCACCCATCGAGCGCAGACCGCGCAGCGCCAGCGCGCAGTCGTCGGCGCTGGTGGTCAGCCCGTACATGTGCAGCGCTTCGCGCAGTTGCGGCCACGCGTGCGCGTTGCTGGTGACCGTGCCCATCAGCAGGTCCGAGTGGCCACCGATGTACTTGGTGGCCGCGTGCACGCTGACGTCGACGCCGAACTTGAGTGGCTGGAAGTACAGCGGCGTGGCCCAGGTGTTGTCGATCGCGCTGATGGCACCTCGCGCGCGCGCGATCGAGGCCAGCAGCGGCACGTCCTGCATCTCGAACGTGTGCGAGCCGGGCGACTCCAGCCACAGCAGCCGCGTGGCAGGCGTGAACAGCTGCTCGATCTCGGCGCCCATGCAGGGGTCGTAGTAAGTGGTGGAGACGCCGAAGCGGCTCAGCGTCTCGTTGCAGAAGCGGCGCACGGGCCAGTAGACCGAGTCGGGCACCAGCACGTGGTCGCCGCTGCGGACGAACGCCTGCAGCGCGATCGCGCAGGCGGTGAGTCCGGAGGGCAGCGCCCACGAGCGGTGTCCGCCTTCGAGCGCAGTGAGTGCGTCGTAGAACGCCTGATGCGTGGGTCCGCCGTAGATGCCGTAGGAGATCGGCGTGTCGGCACCGGCCTTGCGCGCTGCCACCCGAGCCTGCATGTCGGCCACGCTGTCGTGCAGCACCGTGGAGCCGCGCACCAGCGGCGGATTGACGAAGCCAAAGGTCTCGCGGTCGCGGCCGGCGGTGGCCAGCAGCGTGGCAGGTGCGGCGGGATGGGTCGGCGTACTCATCGGTTCATGTCCTCGATGTAACGGTTGTCATGGGCGGGCCCAGGGCGGCAGCTCGCTGCCCAGATAGGCGCAGCCTTCGAAGCGAGCGGCCTGCGGCCGCGTCAGCACGACTTCGGCGCGAAAGCCGTAGGCGATGTCGGCCATCGAATCGCGGCACAGCCGTGCCGTCAATGTCAGGTCGAGTGCTGTCAGCTCGGTGCGGGCGACGAGCACCGCGGCTTCGCCGCCGCGGCCGTCGTTGGTGTTCCAGCGCAACGCCAGCGGCGGCAGGTTGAGCTGGCTTCCCGGCTGCCGCAGCGACAGGCCGCGCGCATCGCTGCGCAGCGCCCAGAACGGTTCGTTGCCCTGCGCCTGCCAGTGCCGGTCGGCATTGGTGGCGGACGCGCAGGTCATCTCGGCGCCGGCGCGGTTCAGACGCTCGAAGCGGACCTCGCCGTCGACCACCCGGCCGAAGGCCTCGATGTAGGTGGTGTCGCGCCGGTCGAGGCCGATATCGGTGAGGATCGACGTGATGCTCGACTCCGGCGAAACATCGCGCGCGCGGCGCGGCCCGACAGGGGTGCTGTCGCAGGGCTCGAAGTGCCACTGGTCCAGTACCGGCCGCAGCATCCCGGCATGCAGCCGCAGCGCGGCCGGGGCCGACTGCGCCTGAGC
Source organism: uncultured Burkholderiaceae bacterium (assembly GCA_964616395.1). Taxonomy (GTDB): domain Bacteria; phylum Pseudomonadota; class Gammaproteobacteria; order Burkholderiales; family Burkholderiaceae_F; genus JALHMQ01. The sequence continues at coordinate 3,985 of CAZTUT010000122.1, forward strand.
CGGCGTTGGCAGCATCAGACAGAGCCACGACAGAGCGATTGCGAGCGCGGGCCATCGCATCCGCCGTGACGGTGGTCGGCGTGGGAAGCAGACGGCGATGGCGCGAATCGCGCCGAGGGCGGCGCGCCGGTGCCGCGGCTGACATGCGCCCGCAGCCGGTAGCGCGCGCTGCTCAGTGGGCGTCGGCGCCGGATGCGACAAAGCGGAACACCTCGTCATCGTCGCGCTGGCGGCGCAGCCGGCCCGCATGCCACAGCGCATGCAGATGCGCGAGCGACTCGCCCAGCGCGAAGCCGAGCTGATGCGCGTCGAGTTCGCGGCGGAACAGCACCGGCACGATCTCGGCCGCGCTCTTCGGCGTGGCGCAGGCGGCCAGCACCTCGGCCAGCCGGTCGGCATGGTGCTGGTGCTGCTGCATCACGCGCGCATGCAGCCCGGTGAATGGCAGGCCGTGCGATGGCAGCACCAGCGTATCGGCCGGCAGCGGCAGATAGCGGTCGAGCGAGCGCAGGTACAGCGGCAGCGGGTTGCCCTCGGGCTCGATGTCGAACACCGCGACATTGGTCGAGATGCGCGGCAGCACCATGTCGCCGCTGACCAGCAGCCGGTCGGCATCGCTGTAGAGCGATACGTGCTCGACCGCGTGGCCGTGGCCCACGATCACGCGGAATTGGCGCGCGCCGATCGCGATCACGTCGTCGTCGTGGATGCGCACATACGAGGACGGCAGCGCCGGCACCAGCTTCGGGTAATGATTGGTGCCGCGCGTGCGCAGGCGGGCCAGCGACTCGGCGTCGGTCAGGCCGTTGCGGCGGAAATGCTTGACGGCGCCGTCGCTGGACACACCGCCGCCCTCGCCCGACAGGAAGCGCGCGTAGCCGTACTCGCCAGCGCTCATCCACAGCGGCACGCGCCAGCGGTGCTGGCGGCCACCGGCGGTCAGCCAGTGCGCCAGGCCCACATGGTCGGGGTGGTAGTGGGTGCTGATCACGCGCAGCAGCGGCCGGCCGGCGAAGAACGTGTCGAACAGCCGCTCCCAGGCGGCCATCGTGGCCTCGCTGGTGATGCCGGTGTCGATCGCGGTGAAGCCGGCGCGGCCGTCGATCTCGTCGTCGAGCAGCCACAGGTTGATGTGGTCGAGCGCGAACGGCAGTCCCATGCGCAGCCAGTGCACGCCGGGTCGCAGCGTGATCACGCTGGCCGGCGCTGGCGCTTCGGCCCACGGGTAGCGCAACTGGTGTTCGAGCGGGTTCAGCGAGGGCTCCGCGGGCAAGTGGGGTGCAGTGGAACGAAACCGCGTGCGGCGCCAGTGAAGCAAGACCGCGGCAGCCGCAACAGGCGGATGCTTGATCAACGCTGCCGTGGCGTTTCGCTTGACGCGAACGTCAACCTTGCCGATTCTACGCAGCATGAGCCCGCGCGCCAGCCCGTCGACCGTTCGCCGCAGTCCGCGCACCGCTGCGCGCGCGAAGGCAGCGCCCACCGGCCTGTCGATCGCCGAGCTGGCACGCGAGTTCGACATCACGCCGCGCGCGATCCGGTTCTACGAGGATCACGGCATCCTGCGGCCGGCGCGCGCCGGCCTGCGCCGCATTTACTCGGCGCGCGATCGCACGCGGCTGAAGCTCACGCTGCGCGGCAAGCGGCTCGGCCTGTCGCTGCAGCAGATTCGCGAGCTGGTCGACATGTACGAGAGCCGCAAGGACGCGCAGCCGCAGGCGCGCCGCTTCCTCGCTGTGCTGGCGCAGCACCGCGCCGCGCTCGAGCAGCAGCGCGAGGATATTGAAGTAACCCTGGCCGAGATCGCTCGCCACGAGGCCGAGTGCCGGCGTTTGCTGAAGACAGGTGAATCATGAAACAGACAAGGACGCTGATGGCCGGCGTGATGCTGCTGGCGCTTTGCGGTAGTACGGCGGCCCAGCCGATGACGGGCAGTGCCACCGGCGTTGCGCCGGTGCCGCCTGCGGTGGCGGCCGAAGCCGGGCGCGCGATGCCTGGCGAGTCGATCGAGCAGATCTTCCTGCGCGGCTACCAGCGCGGCTACGCGGAAGCGATGTCTCAGTCCCAGTATCAGGGCGTGCGGCCGATCGATGCCGGCCGGCAGCCGGCGCCGCAATGGCGCGCCTGCATGCGGCTGCGGGTGCTCGATGCGCGCTGGACCGACGATCAGCGGGCCTGCGATGCCACCCGTGCGGTGGCCGACTTTGCGAACGGCCGTGCGGTGGCCAATGTGCAGGCCGGCAACGGGCTGTGCGGCGATCCGGCGCCCGGCCGGCGCAAGGCACTGCAGGTCGAGTACGCCTGCGGCGATCCGGCGTACTGCGGCAACGAGGTTCGCACCGCTGCCGCGCCCGAGGGGCGCGCCGTGCAGCTGGTGTGCGGCCGGCGCTAGGCGATCGCGGTGGTCACGCAGCGGCTCTATCACGCGCTGCCGGCCGATGCGCCGGTCGAGGTCGCGGTGCATGCGATCGCCGGCGAGGCGGTCGCGCTCGACCGCAGCCCGTTCTATCCGGGTGGCGGCGGCCAACCGCCCGATCACGGAACGCTGACCGATACCGACGGCAACGCGCATCCCGTCACCGACGTCTGGGCCGACGAGGCCGGTCGGGTCTGGCATCGGCTCGCAGGCCCGCCGCCGTTGGCGGGCAGCCGGCTGGTCGCGCGCATCGACGCGCCGCGGCGGGCTGCGCTGTCGCGTCAGCACACGGTGCTGCACGTGCTCAACACGGTCGCGATGCGCCGCTTCGACGCCTGGATCACCGGCTGCCAGATCGGCGCCGAGTCCTCGCGCATCGACTTCAAGCTGGAACGGCTGTCGCCCGAGGTGATGGCCGAACTGGAGGCGGGCGTCAACGCGGTGCTTGCCGCCGACCACCCGGTGCGGGCCGACCTGATGGCCGAGGACGAATTTCGCAGCCGCCCCGATCTTCTGCGTACGCTCGACGTGCGCCCGCCGGTCGAGGGCGGCCGCGTGCGCGTGGTGCGGATCGAAGGCTTCGATGCGCAGGCCTGCGGCGGCACGCATGTGGCGCACGTGCGGCAGATCGGCGCCCTGCGCATCGTGCGCAGCGAGAACAAGGGTCGCAACAACAAGCGGTTGTATGTGCGGCTGGAGCCGCCGGCGGCGCCCCCGTTGCCGCCCGATCCGTGCGCGGCTCAGTCGCCGCCGGCCACCAGCCGCACCAGCGCCGCGCCGTAGTTTTCGAGCTTGCGCGCGCCCACGCCGGAGATGCCCTGCAGCGCCTCCAGCGAGTCGGGCCGTGCGGCCGCGACCGCGCGCAGCGTGGCGTCGTGGAACACCACATACGGTGGCACGCCGTGCTCGCGCGCCACGCCGGCGCGCCAGGCGCGCAGCTTGTCGAACAGCGCCCCGTCCACGCCCTCCATGGAAACTTCCGCCGCGCGTCGCCGCGGGCGGGCACGCGCCGGCTTGTCGCTCGGCCGCCGCATCTCGATGCGCCGCTCGCCGCGCAGCACCGCGCGGCTGGCTTCGGTCAGCCGCAGCACGTTGAAGTGGTCGTGGTCGACCTCGACCAGATGCTGCGCCACCAGTTGTCTGAGCACCAGCCTCCACTCGGCCTCCGACAGGTCGGCGCCGATGCCGAAGGTCGACAGCGCCTCGTGCCCGAACTTCACCGTCTTCTCGGTGCTGCGGCCGCGCAGCACGTCGATGATGTGGGTGGCGGCAAAGCCGAAGCGGCTGGCCTGTTCGCAGCGGTAGATGCACGACAGCAGCTTGCGCGCCGGCTCGGTCGCGTCCCACAGCGCCGGTGGATCGCTGCAGTTGTCGCAGGCCTGCTGGTGCGGGCCGCACGGGGCGCTGGCCTCGCCGAAGTACGCCAGCAGCCGCACGCGCCGGCAGTCGGCGGCCTCGGCCAGGCCGAGCATCGCGTCGAGTTTGGCCGACGACAGCCGCTTGTACTGCCCGTCGGCCTCCGACAGGTCGATCAGCCGCCGCTGCTGGACTACGTCGGCCAGGCCGTAGGTCATCCAGGCTTCGGCCGGCTCGCCGTCGCGGCCGCCGCGCCCGGTCTCCTGGAAATAGCCCTCGATGCTCTTGGGCATGTCCAGGTGCGCGACGAAGCGCACGTCGGGCTTGTCGATTCCCATGCCGAAGGCGATCGTGGCAACCATCACCAGTGCGCTGCCGCTGTCCTCGCCGCCGCGCAGGAACGCCGCCTGATGGCGGCTGCGCAGCGCCGCTTCCATGCCGGCGTGGTACGGCAGCGCGGCGATCCCATGCTCGTTGAGGAAGGCCGCCACCTCCTCGACCGTGTTGCGGGCCAGGCAGTAGACGATCCCCGACTCGCCCGGATGCTCGTCGCGGATGAAGCGCAGCAACTGCTCGCGCGGCTCGCGCTTCTCGACGATCCGGTAGCGGATGTTGGGGCGGTCGAAGCTGGCCACGAACACGCGTGCATCGGTCAGCAGCCGCTGCTCGATCTCGTCGCGCGTGGGCGCGTCGGCGGTGGCGGTCAGCGCGATCCGCGGCACCTGCGCGAAGCGCTCGCGCAGCAGGCCGAGCTGGCCGTACTCGGGGCGGAAGTCGTGGCCCCACTGCGACACGCAGTGCGCCTCGTCGATCGCGAACAGCGCCAGTCCGGCGCCCGCGTGCACCTCGTCGAGCAGCCGCAGGCAGCGCTCGGTCAGCAGCCGCTCCGGCGCGACGTACAGCAGGTCGAGTTCGCCGGCGCGCATCCGGCGCTCGACCGCGGCCGCCTCGGCGCTGCTCAGCGTGCTGTTGAGGAAGGCGGCGCGCACACCCAGTTCGCCGAGCGCAGCCACCTGGTCCTGCATCAGCGCGATCAGCGGCGAGATCACCACGCCCACGCCCGGGCGCAGCAGCGCCGGGATCTGGTAGGTCAGCGACTTGCCGCCGCCGGTGGGCATCAGCACCAGCGC
>CAZTUT010000123.1:0-8876 GCA_964616395.1 uncultured Burkholderiaceae bacterium
TCGCGAAGTTCCAGCGTGAGCTTGGTGCGATGGGCTACAAGTTCCAGTTCATCACGCTGGCCGGCTTCCATTCGCTGAACTACTCGATGTTCAACCTGGCGCATGGCTACGCACGCAACCAGATGAGCGCGTTCGTCGAACTGCAGGAGGCGGAGTTCGCCGCTGCCGAGCGTGGTTTCACCGCCGTCAAGCACCAGCGCGAGGTGGGTACCGGCTACTTCGATGCGGTGACCCAGACGGTGCAACAGGGGCAGTCGTCGACCACCGCGCTCAAGGGCTCGACCGAGGACGAACAGTTCTTCGAGAAGCGCGCGGCCGAGTGATCTGGCGCGCAGGTATCGCGCAGCGTTGCGGCGGCGACGTCGTGCGCGCGCAACTTCGCTGCAGTGCAACTTGTAGCGTTGCGCAAGCTGCCTAGACTCCCGCCCTGTTAATGCATGAGCAGACAGGTTCGGAGCGCTGGAGGACGACAACAGGGGTCAAGAACGACGGCAGCAGCACGATGCCCCTGAAAAAAGAGCAGCAGATGAAAGACGGAGGCCGCGATCGCGGCCTCTTTTTTTACCTGCCACGTGCTGATCTGCCACGGGTCCCGGGTGCCTCTGATGGCTTGGGCGCGAAACGGCTGGCCGCCGATGTCCACGCCAGTCGTGCCTTGATGAAGTCGACAAACAGGCGAACGCGCAGCGGCAGGTGCTTGCGCGCCGGAAACACGCAATAGATTCGCGTGGGCGGTGCTGCGAACTCGTCGAGCAGCCGAACCAGCCGTCCGGCAGCGAGGTCGTCGCCGACTTCCCACATGGATCGCCACGCCATTCCCAATCCGGCCAGCGCCCACTCATGCAATACCGCGCCGTCATTGCAAGCCAGCGGGCCGGCGGGGCGCCAGACCTGGGTCTGGCCATCGACGCTGAACAGCCAGCCGCGCGCCGAGCCGCTGGCGTCGCCGAGGAAGAGACAGGCGTGCTGCGCCAGATCGGACGGATGCAGTGGTTTGCCATGACGCTTCAGATACGCAGGCGAGGCCACGACGACACGCGTGCTCTCGCCGAGCGGCAGACGGACCAGCGAGTTGTCCGCCTCTTCGCCAAAACGGATCGCACAGTCGAAACCATCGGCAATCAGGTCTGCAATTCGGTCCGACAGGTCGAGCGTGACCGAAACCTTCGGATGCTCGCGCGCGAACTCCGCGGCCAACGGCGCAACGAACAGCCGGCCAAATCCGGCGGGTGCGGTAATGCGCAGGTTGCCGCTGGCTTCGACGCCGCGTGCCGCGACTGCACTTTCGGCTTCCAGCAGATCGCGCAGGATGCGCTGGCAGTCTTCGGCGAAGGCCGTGCCTTCGGGCGTCAGCGTGATACGTCGGGTCGTGCGCTGCATCAGCTTGATGCCGAGTCGCGCTTCGAGTGCATCGAGGCGCCGGCTCACCATCGCCGGCGCAATACCCTCATGCCGGGCCGCCGCGGACAGATTGCCGCGGGCGACAACATTGACAAAGGTGCTGATCTGCTTGAATTGATCCACGGCAGCCTGATCGGAGGCCATGGAGGATGGCCTTTGCAATACGGTAAAAGATAACTTGCACTGTCACCACTGATTTTCGACTTTATTGCAAATAAACTTTGTCGTGAGGGCTGGCGATCCGCCTCGTTCGGCGGTCAGTCCGGCACTGTCATCAGCACATCGTTTCTTGAGGAGCACCATGAGTTTCCCGCAAGGCGTCGATATCCGCGCGCCGATCAAGCCCGGCTTCGAATCCATCCTGACCGCAGACGCACTTGCGCTGGTTGCCAAGTTGCACCGCGCATTCAACGGCCGGCGCCAGGAGTTGCTGGCGGCGCGGGTTGAACGCGCGCAGCGTCTCGATGCCGGCGAGCGTCCCGACTTCCTGTCGCAGACGCGCCATGTCCGAGAGGGCGACTGGACCATTGCGCCGCTGCCGGCCGACCTGCAGTGCCGCCGCGTGGAGATCACCGGCCCGGTCGAGCGCAAGATGATCATCAATGCGCTGAACTCGGGGGCGGATGCCTACATGACCGACTTCGAGGACAGCAATTCGCCCAACTGGGACAACCAGATCACCGGCCAGATCAATCTGATGGCCGCGATCCGCCGCACCATTTCGCTGACCCAGGGAGAGAAGACCTACAAGCTGAACGACAAGGTCGCCACGCTGGTGGTGCGGCCGCGCGGCTGGCACCTCGACGAGAAGCATGTGTTCGTCGATGGCCAGCGGGTCTCTGGGGGCGTGTTCGATTTCGCGCTGTTCATGTTCCACAACGCGCGCGAACTGATCGCGCGTGGGTCTGGCCCGTACTTCTACCTGCCGAAGATGGAGTCGCACCTCGAGGCGCGGCTGTGGAACGACATCTTTGTGATGACCCAGAACGAACTGGGCATTCCGCAGGGAACGGTCAAGGCGACGGTGCTGATCGAGACCATCCTCGCTGCTTTCGAGATGGACGAGATCCTGTACGAACTGCGCGAGCACAGCGCGGGGCTCAACGCGGGGCGGTGGGATTACATCTTCTCGTGCATCAAGAAGTTCAAGGTTGACCGCGACTTCTGTCTGGCCGATCGCGCCAAGGTGACGATGACGGCGCCCTTCATGCGTGCCTATGCGCTGCTGCTGCTAAAGACCTGCCATCGGCGCAATGCACCGGCGATCGGCGGCATGAGCGCGCTGATTCCGATCAAGAACGACCCGGCGCGCAACGAAACCGCGATGGCCGGCGTGCGCGGCGACAAGCAGCGCGACGCGACCGACGGGTACGACGGCGGCTGGGTCGCGCACCCCGGTCTGGTGCCAATCGCCATGGAGGAATTCGTCAAGGTGCTGGGCGATCGCCCGAACCAGATCGGCAAGCAGCGCCCCGATGTCAATGTCGCCGCCGCCGACCTGCTGGCTTTCCAGCCCGAGGCCCCGATCACCGAGGCCGGCCTGCGCATGAACATCAACGTCGGCATTCATTACCTGGGCGCATGGCTCGATGGCAATGGCTGCGTTCCGATCCACAACCTGATGGAGGATGCAGCCACCGCGGAGATCAGCCGCTCGCAGGTCTGGCAGTGGATCCGTTCTCCCAAGGGCACGCTCGACGACGGTCGCAAGGTGACTGCGGACATGGTGCGTGCGCTGATTCCCGAGGAACTGGCGAAGGTCAAGGCATCGGTCGGCGACAACACTCGCAGCTATGAGCGCGCCGCGCAGATCTTCGAGCAGATGAGCACGCAGGAGGCGTTCGCCGAGTTCCTGACCTTGCCGCTGTACGAGGAAATCGAATAGGCAAGGGCGTGATGGGCAGCGCCTGCGGCACGTTCGGCATGCAGCGTGTGTCGGTTCGCTTGGGCCGGCTGCTGCTGGGTGTTGCCGCGCTGCTGGCGACGGCGTGTGCCGCGCCGCCCCCAGTTGGCGAACAACTGCGTTTCCGGGAGGTCTCCGCGTTTCAGACCGTGGTCGTGGTCGACGACGCGGAGCACCGCTGCATGCGCTTCGGCGACGGCCCGGAAGCGCTGAATCAGTCGTGCCGCCGGCATGACCGGCCCGAGCATTTGGCCTTCGACTACACGCGCGCGATGACTGCATCGCTGCTGCTGTGGCAACCGGAGCCGCGCCGGGTGCTGCTGATCGGTGTCGGCGGCGGGTCGGTGCCGATGGCGTTGCGGCGCCTGCGCCCCGATATGCGGATCGATGCCGTGGATATTGATCCGGTCGTCCTCAAGGCCGCGCAGCGCTGGTTCGGCCTGCAGGCCGATGCATCGCTGCGACTGCACGCGGCCGATGGCGTTGAGTTCGTCGCACGCGCGCTCGCGTCAGGCCAGCGCTATGACGCGGTGCTGCTTGACGCCTTCGACGCGGAAGGTATCCCGCCGCCGCTGTTTTCCGATGCCTTCCTTCGTGGCTTGCGAGCGCTGCTGGCGCCGGATGGCGTCTTTCTGGCGAATACCTTTGCCGGTGCACTGTCAGCGGAGCGCGAGACCGCGGCTGCGCTCTCCGCCTTCGAGCGAGTCTATGACCTGCGTAGTGGCTCGGGGGCGGGCAACCGTCTACTGTTGGCAGCCGCCATGCCGGGTCGTCTTCCGGCTGCATCGCAGCTGTGGCGGGCAATGCCGTCACAGCGCGACGCGTTGTCCCGAATTGGCATCGATCCGGCGTGGATCGAGGCGTTGCGCGTGGTGGACAGCGGCCCCGGACAACTGCCGGCGCGCTGACCTCAGCGGATTGTTCAGCCGGTCAGGCTGCCCACCAGCGCGGCGGTCAGGCAGGTGGCGAGCAGACCCGCGAGCACCGACTTCAGTCCAAGCTGCGCAAGTTCCTCGCGGCGATGCGACGGCAGCATCGGCGCCAGACCGCCGAGCATGATGCCGAGGCTGCCGAAGTTGGCGAACCCGCAGAGCGCGTAGGTGAGCAGCAGTCGGGAGCGTGCCGATAACTGCTCTTCCGGAAGTGCCGCCAGATCGATATAGGCAAGGAATTCATTGAGCACGGTTTTCTTGCCCAGCAGCCCGCCCGCGGTGACCGCCTCGTGCCACGGAATGCCGATCAGCCAGGCCAGTGGCGCAAACAGCCAGCCCAGCATCCGCTCCAGCGACAGCGCGCTACCCGCGACCGGCGGCAGCAGGCCGAGCGCCATGTTGGCCAGTGCCACCAGTGCCACGAAGACAATCAGCATCGCGACGATGTTCAGCAGTAGTTGCAGGCCGTCGACGGTGCCGCGCGTGATCGCGGCCAGCGCGTTGGCATCTTCTCTTGGCAGGTCGATGCGCGTTTCGTCGGCCAGCGTGCCGGGCACCATCATCGCCGCTACGACCAGCGCCACTGGGGTGGCCACGAATGACGCAACGAGCAGATGGCCGAGCGCGTCGGGTAGCACGCGCCCGAGGATCGATGCGTACAGCACCAGCACGGTGCCGGCGATCGTGGCCATGCCGCAGTTCATCACCATGAACAGCTCACCGCGCGACAGTCGCGCGAGGTAAGGCCGCACGACCAGCGGCGCTTCGACCATGCCGACAAAGACATTGGCGGCAGCCGACAGGCCCACAGTGCCGCCAATGCCGAGCGCACGCTGCAGCATCCACGCAAACCCGCGCACCAGCGCCGGCAGCACGCGCCAGTGGAACAGCAGCGCCGAGATGGCCGAGACCACCAGCACCAGGGGCAGCGCACGGAAGGCCAGCACGAAACTGGCGCCGGGCGATGTCTCGCTGTAGGGCAACGGCGCGCCGCCCAGATGGCCAAAGACGAAACGCGTGCCCGCTTCGGTGGCGCGCTCCAGCGCGTTAGCCCCGTGGTTGAGCATCGCCAGGACTGACTGCAGTGCCGGGATCTTCAGCAGCGCCAGCGCGAGCAGCAGCCCGAGCAGCATGCCTGCCGCCACGGTTCGCCAGGCGATCGCGCGGCGGTCCTCGGATAGCAGCCAGCACAGCAGCAGGATGCCGCAGGCGCCGAGCAGGGAGTGCAGTGCGTCCATCGTTGGGCCGTACTTTCAACGCCGGGGGCGGCTCAAGTCCGGGATGCAGTGTGTGAGCGGGAAAACGAGATTAGACCGCACACTCCAGCACTTCGAGCGCCGCGGGCCATAGCATTGACACTTTCTTTGATGAAGGCAGCCTCGGGCTGCCGATAGAGTGCGATGACCCCGGACCTGGAAACGACCGCTTCATCCTCTGCCGAGATGCAGGCCGCGTTCGCACGGCAACGCGCCGCGTTTTCGGCCGAGCCATGGCCGGACTGGACGCTCCGGCGCGACCGCCTTCGACGGCTGCAGACACTGCTCGAGACGCACGAGGCGGAAATTGCCGCCGCGATCGATGCCGACTTTGGTGGCCGGCCCGCGTTCGAGACCGATCTTGCGGAACAGTTCGCCAGCCTGGAAGAGGTCAAGGGCGCATTACGTCACGGCGCGTCGTGGATGCGGGCGCGCCGCGCATCCGTGTCCAAGTGGTTCTTTCCGGCGCGCGCGAGCGTGATACCCCAGCCGCTTGGCGTGGTCGGCATCATCGTGCCCTGGAACTACCCGCTGTTCCTGTCGGTCGGGCCGCTGGTCGGCGCGCTGGCCGCCGGCAACCGGGCGCTCGTGAAGCTGTCCGAGTTCACGCCGGCCTTTTCGGCGCTGATGCGCGAGAGGGTTGGGCAGCACTTCGATTCCGCCGAGGTCACGGTCGTGACCGGTGGTCCGCAGGTCGCGCAGGAATTTGCCGCACTGCCGTTCGATCATTTGCTGTTCACCGGCTCGGCGGCTGTGGGTCGCAAGGTCATGGCCGCCGCTGCGGCCAACCTGACGCCGGTAACGCTCGAACTCGGCGGCAAGAGCCCCGCCGTGGTCGCCACGGCCGCGAGGCTCGAACTGGCGGTGCAGCGCATTCTGGTCGGCAAGCTGCTCAACGCAGGACAGACCTGTGTGGCGCCGGACTACGTGCTGCTGCCGCGCGATCAAGTCGAGCCGTTCATTGCCGCTGCGCATCGGATGGCGCGCCGCATGTACCCGGAGGCGCTCGCAAGTCGCGACTATTGCAGCGTGATCAATGCCAGGCAGTACCAGCGGCTGCGGCGCTTCCTCGACGAAAGCGCGCGTGCGGGTGTGCGCGCCGAAGCGCTGTTCGACGGCCCGGCCCACGATGATGCGCGGCACCGCCTCGCGCCCCACCTGTTGGTCGATCCGCCGGAGCATCTGGCGGTGATGAGCGACGAGATCTTTGGCCCGCTGCTGCCGCTCGTGCCGTTCGATGCGATCGAGCAGGTGCCAGCGCTGCTGTCACGTCGACCGCGGCCGCTGGCGCTGTACTGGTTCGACGACGACAACGACCGCATCGCGCGCGCGCTACGAATGACCCATGCCGGTGGCGTGACGGTCAATGACACGGTGCTGCATGTCGCCCAGCACGGGCTGCCGTTTGGCGGCATCGGACCGTCGGGGATGGGGCACTACCACGGGCGCTGGGGGTTCGATGCCTTCAGCAAGCTCAAGCCGGTTTTCCGACAGTCGCGCTTCAACGGCATGGGACTGTTCCTGCCACCGTACTCGGACCGGGCGCGGCGCCTGCTGACGCTGATGAAGCGGTTCTGACCCCGATCGATTCGCTCGAGCGCGTGCGTGCTGGCCGGGAGCGCGCTCAGGCAGCGCCGCCGATCGTGGTCGGGCGTGGCATCAGCAGCGAGCCTTGTGTGCCTGGCCGCGCCTGCCAAGGGGCGGTGCCAAGGCTTGCCGCAAGCGGGTCGATCGCGTGAAGCTTGGTCCAGGTGGCGATGCGCTGGGTCAGCCGGGCGACCGTGGGCGGAGGGGGCGCAGAGACTGCATAGTCAGCGAGCTGGACGTCGAGGGCGGCCATCAACTCACCGAGCTCGTTTTGCGCAAACGAGCTCAGCCAGTCGGTGGTGCGACGGTCGGCGGTCGCTCCGTTGACCACGATCGCGAAGAGCTCGTTTCGGTCCATGGGCTTGATTGCGTCGAATGCAGATGTGAATCGCACACCGTTGGGCGTCGCGGGAAGTCGTTGCAGCAGACCTGGCCGCAGGGTCGCCAGCGCACGCTCGAAGGACATGCCTCGCCGCTTCAGGCTGGCTTCGTGGCGTAACTTGAGCTTGACCGGCACGACATGAAAAACCTGATAGGGCGCCGCGCTCCCCGGGCGGTTGGTATCGGTGACGATCAATCCCCAGGGAAAGCGCAGCAGTCGCGTGGACTGGCCTTTGGTGCGGCGAGCAATGTGCGTCATGGCGAGTGCGATCAGATGGCTGGCAGTCTTGGCAGTCTGTCCCGTGAATCGTCACGACGACCCATGGATTTTTGCGGACGGCAACTTCACAGGACGGGAAGATATTCGAAACAGATGGCTCGACTGACTGTTTTCCGCTTCGACTAGCTAATCTGCGGGAGGACGCGTGACCGTGGTCGCAACGGACTACCGCTGAAACGCGATGACTAATTGCGCTGTAGCGGCGGTGGTCGTGTACGCGCCGGCGATGACGGGCGTCGGATCCAGGGCGATAGACTTGTCGGGTGACGAACGCCTCGACGTCTTCTACCGGTCATTGCGAGCTTCCTGCGGTGCGGGCGATCGGCCTCCTCGCGCCGCTTCGATGGCTGCGCCTCGGGTATGACGACCTTGTCGCCGCGCCCGGTCCGAGCCTGTTTCATGGGTTTCTGGTCGCGCTTGGCGGCCTCGGTCTGCTGACCCTCGGGCTGCTGGTCTGGCCGTTGCTGCCGGGTGCATTGAGCGGCTTTCTGCTGATTTCGCCGATCCTCGCGACTGGCCTGTACGAATTGAGTCGGCGCCGCGAGTATGGCGAGCGCCCGCGCCTGGCCCACGTGTTTCAGGCGTGGCAGCGCGGTACCCGGCCGCTGGTGGCCCTGGGCGTCGTGCTGTTTCTCGCGGCAAGTGCCTGGGTCGCCGTATCGGCGCTGCTCTTCAAGCTGTTCGTGCGCGTGCCGCTTGATGGTCCAACGGCGTTCCTGCGCTTCGCAGTCGCGGGGCAGGGTGATTTGCTGTTCTGGCTGTGGCTGCTGGCGGGTGCGCTCGGCGCCGCGCTTGTATTCGCGGCAACTGCCGTGTCGGCGCCGCTGCTGCTCGATCGCGAGATCGGCCTGCGCGATGCGATCCTGACCAGCGTCCGTGCCGTGGGCGATAACCCGGGCCCGATGGCTGCGTGGGCGGCAATCATCATGGTTGCCACCGCAGCGTCGATGGCAACGATGATGATGGGCTTCATGTTCAGCATCCCGCTGATCGGTCATGCGACATGGCATGCCTATCGCGAGTTGATCGATGCGTCGGCCTGGCCAGCGCGGCGCCGGTGAGGGCGACGACCCGGTATGGAAACGACCGTCTTCGGCCTGACCGAAGCCCAGATTTCTCAGATCGGCATGACCTGG
>CAZTUT010000124.1:0-8864 GCA_964616395.1 uncultured Burkholderiaceae bacterium
TTGACGTACTGGTCGAACTCGCGCCGGAACTTCAGCAGCGAGCCCCACAGCGAGATATGGTCGGGCACCGTCGCCGGCCACCCCACCGCGCCGAAGAAGATTGCATCGTGGCCGCCGATCCGGTCCTTCCAGTCGGCCGGCATCATGCTGCCGTGACGCGCAAAGTAGTCGCAACTGGCGAAGTCGAAGTGGTCGAAGTGCAGGTCGATGCCGAAGCGGCGCGCTGCTGCGTCGAGCGCGCGCAGCCCCTCGGGCATCACTTCCTGGCCGATGCCGTCCCCGGCAATGACCGCAATCCTGTGCTGGCTCATCTGCAGTGCCTTCCTTGACCTGATGTGTGGATCATCGACGACGCCCGGCGCCGGCCGGTTCATTCGACGAAACGGGCAAAGCCGCTGACCGGTTCGCGCTCGGTCACGAGGGTGTTTTCCACCTTGCTCATGTCGGCGTAGCCAAGCGACATGCCGCACACCACCATGTCGGACCCCGGGATCGCCAGTTCGCGCTCAATGATCCGGTGATACTGGGTGAATGCCGCCTGCGGGCAGGTATCGAGCCCGCGGGCGCGCGCCGCCACCATCAGGCTCTGCAGGAACATGCCGTAATCCAGCCAGCTGCCCTGCTGCATCACGCGATCGATCGTGAAGATCAACCCGACCGGCGCATCGAAGAAGCAGAAATTGCGGCCGTGCTGCGCATGCATGCCCGCCTTGTCATCGCGACCCAGGCCGAGCAGGCCATAAAGATCCCAGCCCAGCTTTCGGCGCCGCCCCAGGTAAGGTTCGGTCCACGCCTTCGGGTAGTACGCGTACTCCTCGGTGTGCCGGGCCCGCTCCTCGGGATCGTTGTAGGCCGCCATCACGGCATCGACCAAACGCTGGCGCGCGGCGCCGGTCAGCACGGTCACCTTCCAGGGCTGCACATTGGTGCCTGACGGCGCACGCGCCGCCACGGCGAGGATCTCCTCGATCGTCTCGCGCGGGACCGGCGTAGGCAGGAAGGCGCGGATCGACTGGCGCGAGGTGATCGCGTGATCGACGACCTGATGCGGGCCAACAGGCGCGCGCGATAAATCAGTCATGCCCTGATCCTTTCAAGCGCGCCGCGCAAGGCCGCCGTCAGCGGCGCCGGCTTGCGGGTGGCGCGATCGACATAAACGTGGATGAAGTGCCCCTGCGCGCTGGCCTGCGGCGCCCCGGCGGCGAACAGGCCGATTTCGTAGCGCACGCTGCTGCTGCCGATGCGGCCGACCCGCAGACCAGCCTCGACCTGCTGTGGGAATGCCAGTTCGCTGAAGTAGCTGCAGCGGGTCTCCACCACCAGACCCACGGTCGGACTGCGCTCGATGTCGAGCACACCGCGGTCGATCAGGTAAGCATTGACCACCGTGTCGAACCAGCTGTAGTAGACGACGTTGTTCACGTGCCCGTAGGCATCGTTGTCCATCCAGCGGGTCTGGATCGGCAGGAAATGACGATAGGCCGAGCGCGGCTCGGGCCGGTCGCGTTCTGACATGCCGGGGTCTCCGGAAAGCGCGGGCAGGTGTGAGTCAGCGTGACTGGTCGTGCGCGGGCGCGTCGTCAGCGCGACGCCGGACGACGCACCACCAGCGCAACGCCCGCGATCGTAACAAGCATGCCGGCGATCGCCAGCGGCGCCAGACGCTCGCCGAACATCAACCACGCCAGCAGCGCCGTGACCGCCGGCACCAGGTACATGTAGCTCGTCACCTGCGTGGCCGCACCGGCACGGATCATCATGAACAACAGGGAGATGCCGCCGCCGGTCAGCACGACGATCGACCAGAGCAGCGCGGCAATCACCTCCGCATTCCACTGGATCGAAAAGGACTCGAACGCCAGCGCAAACGGCAGTGTCACGGCGACGCTGGCGGCGAACTGCACGACCTGCCCGGTACGCAGGTCGAACGCAGGCACGAATCGCTTCTGATAAAGCGTCCCGGCGGTGATCGCCAGCAGTGACATCAGCGCCAGCAACACCGGGCCTGCGACCAGCGAGGCCGACCCGACCTTGACCCACACCACCATCGCCACGCCCATGAAGCCAAGCGCCAGGCCGACCCACTGCACTGCCCGAACCCGCTCGCCCACCAGCGGACCCGCCACCGCGGTCAGCACCGGCTGAAGGTTGACGATCAGTGCGGCCATGCCGGCCGGCATGCCCTGCTTGACCGCGACCCAGACGCCGCCGAGATAGATCGCCTGGATGCCAATGCCGGCAATCGCCAGATGCATCACCTGGGCCGGATTGCGAGGCCAGGGTGCCCGTGCCACGAGCGCCAGCGCGGTCATCAGAAAAATGACGCCCAGGTAGCGCAACAGCAGGAAGCTCAGCGGCTCGGCATACGGAGCCGCGGCCTTCGCGACCACGTAGCCCGTGGCCCAGATGAAGACGAAAGCGGCAGGCGCCAAGCGCAGCCAGTTCACACGGCGAACCGTGCTCGGCGCGTTCGGGGCCTCCCCATCGGGACGCTCGGGCGGGCTCATCCAACGCCCTTGGCGCCACGACGGCGCCACGATGCCAGCGCCTCGCCGACAGTATTGACGTGCACGTCGACGGTCACTGCGATGTCATGGCCGTAGCCACCGGCCATCGTCACCGCGATCGGCACGCCCAGTCGCTCCGCCAGCGCAAACACGCGGCGATCGCGCTCGCGCAGGCCAGACGATGTCAGTCGCAGCTTGCCGAGACGGTCAGCCTCGTGGGCATCGGCACCCGATACGTAAATCAGGAGACCCGGCGCAAACCGCGTCAGCATCTGCGCGAGCGCGCGGTCCAGCGCGTCGAGGTAGGCCTCGTCGCCGGTGCCCTCGGGCAGGCCCACATCCAGATCGCTGGCCTCCTTACGGAACGGGAAGTTGCTTGCGCCATGGATCGAGAGCGTGAATACGCTCGGATCATGCGCAAGGATGGTGGCCGTACCGTTGCCCTGATGCACGTCGAGATCCACGATGGCCACCTCCAGCGGCGCGCGACGCGACCGGCCCTGCTCGGCCTGCATCAGGCGCGCGGCGACCGCTGCATCGTTGAACACGCAGTAGCCCTGGCCGTGATCGCGATGCGCATGGTGGGTGCCGCCGGCCAGATTTACTGCCACACCCTCGGCAAAGGCCTGTCGGCACGCGGCGATCGTTGCACCCGCCGACCGCCGCGACCGCTCGACCATCGGCGGCGACCATGGAAAACCGATCACCCGCTGCTCGCGCGCATCGAGCCGGCCGCCGAGCACCCGATCGATGTAGTCAGGGTCGTGCGCCAGCGCCAGTTCGCCCGGCGACGCCGCGCCCGGCTCCTCCAGACGAACCTCGGGCAGTTCCGCGGCAACCCGTTCGCGCAGCGCTCGGTACTTGGACATCGGGAACCGGTGTCCGGGGGGCAGCGGCAGAACAAAGTGGTCGCTGTAGAACGCAAGCAATGGAAATCTCCTGAAGCGTGGAGTCTAGGGCGTCGGCTGCATCCGCCCCGCTGCATCGCAGTATCCAGACCGTGAACAGCAGAGCGGCTGTCGGCCGAACGCAAATGCTGCGAAGCACTAGAAAATGCTGCTTGTGGTTGAAATACCTTGTACGGCAATGCACAAATCTTGCTTGACAAGCTGACTTCACCCCCTAAAATCCTGTTTGTGCGTCGCAGCAATTCACGGGTTTCACTGGTCTCGCTGCGCAAAACTTCCTCCATGACTGAATCCACCGCCCAGGAGCTCGACATGTTTACTTCGCCCGCCCAGATCGCTGAACTGCAAAAGGCTCAACTCGACACGCTGTTCGCGCTGTCGCACACGATGTTCGATGCCACCGAGAAGCTGGTTGACCTGAACCTGGCCGCCGTCAAGGCGACGATGTCGGAGTCGGCCGAGCAAGCCGCCGCGCTGATGAGCGCGCGCGATGTGCAGGAACTGGTTGCCCTGAGCGGCAGCCTGGCCCAGCCGTCGATGGAAAAGCTGGTCAGCTACAGCCGCACCGTCTACGGCATCGCCAGCGGCGCCGGCGCCGAGTTCTCGCGCATTGTGGAAACGCAGATCGCTGAAGGTAACCGCAAGGCCACCGATCTGGTCGAGTTCGCCGTCAAGAACGCGCCGCAGGGCTCCGAGCCGGCGGTGTCGGCGTTCAAGAGTGCAGTCGCCGCCGCCAACACCGCGTACGACACGTTCACCAAGGCCACCAAGCAGGCCGTCGAGATGGTGGAAAACAACGTTGCCGCCGCGACCTCGGCCACCATCAAGGCCACCGCTGCCGCGAACGACGTCGTCAAGGGCAAGGGCAAGAAGGCCGCCTGAGTTCGCGACCACCCGTCATACGGTCAGGGCCGTGCTGCCGTCAGGCAGTACGGCCTTTTTCATTGCCGCCGACCATCCATCGCCGAAGGTTTGCGCTGCGTCAGAACGGCGACGCAGGCATTGGCGATCATTGCGTCGTCTCGGATCGATCGCGCAACTGCATCTTCACGATCGGACCGATGTCTTCTCCTTGGCACCACGCGGTACGGATTCGCTTCCGGACCTGTTGTCTCCTCCAGTGGTGCTTTCAAGAGCCTGGCCTCGCCGGGCTCTTTTTCTTTTCGGCACTCGCCACGGCAGTCGCAGCCGGTAAGCTTCGCGCCCGATGAAGCCTGCCCGCCCCGCCCCGCCGCCACCCGCACAGCCGCCGCAAGTGCCCGGGCTGTGGCCCCGCCTGGCCAGCATGATCTACGAGTCGGTGCTGTTGTTCGGCGTGGTGGTCACCGCCAACCTGCCGGTTGTCATCATCGCCCACTACGCGAATGCAAGCGACCTGACGCAGCGGCGCGTGCTGCAGTTCGTGAGCCTGATTGTGATGGGCGGGTACTTCGCCTACTGCTGGTCGCGCAGCGGCCAGACGCTGGCCATGAAGTCGTGGGGCCTGCGGGTGGTCGACCGCGACGGCGGTCGTCTCTCGTTTCGTCGCGCACTGCTGCGCTATGTGCTCGCCTGGACCCTGCTGCTGCCGGGCCTGGTGGCCGTGGGATTGACGCAGACGCACGCCGCAACCGACGCCATCATGTTCTTTACCGGCTTCCTGCTGATGCTCGGCTACGCCCGCCTCGATCCTCAGCGACAGTTGCTGCACGATCGCCTGCTGGGCACCCGCGTGATCAGCGTGCCGCTGCGGTAGCGGTTGGTCTCAATCCGCCGGGGCGATGTCGCGAAAGGGCGCCGGGTCGCCCGCGAACAGCCGCTCCATCAGGCGCGTCTCGCGCTCGCGGATTGTCTGCAGGAACTCGCCCGCCGGCCCCATCGCCTTGAAGGCATCGAAGCCGCGCTGCAGGAAGTGATGCAGATGCGACAGGCCCGCAGCCTCGGCTGGGGCACGCATCAGGTGCAGCATCCCGGTCAGAAGCGGCAGCCGCGCCAGTTTTTCCAGCGCCCGGCCGATCCGCTCCACGTGCTCGATCTGCGCACGCCGCTCTTCCGGCGTGCCGGCCTGGGCATAGGCCCGCGCATAGCCGGCGTCGTCGATCGGCAGTTCGATGTTCGCGGCAACCCGGACATCGAGTTGCTCCGACATCTCGTCGAGTTCGACCGCCAGCATCAGCGTCTCGACCGCCCGCTCCGGCAGCATGCGCGCCAGCTTGGGCACGACCCGCAGCGCCTCGCGGTCGCGCTGGCTGAAGTCGCGCGCGCCGTAGATTTCGCTGAGGAAGAAGTCGCCGGCAATTCGGTAGCGCGGCTGCGAGAACAGGTCCGGATAGGTGCGCCGCAAACGTTGCGACTGCCAGTGCTTGAGCTCGCGCCACGGCGCGGCGAGCGCCGGATCGGCGTCATGGCGCTCGCGTAGCGCGATGACCCGGGTCAACGCCGCCGACAGCCTGTCGGCAACGGCCGATTCACTCGATCCAGACATGCCGCCAGTCTATCGGCGCATCGACCCGACGGTCTGACCGCGGGCAAGGACGCACGCCAGGCGGCCCGCTGCCCGCTCAGGCGGCCTGATAGCCGCGCGGAATCGAACTGAGAAGCCGCTTCGTGTACTCGTGCTGCGGGTTCTCGTAGATCGCCTCCGACAGTCCGCGCTCGACGATCTCGCCATTGCTCATCACCAGCATGTCGTCGGCCATGTACTTGACCACCGACAGGTCGTGGCTGATGAAGATGTAGCTCATGCCGAACTCGTCCTGCAGGTCGAGCAGCAGGTTGAGCACGGTGGCCTGCACCGACACGTCGAGTGCCGAGACCGACTCGTCGCAGATGAGAACCTCGGGCTTCATCGACAGGATGCGCGCGATCGCGATGCGCTGCCGCTGGCCGCCGGAGAACTCGTGCGGGTACTTGTGGATCGCGTCGGCCGGCAGCCCGACCCGGCGGATCGATGCCACCGCCTGGTCGAAACGCGCGTCGTCGCTTTCGCCGATGCCATGGATCCTCATCGGCTCGGTCAGGATCTGGCCAACCGTGAAACGCGGATTCAGGCTGGCGTACGGGTTCTGGAAGATGATCTGGATCTTGCGCCGGTACGCCATCAGTTCGGCGGCCGACAGCGACAGCAGGTCACGGCCCTCGTACATGACCTTGCCGGCGGTGGCGTCGATCAGCCGCATCAGCAGCATGCCGACCGTGGTCTTTCCCGAGCCCGACTCGCCCACCACGCCGAGCGTGCGACCGCGGCTCAGCGTGAACGAGGCTTCCTTGACCGCATGCACGGTCTTGCGCGCGAACAGCCCGGTCTTGAGCCGGTATTCCTTGCGCAGCCCGATCGCCTCGATCAGCGGCGCAGGCGAGGCAGCGCGCGCCACGCGCGTTTCGGCCGGGATGATCGGCACGGCGCTGGCAGACGCGCCTGCCTGCATGAAGTCGTCGATCACCGGCAGCCGCCGCGGCTTGACATCGAGGCGCGGCCGGCAGGCCAGCAGCGCCTTCGTGTAGGCGTCCTGCGGCGCCGAGAAGATACTGGCCACGTCGCCGTTCTCGCGCACCTGGCCGTCGCGCATCACGACCACGCGGTCGGCGATCTCGCCCACCACACCCAGGTCATGGCTGATGAACAGCACGCTCATCCGGTGCTTCTGCTGCAGGCGCGCCACCAGATCGAGGATCTGCCGCTGCACGGTCACGTCGAGCGCGGTGGTCGGCTCGTCGGCGATCAGCAGCTTGGGCTCGCAGGCGATCGCCATCGCGATCATCACGCGCTGCTGCTGGCCGCCCGACAGCTCGTGCGGATAGGCATCGACGCGCGCCTTCGGCTCCGGAATGCCGACCTCGTTCATCAGCTCCAGCACACGGTCGGCAGTCTGCCTGCGCGTCAGTCCGAGGTGGAGCTGCAGCACCTCGGCGATCTGGTCGCCCACAGTGAACACCGGGTTGAGCGAGGTCATCGGCTCCTGGAACACCACCGAGATGTCCTTGCCGCGGATCGCGCGCAGGTGCTCGACCGGCTCGCGCAGCAGGTCGCGGCCGCCGAACAGCACCTGGCTGTTGGGGCCCACGATCGCGTTGTCGGGCAGCAGCCGCACGATCGACATCGCGGACACGCTCTTGCCCGAACCGGACTCGCCGACCAGCGCGACGGTGCCATTCTCGGGAACATCGAAGCTCACGCCCTTGACCGCCTCGACCACACGGCTCTTGCCGAGCCGGAAGCTGACGCGCAGGTCGCGCACGGATACGAGATTGCTCATGGTCGGCTAGCGCAGTTTGGGATCGAGGGCGTCGCGCAGCGCATCGGTGAACAGCGCAAACGCAGTGACGAAGGTCGCCATGAACAGCGTGGCTGCGGCCAGTTGCCACCAGTGGCCCAGCACCAGTTCGGCCTGCGCTTCCGACAGCATCGTGCCCCAGCTCACCTGGTCGACCGGCACGCCGAGCCCGAGGAACGAGAGAATCACCTCGGCCTTGATGAAGCCCACCACCAGCAGCGACATCCGCACCAGCACCACGTGGCTGACGTTGGGCAGGATGTGGACGAACATCCGCTGGAAATGCGAGACGCCGATCGCCTCGGCCGCGCGCACGTACTCGCGACTGCGATGCTTGATGTACTCGGCCCGCACCTGGCGGTACATGCCGGTCCAGCCGACCAGACCCAGGATCAGCACCACGGTGCTGATGCCGCGGCCGAATACCGCCGCGAACGCGAAGATCAGCAGGATGTCGGGGATCGACGTGAAGACGTTGTAGACCCACTCGAGAAAGTCGCCGATGCGGCCGCCGGCATAGCCCGCGAACGCGCCCAGCAGCGTGCCGATCAACGTCGCCACCGCAGCCGCGAACAGGCAGACGAAGATCGAGATCTCCGCCCCCTTGATCGCCTTGGCCAGCACGTCGCGGCCGAGCCGATCGGCGCCGAACGGCAGCGTGTCGGCGCGCGGCGGATCGGCCACCTGGATCTTCGCGGCCCGCTCCTCCCACTCCTTGTACTTGGGTGCGAGCGGGTCAATGTCTGACAGATCGACCGGCTTGGCATCCTTGGCCACCAGGTTGGCCAGTGGGTCGTTGGTCACGACCTCGGTACGCGCACCAACGAACGTAGGCGGCGCATTGGGCACCGCGACTTCCTTCTGCCAATCGGCCGCCACCAGCTTCAGCGCGGCCGCGATGATCAGCAGCAGGAAGGCCAGGACCACCACCAGCGCCACCATGCCCACGCGGTCGTTGCGCAGCCGGCCCCAGGCCGCCTTCCACACGCCCGGGGACCGCTGCGGCGCGGCGGCGCGGTCCATCACGTCGGTCGACGCGCTCATTTGAGCACCACCCGCGGATCCACTGCCTTGTAGAGCAGGTCCGCAATCAGATTGATCACCATCGTCAGCACGGCCAGGTAGACAGTCACCGCCTGGATCACCGGGTAGTCGCTGCGGTTGACCGCCAGCAGCACCTCGCGGCCCAGGCCGGG
>CAZTUT010000125.1:0-8844 GCA_964616395.1 uncultured Burkholderiaceae bacterium
GAAGTATTCACGCATGGTGGCCGCAATCGCACCGGGCGCGATGCAGTGGCGTGGGCACGCGAGGTCGCACGGCTCGGCGCCGGCGAGATCCTGCTCACCAGCATGGATCGCGACGGCACGCGCATCGGCTTCGACCTGGAACTGACCCGCGCGGTGGCCGACGCGGTGCCGGTGCCGGTGATCGCCTCTGGCGGCGTGGGTAACCTGCAGCACCTGGCGGACGGCATCTCGCTCGGTCATGCCGACGCCGTGCTGGCCGCCTCGATCTTCCACTACGGCGAGTTCACCGTGCGCCAAGCCAAGCAATTCCTCGCGGCGCAGGGCATCGTGATGCGGGGTGATGCATGAGCGGCTTGCCTTCGATGGCTACGCCCGGCTGGCTCGCCGACGTGCGTTTCGACGCGCAGGGGCTGGTACCGGTGATCGCACAGGACGCCGCCTCCGGCCGCGTGTTGATGATGGCCTGGGCCAATGCCGAGGCGCTGGCGGAGACCGCCACCAGCGGGCAGGCGGTCTACTTCTCGCGCTCGCGCGGCCGGCTGTGGCGCAAGGGCGAGGAAAGCGGCCACCGGCAGGCGGTCGCCGAGCTGCGCCTCGACTGCGATGGCGACGTGGTGCTGTACGCTGTTTCCCAGGCTGGCGGCATCGCATGCCATACCGGGCGCGAGAGCTGCTTCTACCGCCGGCTGCAGGATGGCGACTGGCAGGCAGTCGATCCGGTGCTCAAGGATCCCGAACTGATCTACCGAAAATGAACGACGATCGCGTGCTGGCCACGCTTGCCGACGTCATCGAGTCGCGCCGCGGCGGTGATCCGGCATCCTCGTACGTGGCGCGGCTGTTCGACCGTGCGCCCGATGCCGTGCTCAAGAAGATCGGCGAGGAGGCCACCGAGACCGTGATGGCGGCCAAGGATGCCGCCACGGCGCCGGCTGACGCGGCCGCACGCGAGCGCATCGTCGCCGAGACGGCCGACCTCTGGTTTCACTGCATGGTCATGCTGGCACAGTTCGGATTGCGGCCCGAGCAGGTGCTGGCCGAACTGCAGCGTCGCGCTGGCGTCAGCGGCATCGAGGAGAAGGCCGCGCGCAAGGCCGAGCAGCGCGAGCGCGGCGAGCACGGCCCGGCCTGACCCGGCCGCTTGCGCAGAGAAAGCGCCCGCCCTGAACCTTCCACCCGACAGACTCACCGCCCCCGGAAACCGTCCATGACCGACTGCATCTTCTGCCGGATCGCCGCCGGCCAGATCCCCAGCCGGAAGGCCTACGAAGACGACGATCTTCTGGTTTTCCATGACATCAACCCGGCTGCGCCGGTGCACCTGCTGATGATCCCCAAGGTGCATACCGACAACCTGATGACGGCCGGCGAGCAGCACGCCGGTCTGTTGGGTAAGATGATGCTTCTCGCACCGCGGCTGGCACGAGAACAAGGCGCGTCGGATGGATTCCGTATCGTCATCAATAACGGCCCGGACGGCGGACAAGAGGTCTATCACTTGCACGTTCACGTGCTGGGCGGTCCGCGCCCGTGGAAGCGTTTGTAGGCGATCAATTTTCAGGAGTCTGCGATGGGTTCGTTCTCGATCTGGCATTGGCTGATCGTTCTGGTGGTCATCGTGCTGGTGTTCGGCACCAGCAAGCTGAAGAACATTGGCAAGGACGTTGGCGGCGCGATCAAGGGGTTCAAGGAAGGCATGACCGACGGCGGCACGCAGGCCGCCTCGTCAGCGCAGCAGAAGGTCGACGAGGCGCGCAAGGTCGCCTCCGAGACCATCGACGTTCGGGCCAAGGAAAAGTCCTGATCCTGGCCGGGCCGCGCTGAGGCGCGCATCGGCGTTGCGCCGATGCCGCGCCGACATTGCGCGCACGTGCCCGACCGGCTTCGTTCAGACCTTCCATGTTCGACTTCTCGTTCGGCGAAATCGCCGTCATTGGCGCCGTGGCCCTCGTGGTGCTCGGCCCCGAGCGGCTGCCCAAGGTGGCGCGTACGGCCGGCGAGTGGATGGGCAAGGCGCAGCGCTACGTCAGCCAGGTCAAGAGCGACATCAATCGCGAGATGGAACTGGCCGAGCTCAAGAAACTGCAGGAAGAGGCGCGCAATGCCGCGCAGTCGGTGCAGTCAGGCTTTACCGATCTGCAGAGCGATCTGAACCGCACCGCTGACGGCCTGACTTCGTCGTTCAGCACGCCGGTCAGTGGCGAGACCAGCAGCGCGGCGGCCGACTACTCGTGGGAAGGCGCTGGCGAATCGTGGGAGCGCAAGACCTTCGCGCGCCGCTACAAGTCGGGACCCAGCATCGACGATCTGGCCGCCGAAATCGAGCGTCTGAAGCGCGAAGTGGCAATGCCTTCCACACCGGGTGCGCGCCGCAAGTATGCGCCGCGCGCCCGCCTGAACCGCGCCCGCATCCACCGCTAGTCCCGGCACAACCAACCGATGAGCGAACCCGGCACCCCGCCGCAAGAGGGCGACAGCGGCGAGCAGAGCTTCATGTCGCACCTGATCGAGTTGCGCCAGCGGCTGGTACGGGCCGCGCTGGCGGTGTTGATCATCTTCCTGGCGCTCACGCCGTTCATGAAGAACATCTTCGACCTGCTGTCGCGGCCGCTGATGGTGGCGCTGCCGGAAGGCACCAAGCTATTGGCCACCGGCGTCATCACGCCGTTCATGGTGCCGCTGAAGCTGACGATGTTCACCGCCTTTGTGCTGGCACTGCCCTATGTGCTGTACCAGGCCTGGGCCTTCATCGCACCGGGGCTGTACCGCCACGAGAAGCGGCTGGCACTGCCGATCATCAGCTCCAGCGTGGCCATGTTCGGCCTGGGCATGGCCTACTGCTATTTCGTCGTGTTCGGCTTCGTGTTCAAGTTCATCGCCGGCTTTGCGCCAACCTCGGTGTCGGTCGCGCCGGACATCGAGGCATATTTTGGATTCGTGCTCGGCATGTTCCTGGCCTTCGGTCTGGCCTTCGAGATGCCGATCGTGGTCGTGCTGCTGGCGCGATTCGGTATCGCGTCGGTCGAGCGGCTCAAGCAGGCGCGGCCCTATGTGATCGTTGGCTCGTTCATCGTTGCGGCGATCTTCACGCCGCCCGACGTGCTGTCGCAGCTGCTGCTGGCGATTCCGCTGTGTCTGCTTTACGAGATCGGCCTGCGGATTGCCCCGTTGGTGGCCAAGCCGCCGGCGCCCTCCGACGAGCCGGCGGCGCCCGCCGCCTGATCAATCGCCCTCGAGCAGGCGTGATTCGGCCAGCGCCGAGGCACGCGGGGCACCGGCATCGTGCGCCGGCATCGACGCGACGATGCCGGCTGATCAGGGCCGCTCGGGCCGTGGTCGTTCGCCCACAGTGACGGTCAGCGGCACTTCCTTCGACTGCCGCAGCACCAGCACACGGGCACTCGATCCTGGCGTCAGTCGGGCGATCTGCGTGAGCATTGCGGGTGTACCGCTGACCGGCGTGTCGTTGATCGACAGGATGATGTCGCCCGGCAGCATGCCCGCCTTGCCGGCCGGCTGGTCGGGCATCACGCCGCGCACGAATACGCCCTGCGCGCGCGGCAGCTTCAGTGCCTCGGCAATTTCGGCCGAGATGTCTTCGGGTTCGATGCCGAAGTAGCCGCGCACCACGCGGCCGGTCTTGATCAGTTGGTCCATCACGTCGGTGATGATGGTGGTCGGGATGGCGAAGCCGATTCCCACCGAGCCGCCGGTGCGCGAGTAGATCGCGGTGTTGATGCCCACCAGCGTGCCGCGCGTGTCGATCAGCGCGCCGCCCGAGTTGCCCTGGTTGATCGCGGCGTCGGTCTGGATGAAGTTCTCGTAGCGGTTGATCCCGAGGTTGTTG
Organism: uncultured Burkholderiaceae bacterium; assembly: GCA_964616395.1. GTDB lineage: Bacteria > Pseudomonadota > Gammaproteobacteria > Burkholderiales > Burkholderiaceae_F > JALHMQ01. The sequence continues at coordinate 3,848 of CAZTUT010000125.1, forward strand.
CGGCCAAGCGCCGAGACGATGCCCATGGTCACGGTCTGGCCGACGTCGAATGGATTGCCGATGGCCAGCACCACGTCGCCCACGGTCAGCGTCTCGGAGCGTCCGAAGGTGATGGCCGGCAGGTCCTTGCCTTCGACACGGAGCACCGCCAGGTCGGTCTCGGGGTCGGCGCCGACCAGCTTGGCCGGCAGACGCCGGCCGTCGGTCAGCGCTACCGCGATCTCGTCGGCGGCCTGCACCACGTGGTTATTGGTCAGCACGTAGCCGTCACGGGTGGCGATGACGCCCGAGCCCAGGCCGGAGATACGGTCGGCCGGCCCGCCGCGCGAGCGCTCGCCGAAGAAGCGCTCGAACATCTGCTCGTCCACGGTCGAGGGCCGACGCAGTTCCTTCGCGGTGTAGACGCTCACCACCGCCGGCATCGCTTGCCGCGCCGCGTTGCCATACGACGCCAGCGCTTCGGCGCGACCGCCGACGGGCTCGGCTGTGACCTGCTGGATCGAGACATCCTTGGAAACCGGTGTCGCCAGCACGCTGGGGGCGCGCCGCAGCCAGTCGGGCTTCAGGGTGCCGACGATGAACAACAGCGCCAGGCCGATGGTGGTGGCCTGGGCAAAAAGCAGCCAGAGACGGCGCAGCATGGTCGAATGACGGAGGCGGTCAGGGCGGGGCGCGACCGGCATGCGGCCAAGCCTTCGCCCTCAGTTGCAACCGATTGTAGGTGAGGGGTAGGGCGGAGATTGCAAGCCCGGCGAGCGTGCAGCACCGCGCCGACAGACCCTCTCGCGTCGACCCGCATCGGTGCCCCGCGCGCGCCAATGCGGCGCGCGCGGCCGGCGGATCGGTATCGGCGCCCCGTGCCGGCGGTGGGTCGCCCGTCCGGGGCGGCCGGTGTTCAGCGCTTCAGCGAGTCGCGGATCTCGCGCAGCAGCACGATGTCCTCGGCCGGCGGCGGCGGCTCCGCGGGTGCCGCCGGCGTCTCGGCCGATGCCTTGACCCGGTTGATCGCCTTGACCATCCAGAAAATGATGAAGGCGAGGATCGCGAAGTTGATCAGTGTGGTGACGAAGTTGCCCCAGGCGAATACCACGCCGGCCTTCTGCGCCTCGACCAGCGTGGCGCCGGCAGGGATGTTTCCCGACAGAACAAAGTACTTGTTGGTGAAGTCGATCTGGCCGCCGAAGATGGCGTTGACGATCGGCATGATCACGTCCTTGACGGCCGAGCCGACGATCTTGTCGAACGCGGCGCCGATGATCACGCCGACCGCCAGGTCGATCACATTGCCCTTCAGGGCGAACTCGCGGAACTCCTTCAGCATTCCCATCTGCTTCTCCTTCGATCATCGGCGGGCGTTGCCCGCCTGGGGTGTCGTGGCGCCTGCAGGCGCGCCGCCATTGTGCAGACACCGGGCGCTGATTGCACTGCACTTTGGTGTACTGCGGCCGTGCATCGGCCGACCCGTGGATGGTGCGCGAGGCGGCGCAGACCGGCGTCCCCCGGCGGTGGCGCCGCGTCCCGGTGCGATGCAGTAAAATGCGCGACAAATTTCGAGGCCAGTGTCTTCCCGGCCCGTGATTGCCGTCGGGACGATGCGCGCGATTGCCCATCAGACCGGGATGCCGCAGTCGCCAGGGTGGCACGCCTGCCAACGCTTTCGACATTCCACTCCAGGATCCTCACATGTCCAGCGATACCACCGCCCCCGGACCGGACAATGCCGACCGCCGCACCGCGCTCATCGTGACCGCGGCCGTGGGCGGCGCCGGCTGCGTTGCCGCTGCTGCGCCCTTTGTCGGGTCGCTCACCCCGTCGGAGCGCGCCAAGGCGGCCGGCGCGCCGGTGCAGATCGACCTGGGTTCGATTCCCGCAGGCGAGATGCGCACCTACGAGTGGCGCGGCAAGCCGGTTTGGGTGCTGCGTCGTACCCCCGATATGATCGAGGCGATCAAGAAAACCGGGGATCGCGTTGCGGACCCCAAGTCGGATCGCACCGCCTACCCGACGCCGGCCTACGCGAAGAACGATCTGCGGTCGATCAAGCCGGAGTTCTTCATCGCCGTGGGCATCTGCTCGCACCTGGGCTGCTCGCCGGTCGGTCCGCTGGCTGCAGGCGCCAACTCGGCGCTAGGCGCCGATGCTGGCTTCCTCTGTCCGTGCCACGGCTCCACCTTCGACTTGGCTGGCCGCGTGTTCAAGAACAAGCCCGCGCCCGACAACCTGGAAGTGCCGCCGCACAAGTATTTGTCGGACAGCGTCGTGCTGGTCGGCGACGACTCCAAGGCCTGACTCCCCACCGAATTTGAGCGGACGCCCGCGCCGGGCGTCCGTCGCAACCGACACCCCGAGCGGACTCACTGAGGCAGCAGACGATGGGACTCCACAAGACGCAATACACCGGACTGGCAGGCTGGTTCGATGCGCGCATGCCGACCGTGATGGTCGAGTACAAGAAGCATCTGTCCGAGTACATGGCGCCGAAGAACCTGAACATCTGGTACATGTTCGGCAGCCTGTCGATCCTGGTGCTGGTGATCCAGATCGTCACCGGCATCTTCCTGACCATGAACTACAAGCCCGACGCGCGCTACGCGTTCGAGTCGGTCGAGTACATCATGCGCGATGTCACCGGTGGCTGGTTCATCCGCTACATGCACTCCACCGGCGCCAGCGCGTTCTTCATCGTCGTCTACCTGCACATGTTCCGCGGGCTGCTGTACGGCAGCTATCGCAAGCCGCGCGAACTGATCTGGATCTTCGGCTGCCTGATCTTCCTGTGCCTGATGGGCGAAGGCTTCTTCGGCTACCTGCTCCCCTGGGGTCAGATGAGCTACTGGGGCGCGCAGGTGATCGTCAACCTGTTCTCGGCCATACCGATCATCGGTCCCGACCTGTCGATCCTGATCCGTGGCGACTATGTTGTTTCGGACGTCACGCTCAACCGTTTCTTCGCGTTTCACGTGATCGCCATCCCGCTGGTGCTGATCGGTCTGGTCGCAGCCCACATCCTGGCGCTGCACGATGTCGGCTCCAACAACCCCGACGGCATCGAGATCAAGGACAAGCTCGACGCCAATGGCAAACCCCTCGACGGCATTCCGTTCCACCCCTATTACACGGTGCACGACCTGTTCGGCTACGGTGTGTTCTTCATCATCTTCTTCAGCGTCGTTTTCTTCGCGCCGGAGATGGGGGGCTACTTCCTGGAGTGGAACAACTTCATTCCCGCGGACCCGCTGACCACGCCGTCGCATATCGCGCCGGTCTGGTACTTCACGCCCTACTACTCGATCCTGCGTGCGGTCACCACCGAGTTCATGTGGGTGCTGACGATCGGCGTCGTCGCCTATGGCTTCCTCGTCTTCCGCACCCTGCGTAATCCGACCGCTCGCTACGCAGCGCTGGCCATCACCCTCGTGGCGGCTCTGGTCATGTTCCCGAAGTCGCCGCTGGCGCTCGACGCCAAGCTGTGGGGCGTGATCGCGATGGGCGCGTCGGTGATGATCTTCTTCGGCATGCCGTGGCTCGATCAATCGCCTGCGCGCTCGATGCGCTACCGGCCGAGCTGGCACTTCTGGATGCTGATGGGGTTCGTCGTCGTGTTCCTGGTGCTCGGCTACTTTGGTACGCAGGCACCGTCTCTGGCCAACGAGCGCACGTCGCAGGTTGGCACCGTCCTGTACTTCGCGTACTTCCTGCTGATGCCGTGGTGGAGCCGGATGGGAACGCCCAAGCCCGTCCCAGAGCGCGTCACCTTCGCGGCGCACTGAGCCGCAACGCAAGGGAAATGAACACGATGAACAAGCTGATCCGTGCCTTTCTGTTCGCTGCGGGAGCGCTGCTGACGCAACCGGCTCTCGCCGCGGGCGCTTCGATCCACATGGACCCGTTCCCTGCGGCCAAGCTCAAGGACCTGGCGGCGCTGCAAAACGGCGCCCGCATCTTTGCCAATCACTGCCTGAATTGCCACAGTGCCGCGCTGATGCGCTGGAACCGTCTGCATGACATCGGCCTGTCCGATGCGCAGATCAAGGAATACCTGATCTTTGGCGACCAGAAGGTCGGCGACATGATGAAGATCGCCTCGTCCCCTGCCGACGGCAAGGCCTGGTTCGGCAAGATGCCGCCCGACCTGTCGGTGATCGTTCGTGCCCGAACCTCGTTCGACTACAAGGGCACCGACTACCTGTACACGCTGCTGCGCGGCTACTACCGTGACAACAGCATTGCCACCGGCTGGAACAACGTTGCCTACCCGAATATCGGCATGCCGCACATCCTGTGGGAGCAGCAGGGTCCGCGCGAGGCAACGATCGAGCACGTGACCAAGGGAGACAAGGGGCTGGTTCGGACGGTGTCGGTGTTCGACGTGAACGGGAACGTCACCACCAAGACCGAACCGGTGACCGGCTATGGCAAGGAAGGTACCGAGTTTTCCTTCAAGCCGGTCGATGCGGCAAAGGCTCGCAAGTATGACGAGGACATTGCCGACCTGGTGGCGTATCTGGCATTCATGACCGACCCGAGTGCTGCCGCCCGGACCCGCATCGGCGTCTGGGTGCTGGTGTTCCTGGTGATCTTCACTGGGCTGGCGTACTGGCTTAACGGCAAGTTCTGGCGCGACGTCAAATAGGCGGCGCCGCAACTCCGCGCATCGACTTGCAGGCGGCTTTCGCCTGCCCGCAGACCCAGGCGCCGGCGCGTACCGGCTGGCGCCACGAGCGAGGGTGAGCATGCTCACCCTCGTCGCATTCAAGGAATCCTGACCATGGTGCTTTACTCCGGAACCACCTGCCCGTTCTCGCAGCGCTGCCGCTTTGTCCTGTTCGAGAAGGGCATGGACTTCGAGATCAAGGACGTCGACCTGTTCAACAAGCCCGAGGACATCGGGGTGATGAACCCGTACGGTCAGGTTCCCATCCTGGTCGAGCGCGACCTCACGCTGTACGAGTCGAACATCATCAACGAGTACATCGACGAGCGCTTCCCGCATCCGC
>CAZTUT010000126.1:0-8837 GCA_964616395.1 uncultured Burkholderiaceae bacterium
TCGCTGGTGCTGATGGAGTATCTGCGCCGCTTCCGCCCTGACCTCGTGCCCACCGAACAGGAACTGCACAACGTCCGCTTCGAGTTCGATCCGGCGCCCGCGCTGGAGACGCTGACGCTGCACTTCTGCGGCGAGATCCGCCTGAACCACTGGTACCGGCGCGCCAGCGAGTGGCACACCGAACCGGTGATCAAGCAGATCTACAAGCTGCTGTCGCAGGACGAGGCGCGCCATGGCGGCGCCTACCTGCGCTACATGAAGAAGTACCTGGCCGACCTCGGCGACTCCGCGCGCGCGTCGTTTGCCAAGATTGCCGTGCTGATGGCCAGCGCCAAGCGCACCGCCAAGGCGCTGCACCCGACCAACCTGCACGTCAACCAGGCGCTGTTCCCCAACGACACCGTGCAGTCGCGCCTGCCCGACCCGAGCTGGCTCGAGCGCTGGCTCGACCAGCAGATCGCGTTTGACGAGACGTGGGAAACCAAGGTGGTCGACCGCATCCTGCACAACATGAGCCTGCTGTTCGAGCGCAGCTTCAGCTCGGTGCAGGAGCTGAACCGCTATCGCAAGGAAGTCACGCAGCGGCTGGCGCAATCGTCTGCCTCGGCTGCGCCTGCCTGAGCGTGCCGCGCACGGCGGCCGCTGCGGCTGCGTTGTGCTTCTGCCTTTGGGCGCCGCCCGCATTGCGGCGCCTTTTCATTTGCTGATCCGTCTGCCTTCATGACCCTGACGCCCCCCCGCCACGTGCCGCTGGTCACCTCGACCCGCGGCAACCTGCCCGAACTGGTGCACTACGGATCGATCGCCGTGGTCGATGCGCGCGGCGCGCTGGTCGCCGGCATCGGCGATCCGCGCAGCGTCAACTTCACGCGCTCCGCGCTCAAGCCGCTGCAGGCGCTGGGGTTCATCGAGGACGGCGGCGCCGAGCGATTCGGCTTCAGCTCGCGCGAGGTGGCGCTGATGTGCGCCAGCCATGGCGGCGAGGCGATGCACGTGGCCACCGCGCGGGCGATGCTCGATGCGATCGGCGCGCGCGAGTCCGATCTGCAGTGCGGCTGCCATGTGCCGAGCTACTTCTCGGCGGTGGGCGAAGAGCCGCCTACGGGCGTGCGCTGGAGCCCGCTGTTTCACAACTGCTCGGGCAAGCACAGCGGCATGCTGGCCTACTGCCGGCTGCACGGCCAGCCGCTGCGCGGCTATCTGGACCCGGATGCGCCGGTACAGCAGCGCATTCGTGACAGCGTGAAGAAGGTCAGCGGCGCGCGCGATCTGCCGATGGGCATCGACGGCTGCAGCGCGCCCAACTACGCGCTGCCGCTGACGGCGCTGGCGCACGCGTTCGGCCGGCTGGCGCGCGGCGAGACGCCGGCGCTGGCCGCGCTTCGCTATGCGATGGCGCGCCACCCCGACCTGGTGTCAGGCACGCGCCGCAGCGACCTGGCGCTGATGCAGGCCGGCCTGCCGCGCGGCGCGGGGCGTTCCGGTGATCCGGGCCTCGACGGCGACATCGTCGCCAAGATCGGTGCCGACGGCGTGCAGGCGCTCGGCATCCGCAGCCGCGGCCTGGGCATTGCCGTGCGCGTGGCCGATGGCAACGTGCGCGCGCTGATGGCGGCCACGGTCGAGGTGCTGGTGCAGCTCGGCGTGATCGACGATCCGGAGTCCACGCCACTGGCGCGTTTCGCGCAGCCGGTGCTGCGCAACTATCGCGGCACCGAAGTCGGGCGCGTGCAGCCGCTGTTCAAGCTGCCGCGGCTGGCGTGGTCCTGAGCGGCCCGGCTGCCGGTTCGCAATGGCCTGACCGGCTCCGGCGGCGCCGGCCCCTGCGCGGGCGCGGTGTCGTGCCCGCGGTCCGCTTCTCGGTTCGCGTTGTCTTCGGCGCGCTCAGTTGCCGGGCACCGGCGGCGGCGAACTCAGCGTGACCTCGCCCTGCGGCGTTCGAATCCGCGCCTGTAACTGACGCGGACCGGCACCCATCTCGACCGGGCCGCTGACCCGCAACGCGCGGAACAGCTCGAGCACGCTGGCCGCGGCCGGATGCGCAAGATTCAACGCCAGCAGCTCGCATCCGCTGTCCTCCATCGACTCGGCCGGGTGCGCGCTGTCCCACTGGATCACGAACGGCAGCACGCCGCCGAAGTTCAGCCGGCCACCCTCGGTCAGCGCGAAGCGCCATGCAAAGGCACCGCGCGAGAGTGCCGACACCTCGCCCAGCATCGGCGCCTTGACCACGGCCTCGACGATGTCGTCGGTGGCCGCGACCCAGGTCACCAGCTCTGGCGCGCTGCGGATGCGTTGCTGCAGCGCCGGGTTGTCCAGATCGAACCAGCGCGGCTGCGCGGGCGGTGTGCCGTCCGGATCGATGGCGATCAGTTCCAGATAGCAGCGCGGTCCCAGCCGCAGCAGCCGGTTGTGGGTCCCCATCGTCGCGTGCTTGCCGCCGCCGGCCGGCGCCACGCCGAAGGTCTGCTGCGCCCACTCGGCCCCCTGCGCCAGATCGGCGCAGGCCACCACCAGATGATCGATCACGGTTCGCATCCGGCGATCGTAAGCCGGCCCGTCCGGCGGCGCCACACGTGTGCGCGGCCTGACGGCGAGCCGCTATCCTGTGGCCCGGATTCACCGCAACTCGCGCTGCGCGCGCCGCTGTTTTTCATGGAGAGAGTCGATGACCGCGTTCACGAAGGCCGCGCAGCGCGTGGCGGCTGCCACTGCCCTGACGCTCGCGCTGGCGGGTTGTGCGATGACGCCCTCGTCGCCTGAAGCGAGCGCCCCGCCCTCGCTGCCGGGCACGACCTGGAGCGCCACCACGCTGGCGCGCGATTCCGGCGCGCTGGCCGCGCTGGTGCCCGGCAGCAAGATCACGCTCGCCTTCGGTGCCGACGGCCGCGCCAGCGGCTCGGCCGGCTGCAACCGCTACTTCGCTTCGTATCAGGCCGAGGGCAGCAAGCTCACCCTCAAGGGCGGCGGCAGCACGCGAATGATGTGCGGTGGCGACGGCGTGATGGCCCAGGAGCAGGCCTACCTGCGTGCGCTCGACACGGTGGCCACGATGCGGATCGAGGCCGATCGGCTCGAACTGCGCACCGCCGCCGGTGCGCCGGTGGCGGCGTTCAGGCGCGAGCGCGCCGAGTGAACATGCCGCCCGCCGGCAGGCGCTGATCGCTTCCGCAGTGGGGCCTTGGCCGGCTACCAGAGGCCGGGCACCGTGCCCTTTGGCGTTGGCTTGAGTTTCCGGGGGCAGTACCTGACAGCCTCGCATGCTGGCTTGTCCTTGTTGCGACTGCTCTGGAAGGACAGCGCCATCTCCAGTGGCATGTTTCCCTCTTCGACCCGCAGGTTCTCCGGAAATGTTTCTTCGACTTCTTCGAGGCAGAGGCACCGTTCCGTGGTCATTGAAAACTGGGTGCCGAAGATCTGCCGCTGACCGGTGTTGATCAGGTAGCGGTCGATGCCCATCGCAGCAAGGCCACGGGCCTGCTTGCCGCCGCCAAGGTCGCGGGCCTTGCGGGCCCACAGATAGGTCTGAAAGAAGTGTTCCGGAACGTTGCCGTGCTGAAACACCAGTGCGGCGGCCAGGTAGTCGCGGGCTTCGCTGAAGCAGCCCTCGCCAAAAATCTCGCCGACGCGCTTTCGCCGTGCTTCGTCCCGTGCGGTGACGACATTCCAGTCGATACCGCCGGAGGCAGGCTTCCTGTCGGCTTGGTCCTCGGCCACGATGCGCTGCAACTCTTCAGACCGCAGTTTGCGACGTGCTTCGTCGGCCTCGCAGGTGACGAATTCAGCGGTGGCGGGCTTGGCTGCCTCCGAAGCGGCGGCGACACCGATTTGCAAGGCCACGATGAACACCGCGATAAGGGGAAGTCGTGTCATCAAGAGCCTCCTCGATCCGAAGCCCGGTCGCGCGGGCGGTCTTGGCGTTGCGTCTGACGCGAGCGCCGAGTCAGCCCAGAAGCCATCGCGTATCGACATCGCAGCCTGGGAGGATATGTGCGTTGAAGGCCGGATCGGGGCCGGTGCCGGATCGGCCGGACTGATCGGCTGTCGCGGCGCGACCATCGGTCGCCGCACCTCATTAAACTGCCGCCTCCGTTCCGCAACGCGCCTCGCGCGCCCGCGCCATGCTTGCCCAGCACACACAGCAGATCGTCGCCCTGATCGAACAGGCGCTTGCCGGTATCGGCGCCGCCGGCGCGCCGGTGCTGCTGGAGCGACCCAAGGTCGAGGCGCACGGCGATCTGGCCTGCAACGTCGCGATGCAGGCGGCGCGCGGCCTGAAGAAAAATCCGCGCGAAGTTGCCACCGCAATCGCGGTGGCGCTCAAGGTCAATCCGGCCGGACAGGGTCTGATCGAGGCGGTCGAGGTTGCCGGTCCCGGCTTCATCAACCTGCGGCTGACCGCGGCCGCCAAGCAGGCGGTGGTCCACGTCGCGCTGCGCGAGCGTCAGTGCTTCGGCTCCAGCAGCGATCATGCCGGCGAGCGCGTGATGGTGGAGTTCGTGTCGGCCAACCCGACCGGTCCGCTGCACCTGGGTCATGCGCGCCAGGGCGCGCTCGGCGATGTGCTGGCCAACCTGCTGGCTGCGCAGGGCTGGCAGGTGACGCGCGAGTTCTATTACAACGACGCCGGCGTGCAGATCGAGACGCTGGCCCGCAGCGTGCAGCTGCGCGCGCGCCAGTTGCGCGGCGAGGCGATCGATGAGGAGCAGGTCGGCTATCGCGGCGACTACATCCTCGACATCGCCCGCGAGTTTCTCGATCGTGCGATCCAAACCGCGCGCGACGGCGCGCCGGTGCAGGCCAGCGGCGACGTCGAGGACCTCGACAACATCCGGCGCTTCAGCGTCGCCTACCTGCGGCACGAGCAGGACACCGACCTGACCGCCTTCGGCGTGCGCTTCGACAACTTCTTCCTCGAGTCGTCGCTGTACGCCGATGGCAAGGTCGAGGCGGCGGTGCAGGCGATGACCACCTCCGGCATGACCTACGAGGCCGAGGGCGCGCTGTGGCTGCGCACCACCGAGATGGGTGACGTGGGCCCGGCCGGCCAGAAGATGGTCGACGACAAGGACCGCGTGATGCGCAAGTCCGACGGCACCTACACGTACTTCGTACCCGATGTTGCCTACCACGTGGTCAAGTTCCAGCGCGGTTTCGCCAAGGTGATCAACGTGCAGGGCGCCGATCACCACGGCACCGTGGCGCGGGTGCGCGCCGGCGTGCAGGCGGCCGCGCGCAGCCTGGGCGTGGCCGTGCCTCGCGGCTTTCCCGACTACCTGCTGCACAAGATGGTGCGGGTGATGAAGGGCGGCGAGGAAGTGAAGATGAGCAAGCGCGCCGGCAGCTACGTGACGCTGCGCGACCTGCTGGAGTGGGCCGGTCGCGATGCCACCCGTTTCTTCCTGGCCTCGCGCAAGGCCGACACCGAGTTCACGTTCGACGTCGATCTGGCGCAGTCGCGCAGCGACGAGAACCCGGTCTACTACGTGCAGTACGCGCATGCGCGCATCTGCTCGGTGCTGGCACAGGCCGCCGAGCGCGGCTGGACGCTGGACGAGGCCGGCGCGCTGTCGGTCGATCTGGCGCCGCTGACCGCGCCGCGTGAGCTGGCGCTGCTGCAGCGGCTGGCGTCCTGGCCCGATGTGGTGAAGGCGGCGGCCGACGAACTCGCGCCGCATCAGATCGCCTTCGCGCTGAAGGAGGTCGGCGCTGACTTCCATGCGTTCTACAACGCCGAGCGCGTGCTGGTCGACGAGGCGCCGGTGCGTGCTGCCCGGCTGGCGCTGTTGCTGGCAACCCGCCAGGTGCTGCGCAACGGGTTGGCGCTACTGGGCGTCTCCGCGCCCGAGCGGATGTAGCTGGCGCCAGCCTGGCCCCCCCGGCGCCGCCGTGCCGGGCACCGTCCTACAATGCCGCCCATGCAGACTCGCATTCATCGCCGCGCATTGCCGTCGGGGCAGCGCGGCTCCACGCTGATCGGCTTCATCGTCGGGCTGGTGCTCGGGCTCGGCATTGCGGTCGCGGTCGCGCTTTACCTGACCAACGCGCCGATTCCGTTCGTCAACAAGGTGCAGCGGCCGACCGAGAACGTGAAACCCGGCGCCGACGGCAAACTGCCCGACCCTAACCAGCCGCTGTACGGTGCGCCGGTCACGCCGCCGCCGCCCCCGGCCGCCAAAGGCGACGTGCCGAAGATCGAGGCGCCGTCGGAGACCAAGGCCGCCGCCGAACAGGCCGCCAAGGCGGCCGAGTCCGCCGACGAGGGCACCCGTTACGTGTTGCAGGCCGGTGCGTTCAAGACCGCCGAGGACGCCGACACGATGCGCGCCCGGCTCGCCATGCTCGGGCTCGATGCCCGCGTTTTCCCGGTGGAGCAGGGCGGCGCCACGCTGTACCGTGTGCGGCTGGGTCCGTACGGTCAGCTCGACGAGGTGAATCGCACCCGCAAGCTGCTGTCGGACAACAAGATCGACGCGCAGGTGATCCGGCTCAAGTAGGCCGCGGCCGGCGCCGCCCTGCGGTCAGCCGCAGCGGTGCTCGTGCGTTATCTGACCTGTGGTCCGCTCCGTCATTAAATTTCGAGGTAACGAAAGATGTCCAAGCCCATCCGACTTGATCGCCGTCACCTGATCGCCGCCACGCTGGCGCTGCCGCTGGTCGCGCATGCGCAGGGCAAGGGCGCCCAGCCGGTCGAGTTGCGCGACTATCGGCCGGTCGTGCCGGCGCAGCGTGTCGACGGCAACCGGATCGAGGTGCTGGAGTTCTTCCAGTACAGCTGCCGGCACTGCTTCGCGTTCAATCCCGATCTCGAGCGCTGGAAGAAGACGCTGCCCGCCGATGTCGAGTTCAAGCGCATCTCGATCAACTGGAATGAGGAAACCGTCAATCACACGCGGATGTACTACGCGCTCGAGGCGCTGAACCGGCTCGACGTGCACGAGAAGGTGTTCTCCGCGCTCCACAATACCCGTCGCTCCCTGCTCGATCCGAAGGAGATCACTGCCTTCATGGCCAATAACGGCATCGACAGCGCGCGCTGGAACGAGACCTTCGCCTCGTTCGGCGTCAACTCGCGCGTCAGCCGGGCCGGCCAGATCTGGCGCGCCTACAAGATCGACGGCACGCCCGCGATGGCGGTCGACGGCAAGTTCATCACCTCGCCGTCGATGGTCAGCTCGCGCGAAGGCACGCTCGCCGTGCTCGACTTCCTGATCGCCCGCGCCCGAACCGAACGCGGCCGCAAGTAAGAAATCGGGGTCAGGTACATATTTTTCGCCGCGCGATGAACGTCTTCCTGACCGGCGCATCGAGCGGCATCGGCGAGGCGCTGGCGCGCGAGTACGCGGCGCGCGGCGCCACGCTGGGGCTGGTGGCGCGGCGCGACAGCGTGCTTGCCGCCCTGGCCGCAGCGCTGCCGGGCCGGCACCACACCTACGCCTGTGACGTCACGGATCGCGACGCGCTGATCGCCGCCGCGCGCGCCTTCGAGGCCGCCACCGGGGGCGTCGACGTGGTGATCGCCAACGCCGGTATCTCCGAGGGTGTGCTGACCGAGTACTACGAGGACCTCGAGGCGTTCCGGCGCGTGATGGACACCAACGTGCTGGCGCTTGCGCATACGTTCCATCCGTTCATCGCGCCGATGCGCACGCGCGGCCGCGGCACGCTGGTGGGCATTGCGAGTGTGGCCGGCATCCGCGGTCTGCCGGGCTCCGAGGCCTATTGCGCGTCGAAGGCGGCGGCCATCAGCTACTGCGAGAGCCTGCGGGTGGAACTGCGCCGCACCGGCGTGCGCGTGGTCACCGTGGCGCCGGGCTTCGTACGCACGCCGCTGACCGCGAAGAACCCGTACCGGATGCCGTTCCTGATGGAGCCAGCCGATTTCGCGCGACGGGCGGCCGACCGCATCGACGCCGGCACCAGCTATGCAGTGATCCCGTGGCAGATGGGCGTGGTGGCCAAGCTGCTGCGCGTGCTGCCCAACTGGGCGTTCGACCGGCTGATGGGCAACCGGCCCTACAAGCCGCGCAAGGCGAAGGACGCGCCGCCCGCATGAGCGCATCGGAGGTCGATCGGAGCGACGATCGCTGCACCGATGCGCTGGGCACGCGCCACGCGGCGCTCGGCGGCGCAGCGCGCATCGTCTCGCTGGTGCCGTCGATCACCGAACTGCTGTTCGACCTGGGCCTGGGCGCGCAGGTGGTTGGTCGCACCGGCTTCTGCATCCATCCGCGCGAACCGTTGCGCGCGGTGCCCAAGGTCGGCGGTACGAAGGACGTCGACCTGCGCAAGCTGCGCGCGCTGGCGCCCACGCACGTGATCGTCAACGTCGACGAAAACCGGCGCGAGGACGTGGAGGCGATGCGCGCCTTCGTGCCGAACATGGTGGTCACGCATCCGAACGCGCCCGAAGACAACCGCGCGCTGTACCGGCTGGCCGGCGCGCTGTTCGACCGCGAGCGCGAGGCGGACCGGCTGATCGAAGCACTCGATGCCGAGCTCGCGCAATGTGCGGCGCTCGCCCGCACACTCGCGCCGGAGCGCGTGCTCTACCTGTGCTGGAAGGACCCGTGGATGTCGGTGGCGGCCGACACCTACATCGCGCGCACGCTGGCGGCGGTCGGCTGGCAGGTGTTGCACGAGGCCGGCGGCTTTGCCGGCGCGGCGCGCTATCCGGTGGTCGATCTCGACGAGGCGGTGCCGCGTGCGCAGCGCGTGCTGCTGTCGAGCGAGCCCTATCCATTCGGCGAGGCCGATGCGGCGGCGCTGCGCCAGCGCTATCCGGCAGCGACGATCGATCTGATCGATGCCGAGATGACGAGCTGGTACGGCTCGCG
>CAZTUT010000127.1:0-8313 GCA_964616395.1 uncultured Burkholderiaceae bacterium
AATGAAGCAGTTGTCCTCGATGATGGTCGGATTGGCCTGCAGCGCCTCCAGCACGCCGCCGATGCCGACGCCGCCCGAGAGGTGGACGTTCTTGCCGATCTGCGCGCACGAGCCCACGGTGGCCCAGGTATCGACCATCGTGCCTTCGTCGACATAGGCGCCAATATTCACGTACGACGGCATCAGCACGGTGTTGCGGGCGATGTAAGCGCCGCGGCGAGCGACGGCCGGGGGCACCACCCGCACGCCGGCCGCCTCGAATTGCGCGGGCGCCCAGTCAGCGAACTTGGTGGCCACCTTGTCGTAGAACTGAAACGGCGCCTTGCCATCGAAGCCCTGCGGCGCATTGGCCCGCAGGCGGAACGAGAGCAGGACCGCTTTCTTGATCCATTGATTGACCTGCCACGTGCCATCAACCTTCTGGGCAACGCGAAGTGCGCCGCCATCGAGGTCGGCGATCACGCGCTCGACGGCATCGGCCACCGGGCCACCGGTTCCAGGCTGCAGCTCTGCGCGCTTTTCCCAGGCGTCATTGATCAATTGTTCGAGTGCGCTCATTTGCAAATTTCCTTGCCGGTCATCGGCATTGCGCGATACGTCGCGCAGCCGTCAGAACTTCATCCACGCCGGCCACCAGCGCAATGCGCAGATAGCCAGCCCCAGGGTTGAAACCATCGACGGTGCGCGACAGGTAGCTGCCCGGCAGCACCGTGACATTGCATTCGGCCAGCAGGCGCTGCGCCATGGCGGCATCGTCGCCGCCCGGGACGCGAGCCCATAGATAGAAGCCGGCATCGGGCACGGCGGTGGGCAGCACGGCCGAGACGATCGGCGTGGCCTGCGCGAACTTGGTCGCGTACAGCCGGCGATTCTCCTGCACGTGCGCCTCGTCGTTCCAGGCTGCAATGCTGGCCGCCTGCACGGGCGGGCTCATCGCGTTGCCGTGATAGGTCCGATACAGCAGGAACTTGCGTAGCAGCGCCGCATCGCCGGCCACGTAGCCGGAGCGCAGGCCGGGCGCGTTCGATCGCTTGGACAGGCTGCCGAATACGACCAGACGCTCGAACCGGTCGCGCCCCAGCGCCTGGGCTGCCTGCAAGCCGCCCAGCGGCGGCCGCGACTCGTCGAAATAGATCTCCGAGTAGCACTCGTCGGAGGCGATCACGAAGCCGTGCCGGTCCGACAGCGCGAACAGATCGCGCCACTCATCGAGCGACATCACGTGGCCGCTCGGATTGCCGGGGGTGCACACGTAGACGAGCTGGACGCGCGACCAGTCGGCCGCCGCAACGCTGTCGAATGCCATCCGGAAACCGTTGTCCGGTGTCGTCGGCAGGTACAGCGGACGCGCACCCGCCAGCAGCGCCGCGCCTTCATAGATCTGATAGAAAGGATTGGGCGACACCACGACCGCGTCGCGGCTTCGGTCGATGACCGCCTGAGCGAAGGAGAAGAGCGCCTCGCGCGACCCGTTGACCGGCAGCACCTGGGAGGCGAAGTCAACGCTCGGCAGTCCGAAACGCCGCATCAGCCAGCCTGCGATCGCCTGCCGGAGGGTGTCGGTTCCGGCTGTCAGCGGGTAGCTGGCCAGGCCGGGCAGGGCGGCGACCAGCGCGTCGCGCACCAGCGTCGGTGTCGGATGCTTGGGTTCACCAATCGACAGATTGATGTTCGGCAGTCCGGCAGGCGGCTCGATGCCCGCAAACAGCACGCGCAACCGCTCGAACGGATACGGCTGCAGGCGGTCGAGATCGGGGTTCATCGCTGCATCCCGCTTACGGCCGCAGCGCCGAGCCCTGCACATCGACCCGGCCGAGCTCGACATGAGGCTGCGGCTTCCAGCCACGCCGGCGGTGCTCGGCCACAACCGTGGTGAAAATGCCGCCACGCACGTACCAGCGCGCGGTCAGGCGCATGAAGCGCGGCGCGGTGGCCTTGACCAGGTCATCGAGGATCCGGTTGGTCACGGCCTCGTGAAACGCGCCCTGATCGCGGAACGACCACATGTACAGCTTGAGGCTCTTCAGCTCGACGTTCTTCTTTTCCGGGATGTAGTCGAGGACGATGGTGGCGAAGTCCGGCTGGCCGGTCAGCGGGCACAGGCAGGTGAACTCCGGCACCTCGATGTGGACAAGGTAGTCGCGACCCGGATTCGGATTCGCGAAGGTGTCGAGCGTGGTCTTGGGGCGGGTTGTCATCGGCGGAAAAGATGAATCCGCACCGCCATGCGATACGGAACCGGGGAGTGATCGGGATATCGCGGCGACCGCTGTGCACAATGGCGTGGGCGGACAGGCGAGTTGGCTATGATTCTACCGGTAGGCCGCGTCGTTCCCCGCGCCGGTCCCGTGCAACCCGAGAGCCTGCATCCGGGCATCTCTTCCCTGGAAGTCGAAACGTGCGTCTGCGGCAGATCAAGCTGGCAGGATTCAAGTCTTTCGCGGATCCGATCCATATCGATGTTCCCGGCGCGCTGGTCGGCGTGGTCGGCCCCAATGGCTGTGGCAAGTCCAATGTGATCGACGCGGTTCGCTGGGTGCTGGGCGAGAGCAAGGCGTCCGAGCTGCGCGGCGAGTCGATGCAGGATGTGATCTTCAACGGCTCCGGCAACCGCAAGCCGGCAGGCCGCGCCAGCGTGGAGCTTGCGTTCGACAACACCGATGGCCGTATTCAGGGGGAGTGGGGGCGGTTCACCGATCTGAGCGTCAAGCGGGTGCTGACCCGCGATGGCGCAAGCTCGTACTACATCAACAATCAGGTCGTGCGGCGCCGCGACGTGCAGGACATGTTCCTCGGCACGGGCCTCGGGCCGCGCGCGTACGCAATCATCGGCCAGGGCATGATCTCGCGCATCATCGAGGCACGCCCGGAGGAACTGCGGGTGTTCCTGGAAGAGGCCGCCGGGGTCTCCAAGTACAAGGAGCGTCGGCGCGAGACCGAGAACCGGCTGTCCGATACCCGAGACAACCTGACCCGCGTCGAGGACATCCTGCGCGAACTCGGCGCCCAGATCGGCAAGCTCGAACAGCAGGCCGAGGTGGCGCAGCGCTACCGCGATCTGAAGGCGCGCCATGACGAACAGCAGCAGTTGCTCTGGCTGACCCGCAAGCGCGACGCGGTGGCCGAGCAGGATCGGGTCGCGCGCGAGATCGCCCAGAAGACCACCGCGCTCGAAGCGCATGTGGCCGAACTGCGCGCCGCCGAGCGCGAACTGGAAGAGATTCGCGCTGCGCACTACGCCTCTGGCGATGCAGTCCATGCGGCCCAGGGCGAGGTGCTGCAGATCAATGCCGAGATCGGCAAGCTCGAATCCGAAATCCGGATGATCGTCGACGGTCGCGCGCGCCTGAACGCGCAGATCGAGTCGCTCGGCGCCAGTCGCCAGCGCAGGCAGCAGGAGTCCGAGGATCTCGGACGCCGTGGCGACGAATTGCGGCAGCAGATCGAGGACGGTGCGGTCAGGCTCGAAGAGGCGCGTGCCCGCGCCGAGGCGCACGAAGTTGCCGTACCGGCGGCGGAAGAGGCGTATCAGCGTGCCCGCGAGGCGCTGACCCAGAGCCGATCGCAGGCAGCGATGGCCGAGCAGGCGATCGAGGCCGCCGGCACCGAGCAGCGCGCAATCGACCGGCAGTTGTCGGCGCTGCTGCAACGGCGCGAGCGGTTGCAGGAGGAGCGCGATCGAATCGGGCAGCCCGACGAAGCGCGGCTCGCGTCGCTCAATGCCGACGTCGAGCGGCTGCAGGCCGAGCACGAGGCTGCCAGCGCGCGTCTTGCGCAGGCCGATGAGCGCGTGCCGCAGTTGCAGGCCGAGCGTCAGGCGCTGCTGGAGGCGCGCACGCGCGACTCCGACCTGCTGGCGCGGCTCGAGGCGCGGCTGCTCGCGTTGCGCGATCTGCAGGCCAAGGTCGAGGCCGATGACAAGCTCGATCCGTGGCTTCGTTCACAGGGCCTCGATGGGCTGCCGAGGCTGTTCCAGAAGCTGAAGGTCGAGCCGGGCTGGGAGGCGGCATTCGAGGCGGTGCTGCGCGAGCGCATCGAAGGTCTTGAGGTCAGCCGGCTCGATTCGCTGGGCGGTCTGGCTGGCAATGCGCCGCCGGCGCGCGTGGCGTTCTTTTCAACCGCGACCGCCGTTTCCGCGGCCGAGGGTTCCGCAATCGCCGGCCATCGACGGCTGGCGGAGATGGTGCGTGGCCATGACGCAGCGCTGACGTCGGTGCTGGGCGACTGGCTGGCCTCCACTTATGTGGCCGATGACATCGCCAGCGCGCTGGCAGCGCGCGACAAACTGCCCGCGGGTGCCCAGTTCGTCGTCAAGGGCGGCCATCGTGTGTCCCGGCATGCCGTGCGCTTTCACGCCGCCGATGACCGCAAGGCCGGCCTGCTGGCACGCCGGCAGGAGATCGAGAACGTCGATCGCGAATTGCGTGCGCAGCGGCTGCTGGTCGAGCAGTCGGTCGCCGCGTTGGCGCGCGCCGAATCGGCGCTCCGCCTCGCGCAGGAAGCGCAGCAGCAGGAGCGGCTGGCAAGCGAGCGGCTGCGCGGCCAGTTGCACACCGCGCAGCTCGAAGCGGTTCGCCTGAACGAGACCGTACAGCGGGTCCGTCATCGCAGCAGCCAGATCGACGACGAGCTGCGCGAGATCACCGGGCACGAGGATGAACTGCGTGGCCATCGCGGCGAGGCGGACAGCCGCTTCGAGCAACTCGACCTCGAACTGGCCGCGAAGCAGGAGGCGGTCGAGGCGGCGCGCGAGGCCTACGAGGGCGCGGATGCACGGCTGCGCGAGGCACGCGAGGCGCGTCAGCGCGCGCTGGCCGAGATCAGCCGGATCGAGTTCGAACTGGGGGCCGCACGCCAGCGGGTTGCCGATCTGGGGCAGTCGGCCGCCGTGGCTGCCGACGATGCCGCCCGACTGGCGGCCGATGTCGAAGCCGCGACGCTCGATCTGGCGCGGCTCGACGACTCGGCGGCGCGCGGCGGGCTCGATCAGTGGCTTGGCAAGCGGACCGGCGCCGAGGAGGCACTGGCCTCCGCGCGCAGCCGGCAGGATGAGCTCGCGCAGCGGCTGCGCGCCACCGACGAGCGACGTCTGACGCTGGAGCGCGAGCAGCAGCCCCGACGCGATCGCATCACTGAACTTCAACTAAAGGAACAGGCGGCGCGGCTGAACGCCGAACAGTTTGGTCAACAGCTTGCCGAGGTGGGCGCCGATGAAGTAGCGCTGGCGCAGCGCCTCGAAGCGCAGCCGCAGCGCGCGGGCGCGTTGCAGGCCGAGATCGGCCGGCTCGCAGCCGAGATCGAGTCGCTCGGCGCAGTCAATCTGGCCGCACTCGATGAGCTGACCACGTCACGCGAGCGCAAGGCCTATCTCGATGCGCAGTCGACCGACCTGACCGCTGCCATCACCACGCTCGAAGATGCGATTCGCAAGATCGACCGCGAGACGCGCGACCTGCTGGGCAGCACGTTCGAGCAGGTCAACGTGCAGTTCGGTCAGTTGTTCCCCAAGCTGTTCGGCGGCGGCGAGGCACGGCTCGTGATGACCGGCGAGGAGATCCTCGATGCCGGCGTGCAGGTGATGGCGCAGCCGCCGGGCAAGCGCAACAGCACGATTCATCTGCTGTCCGGCGGCGAAAAGGCGCTCACGGCCACCGCGCTGGTGTTCGCACTGTTCAAGCTCAACCCGGCGCCGTTCTGCCTGCTCGACGAGGTCGACGCGCCACTGGATGACGCCAATACCGACCGCTTCTGCAACATGGTCCGGGCGATGACCGGCAGCCCGGGCGAGCCGGGTACCCAGTTCCTCTTCATCACGCACAACAAGATTGCGATGGAAATGGCGGAACAGCTGGTTGGCGTGACCATGCAGGAACAGGGGGTGTCCCGCATCGTTGCTGTCGACATCGATGCCGCTGCGCGGCTGACCGCCGAGGCCGCGTGACCGGGGTGCCGCCAAGATGCAACTGAGCGACCTTCACATCGCCTTGCTCGGCTCGGCTGCCGTGTTGCTGGTGGCCCTGTTCAGCTATGGCAAGTGGAAGGAACGTCAGGCGCTACGCAAGCTCGATGCGTCGGTACGCGGCAACGTCGGCGATCCGCTGCTCGATCCGCAGCCGCCCGCGCGGGCGCCCGGTGCGTCTGGCGCCGTGGACGTCGTACCGCCCGCGCCCTCGGTCGAGGTCACCGAGCTGCCGATGAGCGTGCTGCGCGGCGGCCGTCTCGAGCCGAGGTTCGAGCCACGTCTGGAGCCGCGTTTCGATCGCCGGTCCGACGATGACGACGGGAACGCGGAACTTGCGACGCAGCCAGGCACCGCGTCCGAGGCGGCGCCTCGTGCATCGTCGTTGCCGCCGGCGCCGACGGGTCATGGAAGTCACCCGGGCGGCCACGCAGGCGGCGCCGCTGCCTGGGTCGAGGACCCGAAGATCGACTGGGTGATCGAGCTGCGCTGCACGCATGCGGTCGACGGCGTGGCGCTGATCGATGCCGCGCTGCCGCTGGCGCGGCTGGGCAGTCCGCTGCCGATGTTCCTGGTCGCATGGGATCCGCGCAGCCAGCAGTGGGTCGAACCCGACCGCTTTGGCTTCTACATGGAGTTGCTGGTGGCGACCCAGCTCGCCAGCCGCGCCGGCCGGCTCGACCCGATTGCGGCATCGCGTTTCATCGCGGTTGTCCAGCAGATGGCGGTCGCGCTGGATGCGGATTTCGATGTGCCCGACGTCCGCCAGATGGTCAGCATGGCCGAGCAGCTCGACCAGACGGTCGCGCGCTTCGACGTGACGATCGGCCTGACGCTGGCGCATGATGGCCAGGGGCTGGCATGGGATCTGACGCGTATCGGCGTTGCCGCCGCAGGTGCCGGCTTCACGCAGTTCGAGGCCGCTCGTTGGGAGCTGACCGACGCCAACGGCGCCACCGTCGTGACGCTGACTGCGCACGATCCCGCGGGTGCCCGGCTCACGATCGACCTCGACGTACCGCTTGCGCCGGTGTCGGCCAGTCCGCTTGCGACGCTCTACTCGGCGGGCGAACGGCTTGCGCGTGATCTCGGCGCTCTCCTGGTCGACGACAACAGTCGGCCGGTGACCGCGGCATCGATCGAAGACGTGGCGCCGCAGCTCGAAGCGCTTTATGCGGAGATGCGCGCGGCAGCGATCGAGCCGGGTGGCGCCCGCGCCCAGCGCCTGTACGCATGAGCGGCGACGCGGGTCTGGCTGCCGCGCGCGTGGCTGCGCTGCGCTCGCAGATCGCCCAGCACGATCACGCGTATTACGTGCTGAATGCACCGACGGTCCCTGATGCCGAGTACGACCACCTGTTCCAGGCGCTCGAGGCGCTCGAGCAGCAGTTCCCGTCGCTGATAACGCCCGACTCGCCGACGCAGCGCGTCAGCGGCGCGGCCTCAACGACGTTTGCGCCGGTCGAGCATGCCGTTCCGATGCTGTCGATCCGGACCGAGACCGATATCTCCGACGAAGGCGCGCGGGCGTTCGATGCCCGGATTCGGCGCGAGCTGGGGCTCGGCGATACGGATCCGTCGGTCAAGTACGCGGTCGAACTCAAGTTCGACGGGCTGGCGATCAGCCTTCGCTACGAGGACGGCCAACTGACCCGCGCAGCCACGCGCGGCGACGGCACGACCGGCGAAGACGTGACCGCCAACGTGCGCACCATCCGTGCGATCCCGCTGCGATTGCGCGCGGGCGCCCCGGCGCTGCTCGAGGTGCGCGGCGAGGTGCTGCTGTTCCATCGCGACTTCGAGCAGTTGAACCAGCGCCAGCAGGCGGCGGGCGAGAAGGTGTTCGTCAACCCGCGCAACGCGGCGGCGGGTAGCCTGCGGCAGCTCGATCCGCGGGTAACGGCGGCGCGACCGTTGCGGTTCTTTGCCTACGGCCTGGGCGAGGTTCGCTCAGCGGGGGATCTAGCACTTACGCTGCCTGACAGTCATCACGGCACGCTCGACTGGCTGGCGTCGCTGGGTGTTCCGGTCAACGACGAGCGGCGCGTCGTGTCCGGTGCCGATGGCCTGATGCAGTTCCACCGCGAAACCGAGGCCAGACGGTCCGCCCTGCCGTTCGACATCGACGGCGTGGTCTACAAGGTCGATCGGCTCGACCTGCAGCGGCAGCTCGGTTTCGTGACCCGCGAGCCGCGGTGGGCGGTGGCCCACAAGTTCGCTGCGCAGGAAGTGGTGACCGAACTGCTCGGCATCGACATTCAGGTGGGCCGGACCGGCGCGCTGACGCCGGTGGCACGCCTTGCGCCGGTCTTTGTCGGCGGCACCACGGTGTCCAATGCCACGCTGCACAACGA
>CAZTUT010000128.1:0-8265 GCA_964616395.1 uncultured Burkholderiaceae bacterium
GTTCCGCTTCCCGGAACCGTTTCATTGACGCTGCGCGCGGCGCTCCGTTACCCTGAAAACCTTTTCATCCCGACGCCTGCCAGGGGGCGGTGACGGGCATTCCAATTACGAAGAGGCGGGGGAGACATGGATCAGTCACGGCGTCGAATCAACACCGGCCTGGCGCTGGCAGCTGCAAGCGCAGCACTGCCGTCGCTTGCAGGGGCGCAGCAGAAGACCGAGATCGTGGTCTACACCGCCTACGAGAACGACGACCTGAAGTCATACAAGGCGGCCTTCGAGAAGGACAACCCCGACGTCGTCATCAACTGGGTGCGCGACTCCACCGGCGTGGTGACCGCCAAGCTGATCGCCGAGCGCGAGAACCCGCGCGCCGACGTGGTGTGGGGCCTGGCGGTGACCAGCCTGCTGGTGCTGGAGGACATGGACCTGCTGCTGCCGTACGCGCCCCGAGGACTGGAAAAGCTGTCGCCGAACTTCCGCGACAAGGACAACCCGCCGCGCTGGCTCGGCAACTCGGGCTGGATCTGCGCGATCATCTTCAACGAGGCCGAGGCCAAGCGGCTCAAGGCGCCGAAGCCGACCACCTGGAAGGACCTGGCCAACCCGGCCTATCGCGGCCAGGTGGTGATGTCGCATCCGGCCTCGTCGGGCACCGGCTTCATGTACGTGTCGGCCTGGCTGCAGCTCTATGGTGAGGCCGAAGGCTGGAAGTTCATGGACGCGCTGCATCAGAACGTGGCGCGCTACATGCACTCGGGCTCGGCGCCGGCGGCGGTAGCCGCCAAGGGCGAGTACATGATTGGCCTCGGCTTCGACGTGCGCGGCTCGCGCCTGAAGGAAGAAGGCGCGCCGATCGACGTCATCATGCCGCGCGACGGCCTGGGTTGGGACATGAACGCGATGGCCATCGTCAAGGGCACCAAGAAGCTCGACGCCGCGCGCAAGCTGATGGACTGGGGTGTGTCCGAGACCGCCAACCGGCTGTACGGCTCGACCCGCGCAATCGCCGCCATTCCGGGCTACGCCAAGCCGCTGCCGCACCTGGAGAAGAACATCGACGACCGCATCATGAAGCAGGACTTCGCCTGGGCCGCGAAGAACCGCACGCGCATCCTGGCCGAGTGGGAAAAGCGCTACGGCTCGAAGGCCGATCCGAAGAAGTAGGCCGCTTCGCCGTACCGCGCCGCGGTGCGCCCGCCCGGGGTACCGCGGCCCGCGCGCTCGCTCCGCATCCCACCTGCCTGCATGGCATCGATCCCGCTGAACGCCGCCTCGGCGCCACCGCGCGTGCGCGGCGACGCGCTGGCGCTGCGCGGTCTCACGGTGGCCGTGGCGCTGTTCCTGCTCGTCGGGCTGGCGCTGCCGCTGCTGTTCGTGCTGCTGCACAGCCTGCAGGACGCGCGCGGGCAGTTCGTCGGCCTGGCCAACTACACCGGCTACCTGGCCTCCGGCGCGGCCTGGCAGTCGATCAGCAACACGTTCGTCGTCGGCGTGGTCAGCACGCTGGTCACGATTCCGCTGGCGTTCATTTATGCCTATGCGGTGCACCGCTCGTGCATGCCGTTCAAGGGCTTCTTCCGCACGGTGGCGCTGGTGCCGCTGCTCACACCGTCGCTGCTGTTCGCGCTGTCGCTGGTGCTGCTGTTCGGCAACAAGGGCGTGCTCAAGGAGCTGATGTTCGGTCACTCGGTGTACGGGCTGATCGGCATCGTCATCGGCATGACCTTCGCGCACTTCCCGCACACGTTCATGGTGATCAGCGCCGCGCTCACGCTGGCCGATCGCCGCCACTACGAGGCCGCCGAGTCGCTCGGCACGTCGCGCTGGCGCGTGTTCTGGACCATCACGCTGCCCGGCGCCAAGTACGGCCTGATCAGCGCCTGCATCGTGTCGTTCATGCTGTCGATCACCGACTTCGGCATCCCCAAGGTGATCGGTGGCCAGTACAACGTGCTGGCCACCGACATCTACAAGCAGGTGATCGGCCAGCAGAACTTCGAGGTCGGCGCGGTCATCAGCGTGCTGCTGCTGGTCGGCGCGGTGGTCACCTTCGTGCTGGCGCGGCTGGTACAGCGGCGTCAGGTGGCGATGGTGTCGGGCCGCGCGGTGCCGTACGCGCCCGCGCCGCGCCGCGGCTTCGACCTGCTGATGCTGGCGTTCTGCAGCGTGATCGCGCTGTGCATCGTCGGCGTGCTGGTGGTGGCGGTGGTCAGCTCGTTCATCAAGTTCTGGCCGTACAACCTGAGCCTGACGCTGAAGCACTACAACTTCGATCTGGCCGCCGGCGGCGGCTGGCAGGCCTATCGCAACAGCCTGACGCTGGCCGCATGGACCGCGGTGGCCGGCACGCTGATCGTGTTCACCGGCGCCTACCTGGTGGAGAAGACGCGCGCGCTGACGCCGGTGCGGCGGCTGATCCAGGTGCTGGCCGCCACGCCGATGGCGGTGCCCGGCCTGGTGCTCGGGCTGGCCTACATCTTCTTCTTCAACAAGCCGGGCAATCCGCTGGGCGCGCTGTATGGCGGCATGACCATCCTGGTGCTGGTCACCGTGGTGCATTTCTACTCGGTCACCCACTTCACGATGCTCACCGCGCTCAAGCAGGTGGACCCGGAGTTCGAGGCGGTGTCCGATTCGCTGAAGGCCTCGCGCTTTCGCACGCTGGCGCGGGTCACGGTGCCGCTGTGCATGCCGGCGATCCTCGATGTGTCGATTTACTTCTTCCTGAGCGCGATGACCACGGTCTCGGCGGTCGTGTTCCTGTACTCGACCCACACCAGCCTGGCGTCGATCGCGGTCATCAACATGGACGACGCCGGCGAGTTCGCCTATGCGATCGCGATGGCGTGCGTGATCTCCGCCACCTGCGTGGCGGCGCGCGTGCTGCACTTCCTTCTGACCCGCGGCGTGGCCCGCCGCACCCAGGCCTGGCGATCCGCATCATGAGCAATCCTCCCATCGTCGTGATTGGCGCCGGCATCGTCGGCGTCTGCTGCGCGTCCTATCTGCGCCGCGAAGGGCACGAGGTCGTGCTGCTGGAGCGCGAGGGCCCCGGCGAGGGCACCTCGAAGGGCAATGCCGGCGCGCTCAGCCCGGGAAGCTGCGTGCCGCTGGCGATGCCGGGCGTGTTCAAGAAGATCCCCGGCTGGCTGTCCGACCCCGAAGGCCCGCTGACGATCCAGCCGCGCTACTTGCTGCGCGCGCTGCCGTGGCTGATGCGCTTCACTGCCTCGGCCACGCCGGCGCGCGTCCAGCAGATCGCCGACGGCCTGCGTGCGCTTCACCGGCACGTGTATGACTGCTACGAGCCGCTGGTGAGCGGCGCCGGCTGCGAGGCGCTGATCCATCGGTCCGGCACGCTCAACCTGTACCGCAGCGAGGCGGCGCTGAAGGCCAGCATGTCCGACTGGAAGATCCGCTCCGACCGCGGCGGCCAGATGGAGGTGCTCAGCGGCGCGCAGATGCGCGAGATGGAGCCGGCGCTGTCGCCGGCGTTCACGCATGGCGTGCTGCTGCCGGAGCATGGCTACCTGTCGAATCCGTACCGGCTGGTGCGCACGCTGGCGCAGCAGTTCGTCGCCGATGGCGGTCGCATCGAGCAGGCCGCGGTGCGCGCGCTGCGCGGCACGCAGGCGGCCGGCCGCGTCACGGTCACGCTGGACGATGGCCGCGAGCTGGCGGCCGCGCGCGTGGTGGTGGCCGCCGGCGCGTGGTCGAGCGCGCTGCTGGCGCCGCTGGGCATCCGCATTCCGCTGGAGACCCAGCGCGGCTACCAGGTGACGATCGCCGACGCCGGCGTGCAACCGCGCATGCCGATCACCGTGTCCGAGGACAAGTACTACGCCACGCCGATGGAAGACGGGCTGCGCGTGGCCGGCACCGTGGAGTTCGCCGGCCTGAACGCGCCGCCGCAGTACCGTCGTGCGCGCAAGCTGCTCGAACAGGTCCAACAGGTCTACCCGGGCATCCGCACCGCGCGCTTCACCGAGTGGATGGGGCATCGCCCGTGCCTGCCCGACACGCTGCCGGCGATCGGCAGTCCGCGCGGCCATGCGGGCCTGATGCTGGCCTTCGGCCACGGCCACAACGGCATGACCAGCGGTCCGGTGACCGGCCGGCTGGTGGCCGACCTGATGGCGGCGCGCCGGCCGTTCATCGATCCCGCGCCGTACTCGCCGGACCGCTTCTGACGCCGGCGGCGCCGGCCTTCGCCCGCCGATGAGCATCGATCCGCTGCCGCTTGCGCTGGTGCTGCTGGCGGCGATGATGCACGCCGGCTGGAACTTCATCGCCAAGGCGGGCGACGATCCGCTGGTGGCCCTGGCGGTGATCAAGGTGCCCAACTCGCTGGCGGCGCTCGGCATCCTGTTCTACACCGGCCTGCCAGCAATCGAAAGCTGGCCGCTGCTGGCCGCATCGGTCACGGTCAACTGCCTGTACTTTTACTTCCTGATCCGCGCCTATCGCGGCGATCTCAGTCTGGCCTATCCAGTGTCGCGCGGGCTGGCGCCTTTGTTGGTGCTGCTGATGTCGCTGCTGGTCGCGCACGAGGTGCCAAGCCCCATCGGCCTGCTCGGCGTGCTGCTGATCTCGGGCGGCATCCTGGTGCTGGCGCTGCGGCGGGCGCCCAGTCGCCAGCATGTCGAGACGCTGCTGTGGGCCAGCGCGGTGGCGCTGATGATCGCCGCCTATACGGTGATCGATGGCCTGGGTGCGCGCCGCGCCGGCACCTCGGCGGGCTACGTGGCTGCACTCAGCGTGCTGACCGGCTTGGCCGTGTGCGGTGCTGCGTGGTCTCGTCGCGGCGGCCCGCAACTGGCGCAGGCGTTGCGCACGGGCTGGTTGCGCGGCCTGATCGGCGGGCTGCTGATGCTGCTGGCCTACGTGTTCGTCGTGCACGCAATGACGCTGGCGCCGATGGCGCAGGTCTCGGCACTGCGCGAAAGCAGCGTGATCTTTGCCGCGCTGCTGGGCGTGATCGTGCTCAAGGAGCCCTTCGGCCGCGATCGCGTGCTGGCCTCGGCGCTGGTGGCGGCCGGCATCGTGCTGATGGCCTCGGGGCGCTGAACGCGGCGCCGGGCCGCGCGGTCAGCCGAGCCGCAGCTTGCCGGCGCGCGCCGCTGCGCAGCGCTCGCGGAATGCCGGCGAATGCGGATCGATCGGCCCGAAGCGCTCGGCATCGAAGTCGGTCAGGTCGACCGCGGGGGCTTCGCCCAGAACGAGTGCGGCCAGTGCCGCGCCGATGCCGCCCGAGCACGACACCCCGGTGCCGCAGCAGCCGCCGGCTACCAAGTAGCCAGCCAGCGGTCCGGCGCGGCCGAGCACGAAGCGGCCGTCCGGCGTGTAGGTCGACAGGCCGGTGATGTGATGCGCAAGCGGCCAGGCGTCGAGCCGCGGGAAGAAGGGGCGCAGCGTGTCGGCCTGCGCGGCCAGCTCGGCCCATTCGTTGTCGGCGTCGGACAGCGGATAGTCGCGGATGTCGTCGGGCAGCGTGCGCGCGTCGAAGGTCAGCGAGCGCGGCTCCTGCACGCCGAGCAGCACGCCGCCGACCTCGGGCCGCGCGTAGGCGCGCGCATCGGGCAGGTAGATCAGCGGAAAGTCGCGCGGCACGTCGGGCAGCGGCGCGGTGATGTAGTAGTGGCTGCGCGTGGGTGCGGCCCCCATCGGGTGTCCAACCGCTTCGGCCAGGCCGATGCCCCAGGCGCCGCCGGCATTGATCACGCAGTCGGCATGGATCTCGCCGGCCGAGGTGTCGACGCCGAGCACGCGGCCACCGCCGTGCAGCACCGCGCGCACCGCGGTGCGCGTCAGGATGCGCACGCCGCGGGCACGCGCCGCCGCAGCGTAGGCGCTTGTCAGCCGGTATGCGTCGACATAGCCGTCGTCTTCCACGTACGAGCGGCGCAGCGCGGTCGAGGTGTCTAGAAACGGCGCCAGCGTGCGTGCCTCGGCGGCATCGGGATTGCGCACCGTCACGCCGGCCTGCGCCAGCATCGCGTCCATGTTGACCAGCTCCTGCGCGCGCGGTTCGCTGACCGCCACGCGCAGGCTGCCGACCCGCTGGAAGCCCACGCTCTGGCCGAGCTGCTCGAGGACGTCAATCGCCTCGCGCGTCTGCCGCACCATCGCCATGGCCGGCGGATGCAGCCGGCCGCGCGCCACCAGGCCGGCCGAGCGCGCGGTCGCGCCCGAGCCCAGGTCGTTGCGCTCGACAATCACGATGTCGGTCAGGCCGTGGCGCGTCAGATGCCACGCGATGCTGCAGCCGATCACGCCGCCGCCGATGATTGCCACCGCTGCGCGCTGCGTGCTCATCGCTGCGCTCCGTTACGCGCTGTCGGTTCGTGTGCTGTCGTGTTCGCTTGCATGGGCCGAGCTTAGGAGCCGCGCCGCGGTCTGTAAAACGTCCAGATCCCGGGTTCCGCCGGGTGGGCCGTCACCGCGCGATACGCGCCGGGCTACGCTCTCGTCATTGGCCGACGGGCAGCATCCGATGCCGACGCTCAGGGCCGCCAGCGGTTGCCGTTGGCCTTGAAGCGCGTGATCTCGCGCTCGAGGTCGGCGCGCTCCTCGCAGCCCTTGCCGCAGACGCGCACCAGCGCAGCCAGGCGCGCTTCGGCGGTTGGCAGGTCGCCCTTCATCAGCGCCAGCTCGCCGGCGTACTCGAGCGCGCCGCGATGGTTGGGGTCGATCCGCAAGGCGGCGTCGTAATGGCGCTGCGCGCCGTCGAGGTCGGGGGTGGCCTGCTTGCGCAGCGCGAAGCCCATCAGGTTGTTCCAGTCGGCGCTGTTGTTTGCATTGACCTTGCGCAGTTCGGCGACCGCCGCCGGCCAGCGTTTGGCGGCGATGGCCTGGCGGGCCGGTCCGAGCGGGTCTGCCTCGACCACGGGCGCCGGCTCCTGCGTGTCCGCGGCGCGCGCCGGGAGTGCAGCCCAAAGCAACGCAAGCGCTGCTGCGGTGAGCGCGAGCCGGATAGAAGTCATGACCATGGCGAATACTCCGGGCAAACTCTGCAGACCCTAAGTGTGCGCCTTCCGGCCGGGACCATGCGATCCGGGCATATGCGTCTGTTCCGCGCGACGCCGCGCACCAGCCTGAGCGCCCGCGCGGCGTGATGCCGGTGTCATGATCAGCCCCGACAAACGCTAGCCGCGCATGCCGGATGCCGTCGACCACTCCTCGGGACTGCCATGGCCAAGGACTTCACCACGATGGAGGACAGCAACTGTTCCTCCAACCCCACGATCCATCAGGTGTCCGAGCCGGCCCGGCGCACGCTGCTGCGCGGCGGCGTCGGCGCTGCTGCGTGCAGCCTGCTGGCGCCGCTGGCCGGCGTCACTGCGCTGTCGGGCTGCGCCTCGGCATCGGCCGGCGGTGTGCCGATGCTCGGCTTCACGGGCGTGCCGGTCTCCTCCGCTGACACGGTCACGGTTCCCGATGGCTACCGCGTGCAGGTCATCGCGGCCTGGGGCGAGCCGGTCGGCCTGGCCGCCGGCAGCCCGCCGTTCCGGCGTGATGGCAGCAACAGCGCGGCCGAGCAGGAAGCGCAGATGGGCATGCATCACGACGGCATCCATTACTTCGCGCTCGACGGCAGCGAGCGCGGGCTGCTGGTGATGAACCACGAGTACGTCGACGAGGGCCTGCTGTTCGTCGATGGCCAGGCCAACTGGTCAGCCGAGAAGGTACGCAAGGCGCAGGCCGCGCACGGCGTGTCGGTGGTCGAGGTGCGCCAGCGCGAGGGCGGCTGGGAGGTGGTGCGGCCGTCGCGCTACGCGCGGCGCATCACCACCGCCACGCCGATGCGCGTCAGCGGCCCCGCTGCCGGCCACTCGCTGCTGCGCACTGCGGCCGACCCCGATGGCCGGCGCGTGCTGGGCACGCTGAACAACTGCGCGTCTGGCATCACGCCCTGGGGCACTTACCTGACCAGCGAAGAGAACTTCATCTACTACTTCAACGCGCCGGCCGAGCCCGATGCCCACCTGCGACGCTGGGGCCTGCGGCCTGGCTACCGGGCTGCTGCGCGCTGGCACGAGTTCGACGAGCGTTTCGACGCCGCGAGCCATCCGAACGAGCCGAACCGCTTCGGCTGGGTGGTGGAGATCGATCCGTTCGATCCGGCCAGCACGCCGGTCAAGCGCAGCGCGCTGGGCCGCGCCGCGCGCGAGGGTGCCACGGTCGCGGTCACGCGCGATGGCCGCGCCGTCGTCTACTCGGGCGAGGATGCGCGCTTCGAGTACATCTACAAGTTCGTCAGCC
>CAZTUT010000129.1:0-8133 GCA_964616395.1 uncultured Burkholderiaceae bacterium
GGTTGCAGGATCTGGATCAACCTCTGGCGTTGCCGGCCGTGGACGGCGGCCGGTTGCTGTACCGGCCCTGGCAGCCCGGAGTGCCCCTGCGTCCGGATGCCTGCGGCATCCCGGCGCCCCTTCCCGGTGAAGGTCGTGATCCGGTGTTGCTGCCCCCCGCGGCCCTGGGCCTGCTGCTGGTGCCGGCGCTGGCAGTGGACAAGCGCACGCTGAACTTCTAGTCCCGCTGCGGTGTTCCGCACCCACCTCGATCAGACGCTGGCCGCACGCGGCTACACGCTCGACGCCGCGCAACAGGCGGCGGCCGAGCGTCTGCAACAGCTGTTCGAGGGCTGGGCCGAATACAAGGCGCGCCGCTCCAACGCACTGACGCGAATGCTGCGGCGGCCGCCGATTCCGCGCGGCGTCTACCGGTGGGGCGGCGTGGGCCGCGGCAAGAGCTTCCTGATGGAGGCGTTCTTCGCCGACGTGCCGCTGATCCGCAAGACCCGGCTGCACTTTCACGAGTTCATGCGCGGTGTTCATCATGAGCTCGACGAGCTCAAGGGCACCGAAAATCCACTCGATGCCGTGGCCGAGCGCATCGCGCGCCGGTTCCGGCTGATCTGCTTCGACGAGTTCCACGTCAGCGACATCGCCGACGCGATGATCCTGCACCGTCTGCTGGTACGGCTGTTCGACCTTGGCGTCGGCTTCGTGATGACCTCCAATTACCCGCCTGAGGGTCTGTATCCGGACGGACTGCACCGTGACCGCGTGCTGCCGGCGATCGCGCTGCTCAAGGAGCGGCTCGACGTGCTGAACGTGGACGCCGGCATCGACTACCGGCAACGCACGATGGAGCGAATTGACACGTATCTGACCCCGCTGGGCGAGGCAACCGAGATCCGGCTGGCGCAGGCGTTTGATCAGATCGCCGAAGCCGAGGACGACGATCCGGTGATGCTGATCGAGGCGCGCCAGATCCGCGCCCGGCGCCGCGCTGGCGGCGCGGTCTGGTTCGACTTTGCGGTGCTGTGCGGTGGCCCGCGATCGCAGAACGATTACCTGGAAATCGCCGCGCGGTTTCACACGGTGTTTCTGTCCAACGTGCCGCAGATGTCTGCTGGCCAGTCGTCCGAGGCGCGCCGCTTCACGTGGCTGGTCGACGTGCTGTACGACCATCGGGTCAAGCTGCTGATGTCGGCCGCGGTGCCGCCGGAGCAGCTCTATGTCGCCGGGGTACTGGCCGGCGAGTTTCATCGAACCGCGTCGCGCCTGACGGAAATGCAGTCGCGCGAGTATCTGGATGCGCCACGCCGCGCGGTCGCCGGCAGCATTGGCTGACCGCAGCAGCCGGTCAGCAGGAAAATCGCCGACGCGGCATCATGGAGCCCGTGAACCTTCGATCCACTCGACTGGCGCGGATGCTGCGCGCGGCGGCTGTCGTCGCGCTGCTGCTGCCGCTGGCGGGCCCGGTTTCGGCCGCGCGCGTGCCAGCGGCTGCTGACCTGGCCGCGCGTTATCCGGCCGGAAGCATCTTGACTGGCGAACAGGCCGCGGCGGCGCTGAAGGATGCCGACCGCGCCGACGTGGCCGCCCAGTCGGCCTGGCGCGATGCGCAGGAGCGCTGTGCGCATGTGTTTTTCGTGACTGCCTGCCGCGATCAGGCGCTGAAGGCCCGCCGCGACGTGGAGCGCGAAGCGCGACGCGTGCGGGTCGAAGCCAATGCGGTGGAGCGGCGCATCGATGCCGAGGCACGAGCGCAGAGTCGTGCCGCGCAGGCAGCTCGCGAGCCCACCGCGGAACAGCGCGCCGAGCGCGAGGCGGCAGCCCGGGCGGAGTGGCAGGGGCGGCAGCAGCGCGCACTGGATAACGCAGCCGACCGTACCCAGCGCGAGCGGGACGCTGCCGAGCGCAAGAAGGAACTCGCGCAGCGTGTGGCCGAGCAGCAGGCGCGCGAGGCCGAGCGGGCGGCCCAGGAACCTGCGCGGGCCGACAACGTCCGCCAGTTCGAGGCCCGCCAGCGCGAGGCGGCGCTGTATGCCGAGGAGAAGGCAAAGGAACGTGCGGTCAACGAGCGCAAGCGGGCCGAGCGGCTACGTGAGCGCGAGAAGAAGATGGCGGAGCAGGGGATCGTGCCGCCGGTATCGGCGCCTGGCAGCTCGACGCCGCCCGCGCCTATCGGTGCACCGGGTGCGCCAGGCGCACCCAAGGGCCCGGATCTGCCGCCCGACATTCCGCCGCCGCCGCCTCCGCCCCCGGCCGATCTGCCGGCCGACATTCCGCCGCCACCGCCTGCGCCGCGCTGACGTGCTGCTCAGGGCGCTTCGAGCTTGACGATCGCCAGCGAGAGGTTATCGCCGCTGCCGCGCGCCCGCTCGCGCGCCAGCTTGACCAGTTGCTCTGATGCATCGCGCGGGGTCAGGCGGTGCAGCAGTACGCCGAGCTGGAAGTCGGAAAAGTACGGCCACAAGCCGTCACTGCAGAGCAGGAAGGCATCGCCGACCTGCAGGTCGGCGTTCTCGTCGAACACCAGCGTTGGATCATCATCGATGCCGAGCGCGCTGACCACGATGTTCTTGTACTTGCGCTCGGCGACTTCCGCCTCGGCATGTTTGCCTTCTGCGCGAAGATAGTTGGCAAAGGTGTGGTCCTCGGTCCGGCGCACCAGTTCGCCGTTGCGAAAGTAGTAGACACGTGAGTCGCCGGCGTGCGCCCAGATTGCGCGGCTGCGGCGCAGAATCAGGGCGGCCACCGTGCTGTGCGGCTCCTTTTCGCTCGAAAGCGCCGATAGACGGATCACCGTATGCGCCTCCGCTGCGACCTGGCTCAGCAGGTCGCGCAACTGATCGTCAGCGACGGCATGCTCCTTGAACAGGCTGTCAGCGGTGGAGATCACCTGGTCCGAGGCCATGCGGCCGCCGGTCCGTCCTCCCATGCCATCGGCGACCACGGCCATCAGCGTGCCCGGGTTGCGCGGACTGGTCAGCAGCGCAACGCGGTCCTGCTGTTCGGCGCGGTCGCCGATGTGATCGGCGATACAGGCGGCAACTTTGAAGCGGGCGCTCAAGGAAATGGGTCCGATGAAGGAATCGGGGGACGCTGCGCGCTCGACGCTGGCGCAGCCAACCCCTCGTCGAGGAGTCTATCAGCGGGCTTTTGTGTCAATCACCTGAATTGGCCGAGCGACCGGCTCCGCAAACGCCCCCGCGTGGCCCGGCGACCGGCCCCGTAAGCAGCCCCGCAGGCGGCCGCGGTCGTGCGGCTGCTAGCATCGACGGCTGTCAGGCCGCAGCTTGCGTTTCGTGCGCCTGCCGACTCATCATGGACATCGAAGACATCAAGCGCCGCCTGATCGAACTGCAGATCGAGCATCGCGATCTGGACGCGGCCATCGACCGGCTGTCGACACAGTCCGGGGTCGATGAATTGCAGTTGCGGCGCCTGAAGAAGCGCAAGCTGCAGATCAAGGACAGCATCGTTCAACTCGAGATGCGGCTCGTGCCCGACATTCCGGCGTGAACCGATCCGAGTCCGCTGGCGTCGGACGCCGGCCCACGTCGAACCCCTCGATTCCGCGCGAAAGCGCAGACGAACTTGCGGTTCGTCTGGCGCGCGATGCGGTCGAGCGTGCATTCGCGGCCGATGGCGCGCTGGCGCGCACGATCGATGGGTTCGTTGCGCGGCCGTCGCAGCGTGAGCTGGCCGTCGCGGTGATCGACGCGATCGCCGAGCGTGGCACGCTCGTGGCCGAGGCCGGCACTGGAACCGGCAAGACCTTCGGCTACCTGGTGCCGGCGCTGATGGCGGGTGGCAAGGTGCTGATCTCCACAGGTACCAAGGCACTGCAGGATCAGGTCTTCGGCAAGGATCTGGCGGCGGTGCGCCGCGCGCTCGGCAGTCCGATCGAGGCGGCGCTGCTCAAGGGCCGGCAGAACTACGTCTGTCTGCATCGGCTCGCACGGACCGAGGCCGAGGGCCAGCTCGGTTCGAGGCAGGAAGTCCAGCATCTTCGATCGATTGTCCGCTTCGCCTCGACCACGGCCAGCGGTGATCGCGCCGAACTGACCGACGTGCCGGAGAGCGCGTCGATCTGGCAGGCGGTGACCAGCACGCGCGACAACTGCCTGGGCCAGGAGTGCCCGCGACTGTCAGACTGCTTCGTGATGAAGGCAAGGCGCGATGCGCTCGCCGCCGATGTCGTCGTGGTCAACCACCATCTGTTTCTGGCCGATCTGGCACTACGCGACGACGCGGTACGCGACTTTCTTCCGACCGTCGACACGGTGGTGCTGGACGAAGCGCATCAGTTGCCGCGCATTGCCGCTGAGTTCTTCGGCAGCGGTTGGTCGCTGGCGCAAATCGCCGATCTGATGACCGACGTGCGCGCTGTCGGGCTGGCGCATGCGCCCGATGGCGCGGGCTGGGTGGCGCTGACGCAGGCGATCGAGGCGGCAAGCCGAGATCTGCGCCTCGGGCTTGCCGAAGGCGGTTTGCGACCGGGCCAACGGATTGCCCTCGATCGAATCGAACGCGCAGCCCGGCTGGTGGAACGGCTGACCGCGCTGTCCTCCGCCCTTCGCGCGCTGCACGACGCGCTGCAGGCCAATGCCGGGCGCGATCCGGAACTCGACGCGCTCGGCCCGCGCACAGACGCACTGAAGCGCGAGGTCGATCGCTGGATTGAGGCACGCGCCGACGCGGATCGGAGTGCAGCGCCGGTCGACGAGGTGTCGCAGGACGCCGTCGGCGCGCCGACGGCCGCCGAACAGACATGGGTCCGCTGGGTCGCGCTGACGCAGCATGGCGCGCAGTTTCAGGCCACGCCGCTGGCGCCCGGTGAGGCCTTCGCCCGCGTGCGCGAGCAGCAGCCGCAGGCGTGGATCCTCACCTCCGCCACGCTGACCGTGGCAAACCGTTTCGATGCCTTCCTGTCGGAAATCGGCCTGCCCGATGCCACCACGCGACGCTGGGACAGCCCGTTCGACTTCGCTACCCAGGGTCTGATGTA
Organism: uncultured Burkholderiaceae bacterium; assembly: GCA_964616395.1. GTDB lineage: Bacteria > Pseudomonadota > Gammaproteobacteria > Burkholderiales > Burkholderiaceae_F > JALHMQ01. The sequence goes on from CAZTUT010000129.1 coordinate 4,994, forward strand.
TCTGCCGCAGCCGATGCCGCGGCCGTTGGCGCCCGACTTCGCGGAGCAGGTCGCGTCAGCCGCGTGGCCCGTGATCGAGGCGTCGCATGGCCGCGCCTTCGTGTTGTGCTCGACGCTGCGCGCGGTCGACCGCGTGGCCGAGGCGCTGCGCCGGCTGATGGATCGCGCCGGCAGCACGTTGCCGCTGCTGGTCCAGGGTCAGAGCACGCGGCGCGCGCTGCTTCAGGAATTCCGGCTGTCGGGCAACGCGGTGCTGGTGGGCAGTGTCAGCTTCTGGGAGGGCATCGATGTCCGCGGCGAAGCGCTGTCGCTGGTGGTGATCGACAAGCTGCCGTTCGCGCCGCCTGATGATCCGGTGGTCGAGGCGCGTCTGAAGCGGCTGCAGGCGCTCGGGCGCAACGGATTCATGGAGTACCAGTTGCCGCAGGCAGTGACCTTGCTCAAGCAGGGCGTGGGCCGACTGATTCGCGACGAGCGTGATCGCGGCGTGCTGATGCTTCTGGATGACCGGCTGCTGACCAAGTCCTACGGTCGCACGGTGCTGGCCAGCCTTCCGCCGTTCGCCCGCACGCGCGTGCTGGAGGAGGCTTGCGACTTCTTTCGCGCGGTCGAGTAGCGCTCAGCGCTTGGGTGCGGCCGCGGTTGCGGGGAAGTTCAGGTCGAGAATCCGCCGCGCATCGTCACGCAGTTCCGGCAGGTTCAGCGCGTCGTACGACCCCACCAGAATCTTCAGCGCCTGCGCGGCGGCAGGTGCGGCCTGATAGTCGCGCAGTGCGCCCTGTGCGCGCTGGATCGCCGCGACGTACGCACCTCGGTCGAAGTAGAACTGGGCAACGTTGACCTCGCTCTGTGCCATCGCGTTGACCAGGTAGTTCATCCGAGCGCGCGCATCTGCCGCATAGCGGCTGGCCGGGTAGCGCTGTACCAGTTCCCGGAACGCATCGAACGCCTCACGCATCGCCTTCGGGTCACGGGTCGATGCATCCTGCTTGAAGGCGCGGCCCAGCATGCCGAGGTCGTCGTCGAAACTCGCCAGCCCCTTGATGTACTGCGCGTAGTCGGCGTTGGCGTGATTCGGATTGACCTTCAGGAACCGATCGGCGGCAGAAATCGCCTGTGCCGACTCGCCCTCTTTGTAAAAGGCGTAAGCGATCTCGATCTGCGCCTGCTGGGAGTAGCGGGTGAACGGGTAGCGCGCATCGAGCTTTTCGAGCAGTTCGCGCGCCGCCTTGTAGTTGCCTGCGGACAGTTCGGTGCGCGCCTCCCGATACAGGCGGTCTGCGTCCCACTTGGCGGTAGCATCCTTGTCGAGCGATCCGCAACCCGAGAGCAAGGCAATACCCAGAACGGCAACCGTCGTCGCTCTCTTTGCAGTGATCAGTAACCAGCGTCGCATTCGCATCCCGTCATGGCCCCCACCGGGACCTGGCGTCGTCAAGGAATTCCGTGTCGAAGCCCGACAAGTATATCGGCGCCCCGTCCGACCGGCCGACGGCCGACGACGATGACGACGCCGTACCGGCAAGCGGCAGCATCCTGCACCTGGAGGTGGACGCGGCGCAGCACGGATGGCGGCTCGATCGCGCGCTGGCGGTCCTGTGTCCGCAGTTTTCCCGCAGCCGCCTGCAGCAATGGATCGCCGAGGGTCAGGTCGCGCTCGTGCCACCCCGGCCGGCGGCACTCAAGCCCCGTGACCCGGTGCACGTGGGCGATCGCATCCGGGTTGCCGCCGTCGCCGCGCCTCAGGATCTTGCCTTCGCGCCGGAATTGATGCCGCTGTCGATCATCCACGAGGACACGGCCTTGCGTGTGATCGACAAGCCGCCCGGTCTGGTTGTCCATCCGGCAGCCGGGCACTGGCGCGGCACACTGCTCAACGGGCTGCTCGCGTACGACCCGGCGCTGGCTGCGCTTGCGCGCGCGGGCATCGTCCATCGACTGGATGCGGACACATCCGGGCTGATGGTGGTGGCTCGCACGCTTGAAGCGCAGACCGATCTGGTTCGGCAGTTGCAGGCGCGCACGGTCACCCGCGAGTACTGGGCGATCGTGCACGGCACCTGCCCGGCGGAAGGGACGATCGACGCGCCGCTGGCACGCGATCCACGCAATCCGCTGCGCTTCTCGGTCCGCCATGGCCCCTCCGCGCGCGAAGCGCGTACTCATTTCCGATGCATCGGCACCGTGATGGCGGATGGCAGGTCATTTTCGTGGGTGTCATGCCGACTCGAGACGGGTCGGACCCATCAGATCCGCGTCCACATGGAGCATCTCGGCCATCCGCTGGTGGGCGATCCGGTGTACCGGCGTGGCCGACCCGGATCGACGGCCGATCCGGCGGCGCCATGGGCAACGTTCGGACGGCAGGCGCTGCATGCATGCCGCCTTTCGTTGCGGCATCCGGAAAGCGGAAAGCCGTGTACGTGGTTCCGCGCGCCGCCGGACGACATGAGACAACTGATGCGCCAGATGCGGTTTGGTCGGACCGACAGGCCGCGCAACGTATGGTGATGCAATGAGCATGCAGGCAGCAAAGGTGTCGTTCGATTGGATCGTTCCGCAGTGGGCTGCGCCCGCTGGTGTCAGCGCACTGTTCACAACGCGCAGCGGCGGCGTGTCGCCGCCTCCCTGGGGACGTTCGCCCGGGCAGGGCGAGGGCATGAACCTGGGCTTCGGCAGCGGCGACGACCCAGCGCGCGTCCGCGAAAACCGTGAGCTTTTGCGGCGCGTGCTGCCGGGCGATCCATACTGGCTGCGGCAGGTGCATGGCAGCGTTGTCGTTGATGCGGATGGCGATCGCGCCGAGGGCGATACGTCTGTGCCGCCCGAAGCCGATGCGTCGGTCGCATTGCGGCCAGGCGCCGTGTGCGCGGTGATGGTCGCCGACTGCATGCCTGTGCTGCTTGCCGATGCCGCGGGTCGCGGCGTGGCGGCAGCGCATGCTGGATGGCGTGGCCTTGCGGACGGCGTCGTGCAGGCGACCGCGGCAAGGCTGCGCGCGCGGCTTGACGATCCGGCCGCGCCTCTGGTGGCGTGGCTGGGACCGTGCATCGGTCCGGCGCGTTTCGAGGTGGGTCGTGATGTCCTCGATGCGATGCAAAAGCGGTTGCCTGATGCCGAACGTGCGTTCATGCCGCTGC
>CAZTUT010000130.1:0-8044 GCA_964616395.1 uncultured Burkholderiaceae bacterium
GGCGCCGTCGGCTGCTTCCATGGCGCGCTGCTGGCGCGCGCCGGTCATCGGGTCACGCTGATCGGCCGCCCGTCGCACGTCGAGGCGGTCACGCGCGACGGCCTGCGGCTGGAGATGGGGGGCGCGACGCACACGGTTCACGCCGACGCCAGTGCCGACATTGCGGCGGCCGCAGCCGCCGACATCGTGCTGTTCTGCGTGAAGTCGCCCGACACCGACGCGGTGGCGCGCCAGCTCGCGCCGCATCTGTCACCCGGCGCGCTGGTGATGAGTCTGCAGAACGGCGTGGACAACGCCGCCACGATCGCGCGCCATGTGCGGGTGCCGGTGGTACCGGCGGTGGTCTACGTGGCCACGGCCATGAGCGCGCCGGGCACGGTGCGGCACTTCGGCCGCGGCGAGCTGGTGATCGGCGCGCTCGATGCGCGCGCTGGCGGAATGCCGGCCCCACGCGCCACGCTGGATGCGCTGGCCGCGCTGTTCAGCGCGGCCAGCATTCCCACCACGGTGTCCGACGACGTGCAGGCCGCGCTGTGGTCGAAGCTGCTGGTCAACTGTGCGTACAACGCGCTGTCGGCGCTGGGCCGCGCGCCGTATGCGCGCATCCGAGCGCTGGCGCCGCTGCGCGATCTGCAGCAGACGATCGTCGACGAGGTGATCGCGGTGGCGCGCGCCGATGGCGTAACGCTGCCGCGCGAGGCCTCGCTGACCGCGGTGCAGCGGATCGCCGAGACCATGGCCGACCAGCTCTCGTCGACCGCGCAGGACATGATGCGCGGCAAGCCGAGCGAGATCGATCACCTGAACGGCTTCGTCGCGCGGCGCGGCGCCGAACTGGGCGTGGCCACGCCGGTCAACCAGACATTGCACGCGCTGGTGAAGCTGGTGGAAGCCGGCTACCCGACCCCATGAGCGACACCCGCGCGCCGACGCCGATCCCGCCCGAATTCGCGCAGGCGCTGCGCGAGCTGGGGCTGGCCGGTAACGAAACGCTGACCGGCACACCGCTGACCGGCGGCGTGTCGTCGGACATCTGGCGCATCGACACCGCGGCCGGACCGCTGTGCGCCAAGCGCGCGCTGTCGCGGCTGCGGGTGGCAGCCGACTGGCGCGCGCCGATCGAACGCAACCTGTATGAAGCGCGCTGGATGCAGGTGGCCGCCGCCGCCCAGCCGGGCTGCGCGCCGCGCGTGCTGGGTCAGCACCCGGAGCTCGGCGTGCTGGCGATGCAATGGCTCGACCCGGCCGATCACGCGCTGTGGAAACTGCAACTGCGCGACGGTATTGCCGAGGCGGCCACCGCGGCGCGGGTGGGTGCCACGCTGGCACGCATTCACGCCTACGCGGCCGCGCGGCCAGCGCTGGCCGCCGAGTTCGACACCACGCACATCTTTCACGACATCCGGCTCGAGCCGTATCTGCTGGCCACCGCGCAGCGTCACCCGCCACTGGCTGCGGCATTGACCGCAGTGGCCGACGTCACGCGCAGCACGCAGCGCACGCTGGTGCATGGCGATGTCAGCCCCAAGAACATCCTGATCGGCCCCGGCGGGCCGGTGCTGCTCGACGCCGAGTGCGCGTGGTGGGGCGACCCGGCCTTCGACATCGCGTTCTGCCTGAACCACCTGCTGCTCAAGTGCCTGTGGAACCCGCCGTACACCGGCGCCTTCCTGGCGGCGTTCGATACGCTGGCCGAGGCTTATCTGGCCGGCGTGGACTGGGAGCCACGCGCCGAGCTCGAGCAGCGCGCAGCCGCGCTGCTGCCGGGCTTGTTCCTCGCGCGCGTGGACGGCAAGTCACCGGTCGAGTACGTGACCGACGAATTGCAGAAGGACCAGGTGCGACGCACCGCCGCACCGCTGCTGCTGCAGCCGGTTGCCACGCTGGCGCAGGTGCGCGCCGCCTGGCGCGACACGCTGAGGGACACGAAACCATGAACGCCTGCCCCTGCCGAGCCCCGAAACACGGACCGCGTGCGCCGCGCGGCGCGGCGCGATGAGCGCCAGCGCGATCGCCGCGATCCGCGGTCGGCGCGTGTGGGACAGCCGCGGCCGGCCCACGGTGGAGGCCGAAGTCGAACTGCACGGCGGCGCGGTCGGCCGCGCGATCGTGCCGGCCGGCGCCTCGCGCGGCTCGCGCGAAGCGCTCGAACTGCGCGACGGCGGCACCGCGCAGGGCGGCCTCGATGTGCTGCGCGCGGTCGCGCACGTGAACGGCGAGATCGCGCAGGCGCTGATCGGCGCTGCTGCCGACGACCAGGCCACGCTCGACGCCCGCCTGATCGCGCTCGACGGCACACCCAACAAGGCACGGCTGGGCGCCAACGCCACGCTGGCGGTCTCGCTGGCTGCTGCCCATGCTACCGCCGCAGCGCGCGGGCTGCCGCTGTACGCATCGCTGGGCGGCGAGGAGGCCACGCTGCTGCCAATGCCGCAGATCCAGATCTTCGGCGGTGGCGCGCACGCCGGCCGGCGCGTCGACGTGCAGGACTTCATGGTGGTCTGCCCCGGCGCCACCTGCTTCGCGCAGGCGCTCGAATGGACCGCGGAGGTGTACCGCGCCGCCGGCGAGCTGATGCTGGCGCGCGGCGCGCGCCACGGCGTGGCCGACGAAGGCGGCTGGTGGCCGGACTTCGACACCAACGAACAGGCGCTCGAAACGCTGCTGGCGGCGATCGAGCGCGCCGGCTACGTGCCCGGCGCGCAGGTGGCGATCGCACTCGACATCGCCGCCTCGGAGTTCGGGCGCGGTGGCCGGTACCGGCTCGGGCTCGAAGGCCGCGAACTCGATGCCGATGCGCTGATCGAACTGCTGCTGCGCTGGCTCGACCGCTATCCGATCGCCTCGATCGAGGACCCGCTGGCCGAGGACGACGCGGCAGCCTTCGCCCGCTTCACGCAGGCGGCCGGCGCGCGCGTGCAGGTGGTGGGCGACGACTTCCTGGTCACGCAGGCCGCGTTGCTGCGGCAGGCGGCTGCGCAAGGCGCGGCCAACACGGTGCTGCTCAAGCCCAACCAGCGCGGCACGCTGAGCGAGACGCTGGAGGCCTGGCAGGCGGCGCAGGCGGCGGGCTATGCAGCGATCGTGTCGGCGCGCTCGGGCGAGACCGAGGATGTGAGCATCGTGCACCTGGCGATCGGCTGGTCGGTCGGCCAGCTCAAGGTCGGTTCGTTCGCGCGTGGCGAGCGGATGGCCAAGTGGAACGAGGCGCTGCGCATCGAGGAGCGGCTCGGCAGTCGAGCGCGCTTTGCCGGGGCCAGCGCCTTCGGCCGCAATCCACCGCGCATCGCACGCTGATCGCGGCACGCGCTGCGCCTCGTTAGCCGGCCGGATGCCGCGCGGCGCGGCGGCGGGCTACAGTGCGGTCGGTTCGTGAACCCGCCGACTGCTCCGGAGAACGCATGGCCCACGCTTCGCATGCCGTCAATGCCCTGCCCGCCTGGTCGTGGGCGCTGCCGCTGGCCGCGCTGGTGCTGCTGGCGGCCAAGTTCAGCGGCATCGTGCCGGCCGACGCCACGGTTCTGCTGGTGCTGGCGGCGGTGCTGCTGTGCGCGGCGGTGTTCGCCTCGGTCCATCATGCCGAGGTGATCGCGCTCAAGGTCGGCGAGCCGTTCGGCTCGATCGTGCTGGCGATCGCCATCACCGTGATCGAGGTCGCGCTGATCGTGTCGATCATGCTGTCAGCGCAGGCCGGCAGCGAGACGCTGGCGCGGGACACCGTGTTCGCCACCGTGATGCTGGTGCTCAACGGCATCGTCGGCCTGTGCCTGGTGATGGGCGGTGCGCGCCATCACCAACAGCGCTTCCAGACCGATGCGTCGGCCGCCGCGCTCAGTGTGCTGGGCACGCTGGCGGTGATCACGCTGCTGCTGCCCAACTTCACGCGCGGCGCGGAAGGACCGGTGTTCTCGCCAGTCGAGGCGATCTTCATCGGCCTGGCCTCGGTGGTGCTGTACGGTGTGTTCCTGTTCGTGCAGACGATCCGCCACCGCGACTACTTCCTGGTCGAGGAAGAAGGCCCAGGCGGCCCCGACGACCCCGATGACAGCCATCTGGCCGAGGTGGTGCCGTCCAACCGCACCGCGCTGATCTGCCTGGCGCTGCTCGTTCTGTCGCTGGCCGGCGTGGTGCTGCTGGCCAAGGCGCTGTCACCGACACTCGAAGGCGCGATCGCCGCTGCCGGCTTGCCGAAGGCAGCGGTGGGCGTGGTGATCGCCGCGATCGTGCTGCTGCCGGAAGGCATTGCCGCAGTGCGCGCCGCGCAGATCAACCACCTGCAGATCAGCCTGAACCTCGCGCTCGGCTCGGCGATGGCAACCATCGGCCTGACCATCCCGATCGTGGCGTTGGTGGCGCTGGCGCTCGGCTACAACCTGGTGCTGGGACTGGGCCAGTGGGAGATGGTGCTGCTGACGCTGACGCTGTTCATCAGCACGGTCACGCTGGCCACTGGACGCACGACGATCCTGCAAGGTGCGGTTCACCTCGTGATCTTCGCGGTCTTCATCGTGCTGGTACTCGCCGGCTGAAGGGTGCCGGCAAGGCAAGCGATCGCGGCGCACCGCAGTGCGCCGCGACACTCGACTTGCAGCGTGACCCGCGCTCGCGCGCGGGCGAGCGCGTAATCAGGCCGCGGGCGCGGCCTTCTTCTCGGCGTTTTGGCGGCGCTTCCATGCGGCCTTGAGCTTTTCGCTCAGGACCTTCTTCTCGGCGGCGGTCTTGGGGCGGCGCTTGCCGGTTCCCTTGCCCTTGGCGGCCTTGGCAGCCTTGGCCGGACGACCCGGCTTGCCAGCCCGCGCCGGTGCAGCGCCGGTCAGTGCGGACAGCGCGGCGCGCAGCGCGCCAAGCTCACGCTCGCGGCGATCGATTTCGGTACGAAGGGCTTTTTCGACGGAGTTCATAGGTTGTCCAGTGAGAAACGCAGGTGTCAGGCTACACGATATCCACGGCAAAGTTAACGCGTTCATGTCCCAAGCCATGCTTTTGACCGATAGTTTCAGCAATTCGGCCACGACGGGCACATCATTGGTGCGCAACCTATCCGGATGACTACCCATGGCACTGCTCCAGCTCGACGAGGAACAGACCCGAACGTGGACCCGCGTTCAGAAGGATGAATGGTGGCTGCGCAACGTCTACCGCGGCGACATGCCGCAACTGACGCTGCGCTCCGCGCTGACTGGCTTCGTGCTCGGCGGCGTGCTGGCCGCCACCGCGCTGTATATCGGCGCCAAGACCGGCATCACGATCGGCGTGGGACTGACTTCGGTGATCCTGGCGTTCGCGCTGTACCGGATCCTCGCGCGGCTCGGCATCGCAGGTGACTTCACCATCCTGGAGAACAACTGCACGCAGTCGATCGCCACCGCGGCCGGCTACATGGTGGCGCCGATGATCTCGTGCCTGGCGGCCTACATGATGGTCACCGGCAAGGTCATTCCGTGGTGGCACATGGTCACGTGGATGACACTGGTGTCGATGATCGGCGTGCTGCTGGCGTTTCCGATGAAGCGCCGCTTCATCAACGACGACCAGCTGCCGTTCCCGGAAGGCCGCGCCAGCGGCGTGGTGCTCGATGCGCTCTACACCGGAGCGGCCAGCGCCGGCATGTTCAAGGCGCGGTTGCTGGGCCTGAGTGCGCTGGCCGCCGGCGCCTACCAGGCCGTGGTCAGCGATGGCTGGATGAAGCTGCTCCAGTTCAAGCTGCTGCGCATGGACCAGTGGGCCGGCATGAAGGAACCCTGGACCTTCCACGAGCGGCTCGATACCTACTACTACGCCGCCGCCGCCAAGGTGAACGGCTACATCCCGACCCTTCTCGGTACCGACATCCGCCAGCTCGGCCTGCGGCTGACGCTCGACGTGGCGATGCTTGGCGTCGGCGGTCTGATGGGCATGGTGGTGGCCACCAGTTGCCTGCTGGGCGCCTTCATCAACTTCGCGGTGCTGGCGCCGATGATGATCCAGGCCGGCGACATCGCGCCGCGCGTGGGACCGTCGGGCGCGCTGGTGCCGATCTCGCGCGCTGAGATCGTCAACCAGTGGTCGCTGTGGTGGGGCGTGTCGATGATGGTCACCGGCTCGCTGGTCAGCCTGCTGGGCCGGCCCGAGATCTTTCGCGGCCTGTTCCGCCGCAGCGCCGGCACGAAAGGCGCCGACGTGCTGCACGACATCGAGTTGCCGCTGTGGATCTCGGCCGTGGGCGTGCCGCTGCTCAGCCTGGCGGCCGCCTGGGTCACGCATGCGTTCTTCGGCGTGCCCTGGCTGCTGACGCTGGTGGCGCTGCCGCTGATCTTCGTGCTCAGCGTGATCTGCACCAACGCGATGGCGCTGACCTCGTGGACGCCTACCGGCTCGCTATCGAAGATCACCCAGTTCACGATGGGCGCGATCGACCGCAGCAACCCGGCCAGCAACCTGATCCCGGCCGGCATGACCGCCGAGATCGCCTCCAACGCGGCCAACCTGCTGTCCGACATCAAGCCCGGCTACATGCTCGGCGGCAAGCCGCGCCAGCAGGCGATCGGTCACGTGATCGGCATCTTCGCTGGCGCGCTGGCCTGCGTACCACTGTTCTTCCTGCTGTTCCTGCCGGCCGACGGCAACGGCGTGCGCTCGGTCGGCAACATGGTCACCGAGCAGTTCGCATTTCCGGCCGCACTGCAGTGGAAAGGGGTGTCGGAGATCATCGCGCGCGGCCTCAGCGCGCTGCCCACCTCGGCGGTGGTGTCAATGATTGTCGCGGCAGCGGCCGCCGCGGCGATCGAGATCGCCAACCTGCTGACGCGCGGTCGCGTCAAGCTGTCGGCGGTTTCGATCGGTCTGGGCGTGGTGCTGCCGCCGGAGGCCACGTTCGCGATGTGGGTCGGCGCGCTGCTGTTCTGGGTGATGGGGCGCCGTCATCGACAGGCAGGCACGCGCGGCCACGATTTTTGGGTCGAGGGGCTGGAGCCGATCTGCGCCGGACTGATTTCGGGTGCTGCGCTGATGGGTATTGGCAACGCGATCGTCAACGTGCTGCTCGGGTAGCGGCGGCGCGCTCCGGAAAACCGCCGCAACGAAAGCGCTGGCGCGTGACAGCGTGGCCGCGCGGCGCGTCCTAGTGCTGACGGCTGCGCTGCATCATCCTGCGCGCCTCGCGTGCCGCCTCGACCTGCTCGGTCCAGGCCAGCAGATGCGGCTCGATCGCCTCGACTGTGTCGCCGAGGCCGCGCAGCAGCACCGCCGCCTCGGCCGCCACCTGCGGATCGAACTGTCGACCGGCGTTGTGCTGAAGCTCGGCAATGGCGTCGGCCACGCTCATGCGCGGCGCCCGCGGCCGCTCGTGCGTCATCGCGTCGAACGCATCGGCCACCGCGACGATGCGCGCCACCAGCGGGATCGCCTTGCCCACCAGCCGCTGCGGGTAGCCGGCGCCGTCGTAGCGTTCGTGGTGGTGGCGGATCACCTGCTGCGCCATCAGCGCCCACGGGCTGCTGCCGCGTACATAGTCGGCGCCGCGCTCCGGGTGCTTGTTGATGCTCTCGCGCTCCTCGGGCGACAGGTCGGGGAAGCGCTTTGCTGACTGCTGGGTCGTGGCCGGCACATCGATCATGCCGATGTCGTGCAGGCAGCCGGCGATGCGCAGCCGGCTGCAGGTCTCCGGGTCCAGCCGCAGCCGCTCGCCGATCAGTCCGGCCAGCCCACCCACGCGGAAGATGTGCAGGCCATCGGGGTCCGAAGGCGCCTCCGCGCCGATCGCCAGCCACAGCAGGTTGTTCACGCTGTACGCAGAGGCCAGCAGCTCGGCCCGCAGTTCGCGGTCGGAGGCATCGAGCGTTGACTCGAGCGATTCGTCCTGCGCGAAGCGGCCCTTGGTCACGTCGGCGATCTGCGCCGCCTCGGTCGTCCGGTACGAGCGCCGGCGATGTTGCATGTACTCGGCCTGCGCCTTGCGCGCACCGGCGAGGTCGCCAGCGCGGCGGCGCGCGTCGAACAGCGTCAGCAGCATGAACTGCAGCGAGGTCGGGATCGACTTGCGGCACTCATCGACCACACGCTCGAT
>CAZTUT010000131.1:0-8042 GCA_964616395.1 uncultured Burkholderiaceae bacterium
CGGTGTCGTCGGCGAACCAGTGATGCACCTCGCCGTCGATCGAGATGCCGTTGTCGTCGTACAGCGCGACCAGCTTGCCGAGCTTCCACACGCCGGCCAGCGAGGCCGCCTCGTGCGAGATGCCTTCCATCAGGCAGCCATCGCCGACGAACACCCAGGTGCGGTGGTCGATCACATCGAAGCCCGGCCGGTTGAACTCGGCAGCCAGCAGCTTTTCCGCCAACGCCATGCCCACCGCGTTGGCAAAGCCCTGCCCCAGCGGGCCGGTGGTGGTCTCCACGCCCGGCGTGATGCCGACTTCCGGATGGCCCGGCGTCTTGCTGTGCATCTGCCGGAAGTTGATCAGTTCCTGCATCGGCAGGTCGTAGCCGGCCAGGTGCAGCAACGCGTACTGCAGCATCGAGCCGTGGCCGTTGCTCAGCACGAAGCGGTCGCGGTTGGCCCAGTGCGGATTGGTCGGGTTGTGCCGGTAATGCTTTCGCCACAGAGCCAGCGAGATCTCCGCCATGCCCATGGGCATGCCGGGATGACCGGAGTTGGCCTTCTGCACCGCATCCATCGCCAGCGCGCGGATGGCGTTGCACAGATCGCGGTCGGAAGCGGCGGCGGGTACGGTGGGCATCTCAGGAGGGAGGCCTTCGCGCAACGTGGGCAGCGGTTGGCCTTGTCGAGGGAAAACGTCGATTTTACAGCCGACCCGCGCGGCGCCGCTGCATCGCGCGGGGCAGGCGCAGCCGGTCGACGGGCAAATGTCGACCTGAAACGGACCTGACCGGGCCGTATTCCCGTTGACCCGGGCGATGCATTAAACTGCGCGGTTCGTTGTTCGGTACCGGAAACTGGAAGCAACGGGCCCGTCGCAGCGCCTCTCTGGGCGCAGACCTGCGGCTGGTTCCCCCGCCAGATCCAATCGACGCGCGGGCAGGGCACTCGTGTCCTGTCCCCGCAAATGATCCAGACGCCGCGCACCAGCGCCTGGATCCCGGACCGATGGGTTGCGGAGCGCCCTCGGGCGTCAACCGCGATTCAGGTCGATTGGGCGGACCTGCTGGGGGACTGGGGGATGACGTGCAAGGCATTCACCTGACGGGCGATCTTTTTGACTGCGGCTGCAGCGGCAGTCTGTTTACTGATCTCGAGACGCTTTCATCGCTGTGTCGTCGCGCCACGCTCGACGCCGGCCTGACCATCGTCGACGAGAAATATCACGTGTTCCCGGAGTGGCAGGGCCAGCCGGGCGGCATCACCGGCGCAGTGCTGCTGGCCGAGTCGCACCTGGCGATCCACACCTGGCCGGAGCGGCGTGGCGTCACGCTCGACGTCTACGTCTGCAACTTCACCGCGGACAACGAAGGCAAGGCGCGCCAGCTTTTCGATGCGCTGATGGTGGCCTTCCGACCCAAAGACTCGGTCACGCAGCGGCTGGTGCGCGGCGACCTGGCCGCCGGAAGCGGCGCGCTGACGGCGGAGACTTCAACGGACGCGGGGCAGGCAAACGGCGCGCAACAGCGCGACGCCCTGGTGTTCGACTGGCTCAACGCCCATGCTGGCTATGGCTACACCGCGCGCCAGCGGCTGGCCGCGTTCGACTCGGCCTACCAGCGCGTCGAGGTCTACGACACGCACCAGTTCGGCAAGCTGTTCCGCCTCGACGGCCGCCTGATGACCTCGGAAGGCGACGAGTTCTTCTATCACGAGTGCATGACGCATCCGGCGCTGCTCGCCCATCCGAACCCGCAGTCGGTGCTGGTGATCGGCGGCGGCGATGGCGGCTCGACCGAGGAGATCCTCAAGCATCCGAGTGTCAAGCGGGTGGTGATGGCTGAGCTCGACCCGGCGGTGATCGAGGTCGCGCGCAAGCACCTGCAGGCGATCCACAAGGGCGCACTCGATGATCCGCGGCTGTCGATCCACATCGGCGACGGCTTCGAATTCGTGAAGAACTGCCGCGAGCAGTTCGACCTGGTGGTGCTCGACCTGACCGACCCCGACACGCCCGCTTTTGCGCTGTACACCGAGGAATTCTTCCGCGAGTGCCGGCGCCTGCTGGGCGCGGGCGGCATGATGACGATGCACCTGGGCTCGCCGGTGTATCAGCCGCATACGGTCGAAAAGAACGCGGCCGCGTTGCGCCGCGTGTTCACGCATGTGCAGCCGATGTCGCTGTTCATCCCGCTGTACGGCTCGCTGTGGTGCCTGGCTGTGGCCAGCGACACCATCAACGCGCGCGCCGTGCCGGCCGATGTCATCGCGCAGCGGCTGCGCGAGCGCCGCATCGGCGCGCTGCGCTACTACAACGCCGAAGTGCACGGCGCACTGTTCGCGCTGCCGACCTTCGTGCGTGAGTTGACCGATCCGGCCGCACCCGTCCTGCCGGCCAAGCGCGCGGCCTGAGACCGGCTCGCCAAGGGCAGTCAACACGTACCCGCCTGTCGGTCGCCGCGCATGCCCACGCCGCGCTTCTTCGTCGACTTCGACCTTGCGGTCGGACGCGAAGTCGCGCTGCCCGATGACGTTGCGCATCACGCCACCCGCGCGCTTCGGCTCGACACCGGCGCGCTGATCGCGCTGTTCAACGGTCGCGGCGGCGAGTTCCGCGCTGTGCTGCGCATCGACAACCGGCACGCGTTTGCGACCGTGCAATCGTTCGATCCCATCGAGCGCGAGTCGCCCCTCGACCTGACGCTGATTCAGGCCTGGATCTCGACCGACAAGCTGGATTGGGTGGTGGAGAAGGCGGTCGAGCTGGGTGTGTCGCGGATCGTGCTCACGCCCTCGGCGCGCAGCGTGGTGCGCGTCGAGGGAGAGCGGCGCACGCGTCGGCTGTCGCATCTACGGCTACTGATCCAGTCCGCCTGCGCGCAGTGCGGGCGCAACCGGGTACCGCCGATTGAAGCCGCCGACACGCTACCCGCAGCGCTGTCGCTGGCCGGCGATGCCCCGCTGCTGGCCCTGCTGCCTACGGCCCCGCACGCGCTCGTGCAGGAAGCGGCAGCGCTGCGCTCGGCCCGCCTGCTGGTCGGCCCGGAAGGCGGGCTGTCCGATGACGAAATCGCGATGGCGTTCGCCGCCGGCGCAGCGGCAGCCCGTCTGGGCGGTCGTGTGCTGCGCACCGAAACCGCCGGTCTGGCCGCGCTGGCGGCATTTCAGGCAGTGGGCGGCGACTACCGCGACTGAGACGAACTGCCTGCGCGGATTACGCTAGGCACGCTCGCATCCTGCGTTTACGCTGCGAACCGCAATCTGGCCCCTTCTTTCGGCCAACGATTCATCAGCGCAACGCGGGAAACGTCCAGCCGCTTTGCAACCACTCAAACGCTCAACGCACTCAACCGAGGAGAATCACGATGCTCGACAAACTGCTCAGCCAGGCGATGCAAGGCATGCTCGGCGGCCAGCAGCAGGCCAACAACCCGATGATGCAGATGCTCGGCTCGATGCTGAGCAACGGCGGTCAGTTCGGCGGACTGGCGGGGCTGCTGCAGCAATTCCAGCAGGCCGGTCTGGGGCAGCAGGCTGCCTCGTGGGTATCGACCGGACAGAACATGCCGATCTCGCCCGACCAGTTGATGAAGGTGTTCGGCGGCGACCAGATGCAGCAGATGGCGTCCAGCGTCGGCCTCGACACCTCGGCCTTCGGCGGTCAGTTGTCGCAGATGCTGCCGCAGATGATCGACATGCTGACGCCCAACGGCCAGTTGCCCGCCGGCGGCGCCGAAGATCCGATGGCGATGCTGTCGAAGATGTTCGGCCGCTGACCGCTTGCCAACCGCACCTTCGCGCGGCTGCGGCCGGGCTGCTTCAACCGGAGCGCGCCCGGCCTAGGCCGCGTGGAACACGCGCAGCGGCACGCCTGCCTCGCTGAACGCTTCGAGCGCATCGCGAAAGACATCGAGCACTGCGGCGCGCTGCTCGATGTCCATCCGCTCGGGCGGCGGCCAGCCGCGCAGCACGATCGTCCAGCCCACCGCGCTACCCGCCGCGCGCTCCGGCAGATCAGTCAGGCAATCGTAGAGCGCGTCCAGGTTCGCGCCGTACCAGGCCGGAAACGCAAGTGCACGGCCAATCGCACGCAGCACCGCCTTGCGGTCGCGTGCACTTTCCAGATCGACCTCGACATAGTGCTGGCCACCCGCCTGGGCCCAGCGGTGCAGCGCCGCGCGATCCAGTGGCGCAAGCGGGCGCACGATGTGCGCGGGGAGCGAGGCGAACGGGTCGCGGGCGCGGGTCACGGCAAGATCCAGTGCAGGGTCATCGTACGCATCCGCTCAAGGCAGGATGCGTCTGAAGGTTTCGTAATGATCATCGGTGTAGTAATACTCGTCGCTGGTGGCGAAACTGCCGGTGCTGCCACGGCCGGCGACGATGCGCCGTGCGCCGCGGTCGCGACTACCGGGCGTGCGCACCGTGTATTCGGCGTAGTAGCCACGAGGCCGGATCGGCAGCCGCTTCTCCCGGTTCTGGAAAGTCGTGCCGTCCTTCTTGTAGCGGAACGGTCCGCCCTGGCGAATCAGCGCGAGCACCTCGCGCGCCTGCGGCGGAAGGTCGGCGACCGCAATCTCGCCAACCACGCCGGGCGCCTCGGTCGGCCCGCGGGCATGCAGCGCCGATAGCGGGGCGACGCAAAGCAGCGCCAGCACCGCGACGCGCAAAAACTGCAGCGATCTAGACCACCACGACGCGGGATGCATGAGACTGGGCAGGTTCGGAGGGCAGCGCGAGGAACGAGACCACCTCGTCGCGGCGCGCCATCGTGTCGTTGAATCCCAAATCTATCAGCACGCGGGTATAGGCCGACTCGAACATCAGGTAGCTGGCCAGCGCGGCACCGTTGCCGCGGCCCGCCCCCAGCACATCGAGCAGCGCCCGCACCGGACCCGGCAGGCATCCCAGGTAGCGCGCGGCGATGCCGTCGAGACGCTCGCTCGGCGCGATCACCAGCGCGTCGATCGGCCGCAACCGCAGCGTGCGCTGCTGCTCGGGCGACAGCGCGCGCGCGATGTGATTCATCTTCTGCAGCCGCTCGATGTCGCTGGCCAGCGCGTCGAGGAAGATGCTGGCCATCGCATGGCCGGCAATCTGCGCCAGCGACGGATAGGCGCCCGGATCGACCTGGGTCAGGAATCCCGGTTGGCCGAGCTGGCCGGCGCCGATCACCAGTACCCGCTCGGCACCGAGGTGCAGCGCCGGGCTGATCGGGTGGATCTGCCGCATCGAGCCGTCGCCATAGTGCTCGCGCGCCGCGCCGGTCGACAGCGGCACCGCTGGAAAAACGAAAGGAATCGCGCTCGATGCCAGCAGGTGCTGGGTGCCGATGACGCCGTGCACATATTCGCGCTGCAAGCGCGGCGCAAACTGATGGTCGGTCTTCGACTGGTAGAAGGTGACGTGGCGGCCCGAACCGTAGCCGGAGGCGGTGACCGCGAGCGCGTGCACGTGGCCGCGGTCAAGCGCCAGCGCCAGCCGATCGGGATCGATCATGTGCTCGATCAGCGCGGCCAGCGGCGTGTTGTCCAGCAGCGAGCGCGGCCGCAGCTTGAGTGAGCGACGCACCATCCAGCCGACCGACAACAGGGACAACCAGCGCGCGCCGGTGCGCACCACGCCCAGCGCATCGGACCGGTACACATGGTCGGTACGGAAGTTCTCCCAGACGTTGACGATCTGCGCGACCGCTTCCTGGAAGTTGTCGGCGCGCGCGGCCAGCGCGGCCGCATTGATTGCACCGGCCGACGTGCCGACCAGGATCTGGAATGGGTTGTGGCCCTGGGCAATGCCGGGATCAACCCCACGCCGAAGTTCGCGCAGCAGCGCGGCGATGGCCTTCAACACACCGACCTGATAGGCGGCACGCGCGCCGCCGCCCATCAGTACCAGGCCGGCCGGCGTGGTACGTAGCGGGATGCGGTCGGAACCAGGCGCGCGCATCGGCGCATTGTCCCTCGCCGCGCGATCTGCCCAGCCGCGGAAAAACCCGCCGAATTCCGACCGTGGCCCGGTTCGTGGCTAGCGCAAGGGCAGGCCGGGCTGGCGCGGCGCGTTGGCCGCCAGCACGACCAGCGCCGTCATGTTGACAATCCGCCGCACGGTGGCCGACGCGGTCAGGATATGTACCGGCGCGGCCACCCCGAGCAGGATCGGACCGATCGCCACGTTATTGCCGGCCGTGGTCTTCAGCAGGTTGTACGAGATGTTGGCGGCGTCGATGCCCGGGCATACCAGCAGATTGGCTTCGCCACTCAGGGTGGAGAACGGCATGATCGAGCGGCGCAGGCTTTCGTCGAGCGCGCAGTCGGCATGCATCTCGCCGTCGACCGGCAGGTCGGGCGCGCGTTCGCGCAGCAGTTCCAGCGTCTGACGCATTTTCACCGCGCTCGGTGCATCGCTCGAACCGAAGTTGGAGTGCGACAGCAGCGCAGCCCGCGGCTCCAGCCCGAAGCGGCGCATCTCCTCGGCCGCCATCACGGTCAGTTCGGCAAGCTGCTCGGCGGTCGGATCGACATTGACGTGGGTGTCGACGATCGCCACCTGGCGGCCCGGCAGCATCAGGATGTTCATCGCGCCGTAGACGCTGGCGCCCGGCCGCTTGCCGATCACCCGGTCGACGTAGTGCAGGTGCAGCGGGTGGGTCCCGAAGGTGCCGCAGATCATGCCGTCGGCCTCGCCCTTGTGGATCATCATCGCGCCGATCAGCGTGTGGCGGCGACGCATCTCGATCCGCGCGTACTGCTCGGTCACGCCCTTGCGCGCGCTCATCTGGTGATAGGTCTGCCAGAAGTCGCGGTAGCGCGCGTCGGACTCGGGATTGATCAGGTCGAAGTCCTGGCCCGGACGCATGCGCAGTCCGTGCTTCTCGATCCGGTGGCCGACCACCGCCGGCCGGCCGATCACGACCGGCCGCGCGATCTGCTCGTCGATCGCCACCTGCACCGCGCGCAGCACGCGCTCGTCCTCGCCTTCGGCGAAAACGATGCGGGAGCGGCCGCCACTGCGATGCGCCGCCTTCGCACTGGTGAAGATCGGCTTCATGAACGTGCCCG
This sequence comes from uncultured Burkholderiaceae bacterium, assembly GCA_964616395.1. Classification (GTDB taxonomy): domain Bacteria; phylum Pseudomonadota; class Gammaproteobacteria; order Burkholderiales; family Burkholderiaceae_F; genus JALHMQ01. The sequence continues at coordinate 7,041 of CAZTUT010000131.1, forward strand.
AGTGCCAGACGAACTGCTGCAACTGGGTCCGGTAAGCATCGAGGTCGGCGATCGGGCGCGTGGCCACGCCGCTGTCCATCGCCGCTTGCGCGACCGCCGGCGCGATGCGGATCATCAGGCGCGGATCGAACGGACGCGGGATCAGGTACTCCGGACCGAACGCGAGATCGCTGACACCATAGGCGCTGGCCACGATGTCGCTCTGCTCTTCCTGCGCCAGCGCGGCGATCGCGTGGACCGCCGCGACTTCCATCTGCTGGGTGATCGTCGTGGCGCCGACATCAAGCGCGCCGCGGAAGATGAACGGGAAGCACAGGACGTTGTTGACCTGGTTCGGATAGTCGGAACGGCCGGTGGCGATCACCGCATCGTCGCGCACCGCCTTGACGTCGCCCGGCAGGATTTCGGGGTTGGGATTGGCCAGCGCGAGGATCAGCGGCCGCGGCGCCATCTTGGCCACCATGTCCTGCTTGAGCACACCGCCGGCAGACAGACCGAGGAACACATCGGCGCCACCAATGATGTCGGCCAGCGTGCGCGCGTCGGTTGCCTGTGCGTAGCGCGCCTTCTCATCGTCCATCAGCACGGTGCGGCCCTGGTAGACCACGCCTTCGATGTCGGTGACCCAGATGTTCTTGCGCGGAAAGCCGAGCTGCTCCAGAAGGCCGAGACAGGCGAGCGCTGCCGCGCCCGCGCCGCTGACCACCAGCTTGACGTTGTTGATGTCCTTGCCGACCACCTTCAGTCCGTTGAGGATGGCCGCGCCGACGATGATCGCAGTGCCGTGCTGGTCATCGTGGAACACCGGGATCTTCATCCGCTCGCGCAGCTTGCGCTCGATATAGAAGCACTCCGGCGCCTTGATGTCCTCGAGGTTGATGCCGCCGAAGGTCGGTTCCAGCGCGGCAATGATGTCGATCAGCTTGTCGGGATCGAGTTCGTTGATCTCGATGTCGAACACGTCGATGCCGGCGAATTTCTTGAACAGCACCGCCTTGCCTT
>CAZTUT010000132.1:0-8026 GCA_964616395.1 uncultured Burkholderiaceae bacterium
GGCGCCGCGGCCCTCGCCGGGGCCCGACGAGAAATGCGGGTGCGCGTTGTCGGTAGTCGGTGCGCCGTGCGTGGCCCAGCGCGTGTGGGCGATGCCGGTGAACGCGGGCAGCTCGGCCGCCTGGGGCTCCAGTTCGGCCACGCGCGAGACACTGCGCGCGCGCTTGAGCTGGCCGTCGCGCAGCACCGCCACGCCGCAGGAGTCATAGCCGCGGTACTCGAGCCTGCGCAGGCCTTCGATCAGGACCGGAACGATGTCGCGCGAGGCGACGGCGCCAACAATGCCGCACATGGGGGGTTTTCCTAGGTGAAGGACCGCGAATACTAGGCAGGTCTAAATGCAATGAGCTTGCGAAATGCGGTGTACTTTGAAACAAATCATGTCTATCGTGTCATGATGAAATAAGATTTCAATAGAACATCGTTTGTGAATAATCCCATTGACATCGATGCGATTGACCGTCGCCTGCTGGCGTTGCTGCAGCAGAATTGCGCGCTGACCAACCAGGAACTTGCCGCGAAAGCGCACCTGTCGCCGGCCACCTGCCTGCGGCGCGTGCGGCGGCTGCGCGAGTCCGGGCTGATCGAGCGCGAGATGGCGGTGCTGTCGCCCGACCGGCTGGCCGAAGCGATTGGCGCCGGACTCACCGCAATCCTGGAAGTGACGCTGGACCGCCAGGACAGCGCCACGCTCGAGCAGTTCGAGGCCGCTCTCGCCGGCGAGCCGACGGTCCAGCAGTGCTACCGGGTCAGCGCCGGGCCTGACTTCGTGCTGATCATCCACGTCCCCGACATGCCCGCTTATCACGCGTTGGTGCAGCGGCTGCTCAATGCCGAGCGTGCGGTGCGCAACGTGCGGGCGTTCTTCAGCGTCAGGCGCAGCAAGTTCGCGCCGGTGCTGCCGGTCTGATCAAGGCAACGCGGGTCGCGTTCAGATCGCACCCGAAAAGCGGCTGGACCGGGAGCGGTCAGGCCTTCTTCTTGACCGGCCGGCTCCAGCCCTCGATCACGCGCTGCGCCGGGCGCGCAACCGTCAGCTTGCCGGCGGGCACGTCCTTGGCAACGGTGGAGCCGGCGGCGATGGTGGCGCCGCTGCCCACGGAGATTGGCGCCACCAGCACCGAGTTGCTGCCGGTGTGCACGTGGTCGCCGAGCACGGTCGGGTGCTTGTTGGCGCCGTCGTAGTTGGCCACGATGGTGCCGGCGCCGATGTTGCAGTCCTCGCCCATCGTGGTGTCGCCCACGTACGCGAGGTGATTGGCCTTGCTGCCGCGGCCCATCGTGCTGGCCTTGACCTCGACAAAGTTGCCGATGTGCACCTCGTCGCCGAGGCGCGCGCCGGGCCGCAGCCGCGAGAACGGCCCGAGCCGCGCGCCGGTGCCGATCTCGGCCTCCTCGAAGTGCGAGAACGCCACCACCTCGGTGCCCGCGCCCACGCGCACGTTGCGCAGCACGCAGTACGGGCCGATCCGCACGCCGTCGCCGAGCGTGACCCGACCCTCGAACACGCAGCCGACGTCGATGAACACATCGCTGCCGGCCTCCACGGTGCCCCGCACGTCGATGCGCGCCGGATCGGCCAGCGTCACGCCCGCCTCCATCAGCCGCTGCGCCGCGCGCCGCTGCGCCACGCGCTCGGCCTGCGCCAGCTGCTCCTTGCTGTTGACCCCGAGCGTCTCGTCGACATCGGCGCAGATCACCGCCGAGACCTTCACGCCATCGTGCACCGCCTGCGCGATGCAGTCGGTCAGGTAGTACTCGCGCTGCGCGTTGTCGTTGGACAGCCGCGCCAGCCAGCCTTTCAGGCGCGCGGTCGGCGCGACGATGATGCCGGTGTTGACCTCGTCGATTGCCAGCTCGTCGCCGTGCGCGTCCTTCTGCTCGACGATCTTCAGCACGTTGCCGTGCCAGTCGCGGACGATGCGTCCGTAGCCGGCCGGGTCGGGCAGCTTCACGGTGAGCACGCCCACGCCATCGGCACCGGCCGCCTTCAGAAGCTCGCCGAGCGTGGCGGCGGTGATCAGCGGCACGTCGCCGTACAGCACCAGCGTGGGACCGGCATCGTCGAGCAGCGGCTCGGCCTGCATCACCGCATGGCCAGTGCCCAGCTGCGGCTGCTGCAGCACGGTGCGTACGGTCGGCCGCTCGGCCAGCGCCGCGCGCACGGTGTCGGCGCCGTGGCCCACCACCACGGTGAGCCGCGCCGGCACGCCGAGGTCGGCCGCCAGCGCCTCGGCGGCGTCCATCACGTGGGTTAGCATCGACTGCCCGGCCACCGGGTGCAGTACCTTGGGCAGGGCCGAGCGCATCCGCTTGCCCTGGCCTGCCGCCAGAATCACGATATTCATCGCCGATCGATCGTCCGCAATGGTTCGAAGGGTTCGTCAGCTCGTGGCCAACGCCCGCAGTGCGCTGCGACTTGCCGCCGTGCGTCCGGCGTGGGGTCAACACACAAAAGAGTCCGGCGATCATAGCGCCGCGACTGCGGGCAAGCAGTTGCACTCTGGTGCCATGCCGGCTCGCGTGCTTGCGCGATGGGTTGCGATGTTCGCCGCCGTGCTCGTGCTGGCAGCCTGTTCCTCACTGCGACTCGGCTACAACAACGCCGATACGCTGCTGATGTACGCGGCCGACAGCTATCTGGACCTCGACAGCGAGCAGGACGCCTTCGCGCGCGAGCGCGTGCGCGCGCTGCTGGCCTGGCATCGCCGCACGCAGTTGCGCGAGTACGCGCGGCTGTTGGAGTCCGTGCAGCAGCGCCTCGATACCACCGCCACGCAACCGCTGACAGCCGCCGAGGTGCTGATGATTCAGCGCCAGGGCGCCGATCACATGCTGACCGTCGGCCGTCAGGCCGCGCCCGACCTGGTGCGGCTGGCGCGCATGCTCAAGCCCGAGCAGATCGATTACCTCGGCACCAAGCTGGCCAAGGACACGGAGAAGCTGCGTCGCGAGCGACGTGTCGCGGTGAGTACGTCGACCGGGGTGGCCAGCGAGGCGCGGATCAAGGCCAACCTCGAACGCGCGCGAACCTGGCTGGGCCGGGTCACGCCAGAGCAGGAGCAGCTGATTCGCGAGGCCGCCCTCGCAACGCCGGCGGCCGAGCGGCGCTGGATCGACAACCGGGAGCGGCGTCAGCGTGCACTGGTGGCGCTGGCCGAGCAGGTACGCCAGCCATCGTTGTCGGTGGATGCGGCAGCGGCGCTGATGAACCGCCACTTCGCCAGCCTTGCCGAACCCGCCGATCCGGCCGGCCGCGAAGCCAGCGCCGCCCTGATGGCGCAGTTGCTCAATGCCGCCACGCCCGACCAGAAGGCGCACCTGATCAAGAAGCTGCGCGGCTACTCGAGCGACCTGACGCTGCTGGCCTCGGAAGGCGGATCGGGCTGATCGGACGGCGCGCCGCGATGCGGCGCGCTCTTCTTCCGTCAGTGCGCGTGGCCGTGCACGCGGTCGTGGTGGCCGCCGGCATGGTGCGCGCGGTTACCCTGCGTGGGCAACAGCGAGCCGCCGATCATGCCGATGCCGGCCATGATGAAGCCGCCCAGCACCGCCGGGAACACTTCGCTCAGCGGCGTGTACGTCAGCAGCGCCCAGGTGGCCATGCCCAGCACGATCGAGGCGATTGCCCCATGCGTGGTCGCGCGCCGCCAGTACAGCCCGCACACCAGCGGCCAGAACGCGCCCACCACCGGGAACTGGTAGGCACTGGACACCAGCTGGTAGATCGGCGTGCCGTCCATGATGATCGCGTAGGCGAGCACGCACAGCGCGAAGATCGCCAGCGTGATCCGCATCGCCTTCAGTTCCTTCTTGTCCGACAGCGGCATGAAGTTCTTCAGGATGTTCTCGACGAAGGTGGTCGACGGCGCCAGCAACGTGGCCGCCGCCACCGACATGATGGCCGCCAGCAGCGCGCCGAAGAATGCGATCTGCAGCCACAGCGGCATCTTCTGGATCACCAGCGTGGGCAGGATCTTCTGCGCGTCTTCTTCGAGCAGCTTGCCGGCGACCTCCGGCATCACGATGAAGGCCGACAGGCCGATGAACATCGGCACGCTGGCGAACAGCAGGTAGCAGGTGCCGCCGATGATCGGGCCGCGGCTGGCGATCTTGGCATTCTTGGCGGACATCACGCGCTGGAACACGTCCTGCTGCGGGATCGACCCGATCATCAGCGTCATTGCCGCGCCGATCCAGAACAGCCACGCGTGCAGCGTCGGTTCCGGGAAGAAGTTGAACAGGTCCTTCTGCGCCGCATACGCGAATACCTGGTCAGCGCCGCCGGCCAGGTCGGCGGCGAAGTAGGCAATCAGCGACAGGCCGACCACCACCACGATGATCTGCACGAAGTCGGTGATCGCCACCGACCACATGCCGCCGAACGCCGTGTAGCTGAGCACCACCAGCGTGCCGATGGCCATGCCCTGCACGCGCGTGATGCCGCCATCGGACAGCACGTTGAACACCAGCCCGAGCGCGGTGACCTGCGCCGCCACCCAGCCCAGGTAACTGATCATGATCACCGCCGAGCTGAAGATCTCCACGCCCTTGCCGTAGCGCTCGCGGTAGAAGCTGCCGATCGTGATGAGCTTCAGCTTGTACAGCTTGTTGGCGAAGAACATGCCGACCAGGATCAGGCACATCGCCGCCCCGAACGGATCTTCGACCGTCTTGGTCAGCCCGCCTTCGATGAACTTGGCTGGCACGCCCAGCACGGTCTCGGAGCCGAACCAGGTCGCGAACGTGGTCGTGATCACCATGATCAGCGGCAGCGAGCGGCCAGCCACCGCGAAGTCGGCGGTGTTCTTGACCCGCGACGCCGCGTACAGGCCGATGGCGATGGTGCACAGCAGGTAGACGACGACGAAGGCGATCAGTGTGTTCATGGCAGGCCTCGGAGGAGGGGGCGGGCTCGGCAGAGGCGGAAGATAACGCAGGTCCCGTGCCAGCCGGCTCGCCCGTCACCCGGGCTCGGGGCAATCCCGGGGGCGCTCGGTGGTCAGCGTTGCGCCCGTGCCTCAGTCGCGCGGCTCGTGGGCGGGCACGGCCTCGGGGCGCCGCTGCCAGCACATCCACATTTCCTTGCCAGCGAACACCGGCAGCGACTCGGTGGCCGGCACCGGCTGCGCTTCCTGCAGCGCGAAGTGGCGGTCGAGCAGTTCGTGCAGTTCCGGCAGGGCGGCGGCAAACGGCGGACCGCGTCTTGGCGACTGCGCGGCCATCGCCGGGTCGATGACGAACAGACCGGCCAGCGTGCCGCCGGCCGGCAGCAGGTCGGCAACGCGCGCGGCCCAGTCGGCCCAGCGCGACGGCGGCAGCGCAGCCAGCAGCGCGCGCTCGAAGATCAGCTCGAAGCCGCCCGCCGCCCAGCCGGCCTCGCGGTCGAAGAAATCGGCCTGGCGCAGGCAGCGTGAGGCCAGCGCCTCGCCCAGTGTTGTCCGCGCCTGCGCGACGGCCTGCGCCGAGTAGTCGATCGCGGTCACCGCGAAACCGGCGCCATCGAGCGCCGCCACCTCGTGGCCGCTGCCGCACCCGGGCACCAGCACGCGGCGGCCTTGTGCCGGACCCAGCGTGGCCAGCCAGCGCATCAGCGCCGGCGGTGCGGCACCGGCATCCCAGGGGGTGAATCCGGAAGCGAAGCGCTCGTCCCAGAAGCGGGCATCGGATGGGTCGCGGTGCGTGAACGCGGGGGGCGTTGTCATGCGCGGATTCTGCCGCCGCCCGCCCGGACTGCGCAAAGCCGGTGCGCGCTGCGCGCATCCGATGCGCAGCGTGGCGCTACATCGACCGGAACAGGTGCGTGTAGCTGCGGCTGACCTCAAGCCGCTCGGCGCTGTCGCGTACCACCACGAGCAGGCGGTCGTCCTCGCGCAGCACGTGCGCAATGGCGCGCGAGTTGACCACGGTACCGCGGTGGATCTGCCAGAACTGCTGCGGATCGATCTCGTCGATCAGCTCCTTGAGCGCCTTGCGGATCAGCGACTCGCCGTCGCGCGTGACCACCCGTGTGTACTTGGCATCGGACTGGAAGAACAGCACGTCGTCGACCGGAATCAGCCGGATCTGGCTGCCGACCGACGCCTGAATCCAGCGCAACCGCGGGCTGATCGACTTGCCCAGCGCCGCTGCCACCTGCGCCAGCGCCGCGCCAAGCTGCTCGGCGCTCTGCGCTGGCAGGCGGTCGCGCAGGCGGGTCACGGTCTCGGCCAGCCGCGCCTCCGAGGCCGGCTTGAGCACGTAGTCGATCGCGCCGCGGTCGAACGCCTCGACCGCGTACTGGTTGAACGCGGTGATGAACACCACGTGCGCCACGCCCTTGATCTGGTCGGCCACCTGCAGGCCATTCATGCCGGGCATCTCGATGTCGAGGAAAGCGAAGCGCGGCCGATGCCGCGCCACCAGCGCCACCGCCTCCTCGCCATGCGTGGCCTCGCCCACGATCACCAGCTCCGGCCACAGCGTGGCCAGCGTGGTGCGCAACTGCGCGCGCAGCAGCGGCTCGTCTTCGGCGATCACCGCGGTCGGTGCGGGGTTCAGCGTCATGCCGGGCGCTCCATCGTCGGGCGGGGGGCGATCGCGGGCAGCGCGGCGTCGGCGGCGAGCCCGGCGGCCGTGTCCTTTTCTTCGTTCAGCATCAGCACCTCGACCTCCACATGGGCCGTGTTCGCCTGCGGTGCCAGACGCGGCAGGCGCAGCACCGCGCGCGTGCCGCGGGGTTCGGCGGCGGTCACCTGCAGTTCGGCCGATCCGCCGTAGACCAGCGCCAGGCGGGCGCGGATGTTCGACAGGCCGGTGCCGCCGTGGCCGGCGGGCGCGGGTGTTGCTGCGTCGGCCTGCAGGCCGGCGCCGTCGTCTGCAACCGAAACGATGACCATGTCGCCGTCGGCCTGCGCGCTCAGCGTAATTCGGCCGCCTTCAACCAGCGGTGCGATGCCGTGCTTGACCGCGTTTTCCACCAGCGTCAGCAGCACCAGCGGCGGCAGTGCCACGTCGCGCAACTCGACGGGCACCTGGATCGCGTAGTCGAGCCGGCCGCCCATCCGCATCTGCATGATGTCCAGGTAGTGGCGCGCATGTTCGATCTCGCGGCCCAGCGTGACCTGTTGCGCGCGCATGTCGGGCACCGAGGTGCGCAGATAGTCGATCAGCGCATCGGTCATGCGCAGCGCATCGTTACTGCCTGTCTGCACGAGGAAGCGCAGGTTGGCGAGCGTGTTGTAGAGAAAGTGCGGCTCCACCTGCGCCTGCAGCAGTCGCAGTTCGCTCTCGGCGGTCACGCGCGCCAGCCGCTCCTGCGCGGTTTGTGCCTCGGCCAGGCGCAGCGACATCGCGTGCTGCTGCTGGCGCATTTTCGCGACGAGTTCAGACATGCCGAGAAGCAGCAACGTGACAAACAGACCCGCCGACAGTGGCGTGATGGTGTCTTCGACCCACTGGCACACGGCGTTGCACTCGGAATCCGGCGCCCAGAAGGCCACCAGCAGTCCGGCGGCGAACCCCGCGGTGATGGAGGGCGCCATCAGTACGAAGCCCCAGCGGCGGCGGTGGCCCTGACCCGCTCCGGCGGCGGTGGTTATGTCGATGCGAAAGCTCGCCCACGTACGGACGTCGACGGCGGTGGTCATGTTGATGCGGAAGCCAGCCCACGTACTGATGCCGAGCGACGCCACGACGTACAGAAGCAGGTGCGGCAGAACAACCGCTGCCGTGGCGTAGCCCGGCGCGCGCTCGCGCATCAGGCCCGGCACCACCAGCACGGCAACGAACACCAGATAGATAAAGGCGATCCAGCCCCAGCGCCGCCTCGCCGTGGCCAGCAGCGCCTGGATTTCCGGCACTTCATCCTGCAGCGGCGGACGCACGAGAAAGACCCAGGAGAACACCTGGACCGATACCGGCGCACCGCGGGCGAAGGAAAGCGACATGCGTACATCTTCGGGCCGAAGGCTGTGGCTGTCACGCGGCTGCGCCGGATCGCGGCGGGCACGGCACGAGCGGCGCCCGGGCGGGCACGAACGGCGCCG
>CAZTUT010000133.1:0-8021 GCA_964616395.1 uncultured Burkholderiaceae bacterium
GTTGCGCTGGAACTCGAGCTTCATGTTCAGGTCAAGCGAGTCCTTGCCGCCGAAGTGATCGATCATCACCGAGTGGTCGACGACCAGGTCGACCGGCACCAGCGGCTCGATCCGCTTCGGATCCTTGCCCGCCTTGGCGGCGACATTGCGCATCGCCGCCAGATCGGCCAGCAGCGGCACGCCGGTGAAGTCCTGCAGCACGACGCGGGCAACGATGAACGGGATCTCGTCGACGCGCTCGGCGTTCGGCGACCAGTTGGCCAGTTGCTTGACGTGCTCTTCAGTCACCTTCTTGCCGTCGCAATTACGCAGCACCGCTTCCAGCACGATGCGGATCGACACCGGCAGCTTGTTGACGTTCGGATAGGTCTTCGCCAGCTCGGGCAGCGAGTAGAACTTGCCGGTCTTGCCGCCCGCCTTGAACTCTTTGAGGGTGTTGTGCAGGTTATGACTCATGGCGTGTCCGTTTGAGGTCGGATGATCAATCGGTGAAGTGGGGTGGTTCCGCTCGGCGCGTGTCTAGCGCGCCATCAGGTCGACGAATTCGTTGACCGGCGTGGCATCGAGCTTCTTGGAATTGAGGCACAGATCGAGGATCGCCTGCGCCTGCTTGGCCGCGAACACTCGGCCGAGGTTGGTCTTGAACTTTTCGACGAGCACCGGCATGCCTTCCTTGCGGCGGCGCTTGTGGCCGATCGGGTACTCGACCACGACTTCCTTGAGCTTCTTGCCGTCGGTGAATTCGACCGTCAGCGCGTTGGCGATCGAGCGCTTCTTCGGGTCGTGATAGTCCTTGGTGAAGGCCGGGTCCTCGACGCAGACGATCTTGTCGCGCAGTGCGTCGATCCGCTTGTCGGCGGCCACGCTGTCTTCATAGTCTTCCGCGGTCAGTCGGCCGAAGATGATCGGCACGGCCACCATGTACTGGATGCAGTGGTCGCGATCGGCCGGATTGTTCAGCGGCCCCTTCTTGTCGATGATGCGGATGCAGGCCTCGTGGGTGCGGATCGTGATCTTGCGGATGTCCTTCTCGGTCTTGCCGAGCTTCTTCATCTCGCCGTGGATCGTCATCGCCGCCTCGACCGCGGTCTGCGAGTGGAACTCGGCCGGGAAGCTGATCTTGAACAGCACGTTTTCCATCACGTAGCTGCCGTAGGGGCGCTGGAACTTGAACTCGTTGCCCTTGAACAGCACGTCGTAGAAGCCCCAGGTCTTCGCACTCAGCACCGACGGGTAGCCCATCTCGCCGGTCTTGGCGATCAGCGCCAGCCGGACTGCGCGGCTGGTGGCGTCGCCGGCGGCCCAGCTCTTGCGCGAGCCGGTGTTCGGCGCATGGCGGTAGGTGCGCAGCGACTGGCCGTCGACCCAGGCCAGCGACACGGCGTTGATGATCTCGTCGCGCGTCAGGCCCATCATCTGCGCGACCACGGCGGTGGACGCTACCTTGACCAGCACCACGTGATCCAGGCCCACCTTGTTGAACGAGTTCTCCAGCGCGATGCAGCCCTGGATCTCGTGCGCCTTGACCATCGCGACCAGCACGTCGGCCACCGTCAGCGGCTTGCGACCGGCGGCAACGGCGTTGCGCGACAGCCAGTCGGCCGTGGCGAGGATGCCACCGAGGTTGTCCGACGGATGGCCCCATTCCGCGGCCAGCCAGGTGTCGTTGAAGTCGAGCCAGCGGATCATCGCGCCGATGTTGAAGGCGGCCATCACCGGGTCGAGCTGGTACGAGGTACCCGGCACCTTGGCGCCGTTGGGCACGACGGTGCCGGGCACGACCGGGCCGAGCATCTTGGTGCAGGCCGGGTACTCGAGCGCTTCGAAGCCGCAGCCGAGCGTGTCCATCAGGCAATAGCGGGCGGTATCGATCGCCTCCTTGCTCTTGACCTGGTACTTGATCACGTAGTCGGCGATGTCGACCAGGACCTTATCGGGCTTGGGACGGACGTTGCTGATGTGGGCGCTCATGGTTCCTCTCGGGTGAATTCGTGGTTATCGAAGAGTCGGTTCAATTGGGGGACGCTGTTCTCGACTGATCCGTGTCAGGCGGCTGACAGCCGGGTTCGTTGCTTGCTGGCCAGGGATTTCTTGAAGCCTGCGTGGCTCGCAACGTAGCCGTGCCGCAGATAGAAGCGATGGGCGTCGGCGCGCTGAAGGTCCGAGGTGAGCTGCGCCATCCGGCAGCCGCGCTCGGCGGCGATCTGCTCGGCGCGCGCCATCAACCGCGCGCCGATGCCCTGGCCACGCAGGGGCGCGGCAACGCGCACCGCCTCGACATTGGCACGCCACGCACCCTGTCGGCTGAGCCCCGGAATGAAGGTCAACTGCAGCATGCCGACGAGCTCGCCCGCGTGCTCGGCCACCAGCAGGAACTGATTCGGATCGCCGTCGATCGCGTCGAATGCCGCGGCATACGCGGGGTCGCTGCTTGCAACGGCCTCGCGATTACGGCCGAGCACATCATCGGCCAGCAGCGCGAGCAGGCGTGGCAGGTCGGCGCGATGCGCGCGACGGAACGTCAGCGAATCGACGACGACCGACATGTCAGCCGCGCTCGTGGATCGGCACGAACGTCTGGTCGTCCGGTCCGATGTAATTGGCGCTCGGGCGGATGATCTTGTTGTCGACGCGCTGCTCGATCACATGCGCACTCCAGCCGCTGGTGCGTGAGATCACGAACAGCGGCGTGAACATCGCCGTGGGTACGCCCATCATGTGATAACTGACCGCGCTGAACCAGTCGAGATTGGGGAACATCTTCTTGATGTCCCACATCACGCTTTCGAGGCGCTCGGCGATATCGAACATCTTCGTGCTGCCCGCCTCGACCGACAGGCTGCGCGCGACTTCCTTGATGACCTTGTTGCGCGGATCGGCGATCGTATAGACCGGGTGGCCGAGGCCGATCACGACTTCCTTGCGCTCGAGGCGAGCGCGAATGTCGGCCTCGGCCTCGTCGGGGTTGTCGTAGCGCTTCTGGATCTCGAAAGCGACTTCGTTGGCGCCGCCATGCTTCGGGCCACGCAGCGCGCCGATGGCGGCGGTGATCGTCGAATAGAAGTCCGAGCCGGTGCCAGCCACCACGCGCGCGGTAAACGTGCTGGCATTGAATTCGTGCTCTGCATACAGAATCAGCGAGGTGTGCATCGCGCGGACCCATGAGGTCTTGGGCGGTGCTCCGTGAAGCAAGTGCAGGATATGGCCGCCGATGGAGTCGTCGTCGGTCTCGACCTCGATGCGTCGACCGTTATTCGAGAAGTGGTACCAGTACAGCAGCATCGACCCGAGCGAGGCCATCAGCCGGTCGGCGATGTCGCGCGCGCCGGGCGTCGCATGATCGTCCTTCTCGGGCAGCGCGCAGCCGAGCGCAGACACGCCGGTGCGCATGACGTCCATCGGATGGCTGGCTGCAGGCAGTGTTTCGAGCGCGGCCTTGACCGCGGCCGGAAGCCCGCGCAGCGCCTTGAGCTTCGCCTTGTAGGCGCGCAGTTCGGCCATCGTCGGCAGCTTGCCGTGCACCAGCAGGTGCGCGATTTCCTCGAACTCGCAGGTGGTCGCGATGTCGAGGATGTCATAGCCGCGGTAGGCCAGGTCGTTGCCGGTGCGGCCGACCGTGCACAGGCCGGTATTGCCGGCGACGACGCCGGACAGCGCAACCGATTTCTTCACCTTGGGTGCGGCGGGTGCTGCTGCTTCACTCATGTGGGTTCTCCCTCGCTCTTGTCGGATTCAGCGCCGAGCCGGCGCCAATGCGCCGGTCGCCAAACTCACTTCCTGCGCGCGAACAGCGCATCGAGATGCTGTTCATAGGCGTGGTAGCCGATCACGTCATACAGCTCCATCCGCGTCTGCATCGTGTCGACCACGGCCTGTTGCGACCCGTCGCGGCGGATCGTTTCGTACACGTTGAGCGCCGCCTTGTTCATCGCCCGGAATGCCGACAGCGGATACAGCACCATGGCCACGCCCGAGCCGCGCAGCTGCTCGACGGTGAACAGCGGCGTGGCGCCGAATTCGGTGATGTTCGCCAGCACCGGCACCTTGACTGCCTCCACAAATCGGCGATACGTCTCAAGGTCCTTGGCGGCCTCGGCGAAGATGGCATCGGCGCCTGCCTCGGCACAGGCCAGCGAGCGCTCGATCGCGCGATCCACGCCCTCGGACGCAATGGCGTCGGTGCGGGCGATGATGAAGAACTGGTCGTCCTGGCGGGCGTCGGCGGCTGCCTTCACGCGATCGGCCATTTCTTCGGTGCTGACAATCTCCTTGCCGGGCCGATGCCCGCAGCGCTTGGCGCCGACCTGGTCTTCGATATGGACCGCGGCCGCGCCCATCTTGCACAGGCTCTTGATCGTGCGCGCGATATTGAATGCGCTGGGTCCGAAGCCGGTGTCGATGTCGACCAGCAGGGGTACGTCGCAGACGTCGGTGATGCGGCGGACGTCGGTCAGCACGTCGTCGAGTGTGTTGATGCCGAGGTCGGGCATGCCCAGCGAGCCGGCGGCCACGCCGCCGCCGGAAAGGTAGATTGCCTTGTACCCGGTGCGCCGGGCCATCAGCGCGTGGTTGGCATTGATGGCGCCGACGATCTGGAGCGGCTGCTCCTCGGCGAGCGCAGCGCGGAAGCGCGCTCCAGCGGACGTTTGTGTCATCGGGGCCTCTGCGGCGGTTGACCTAAGCGGCTGGCCGGAGACACCGGCCAGGCCGCGCGGTCGGTTGGAGTTGCGTTCAGGCGCGGATGTCGCCGGATCAGCCGAGCAGATGCGCGACGCCGTCGCGCTCTTCCAGCAGTTCCTTCAGGGTGTTGTCCATCTTGCCGCGCGAGAACTCGTCGATGGCCAGGCCCTTGACGATCTCGTACTTGCCGTTGGCGCAGGTCACCGGGAAGCCGTACATGATGTCGGTGGGGATGCCGTAGTCGCCATCGGACGGCACGCCCATCGTCACCCACTTGCCGTTCGTGCCCAGCACCCAGTCGCGGATGTGGTCGATGGCGGCGTTCGCCGCCGATGCCGCTGACGACAGACCGCGCGCGTCAATGATGGCCGCGCCGCGCTTGCCCACGGTCGGGATGTAGGTGTCGCGATACCAGGTCTCGTCGTTGACGAGCGCCTGGGCCGGCTGGCCGGCGACCGAGGCAAAGCGCAGGTCCGGGTACATGGTGGGACTGTGGTTGCCCCAGACCACCATCTTCTCGATCGACGACACCGGCTTGCCGGTGCGCGAGGCCAGTTGGGACAGCGCGCGGTTGTGATCGAGACGCAGCATCGCAGTGAAGCACTCGCGAGGCAGGCTCGGCGCCGACTTCATCGCGATATAGGCGTTGGTGTTGGCCGGGTTGCCGACGACCAGCACCTTGACGTTGCGGCTGGCGACCTTGTCGAGCGCCTTGCCCTGGGCGGTGAAGATCTGGGCGTTGGCAGCCAGCAGATCCTTGCGTTCCATGCCGGGGCCGCGCGGACGGGCGCCCACCAGCAGCGCAATGTCGGCATCCTTGAATGCCGTCATCGGGTCGCCATGCGCTTCCATGCCGGCGAGCAGCGGGAACGCGCAGTCGTCGAGTTCCATCATCACGCCCTTGAGGGCTTTCTGCGCTTTCTCGTCCGGGATCTCGAGGAGGTGCAGAATCACCGGCTGATCCTTGCCCAGCATTTCACCGCTGGCGATGCGGAACAGCAGTGCGTAACCGATCTGGCCGGCGGCGCCGGTAACGGCGACGCGCACGGGGGCTTTGCTCATGAACGATCTCCCTCAGAGTGTGCTGGATGAAGCGTGCGTGCAATCAGGCGGCTGCCCTGTGATCGGGCGGGTGCGTGCCAGCGTACCGAGGCGGTGCCGATGACGGGACTCATGAGCCTGAGTGCGTGAAAAGTCTAATCCGCGGACTGACTGCCGTGATCGTGCCGGGGTCTGCGCCGATGCAGTGACGGATGCCGGAACGAACAGGATCGAGTATAGTGCAACTCTTATATAAGACATAAGATTTGTTCGATCCAGCGCAAGATTTCAGGAATCTCGCAACATGGCGATCTCCGAGGAGCGTTCCGCTGACAAGGCGGCCGAGCGGCCGACCGTGTTTGCACCGCTGTATCGGCAGATCCGTCAGCTGATTGTCAGCGCGCTCGACCAGGGCGAGTGGAAGCCCGGCGAGCTGATCCCGTCTGAGATGGATCTCGCGGTGCGCTTCCAGGTCAGCCAGGGAACGGTGCGCAAGGCGATCGACGAACTGGCTGCCGAAAACCTGCTGGTCCGCCGGCAGGGCAAGGGTACGTTCGTCGCGACCCACCACGAAGCCCGCGCCCAGTACCGTTTCCTGCGACTGCAGCCCGACAGTGGGCCGGAAGTCCCGGCGCAGAGTCGCTTCCTCGAATGCCGGCGCATCCGCGCCAGCGCCGAGATCGCAGCGCAGCTCGAGCTGAAGACCGGCGATCCCGTGGTGTTCGTCCGCCGACTGCTCAGCTTCGAGTCCGTGCCGACGGTGCTCGATGACATCTGGCTTCCGGGCGCGGCGTTCCGTGGCCTCACGGCCGAGCGGCTGTCCCAGTACCACGGTCCGCTTTACGGTCTTTTCGAGACCGAGTTCGGCACGCGAATGATCCGCGCCGAGGAGCGGATCCGGGCGGTTGCCGCCGAGGGCGATGTGATCGACGTGCTCGCTGTCGATCCGGGCGCGCCGCTGCTGCTCGTCGAACGACTGTCCTACACGTATGGTGACCGGCCGGTCGAGATTCGGCGCGGCTTGTGTGTGACCCGTAATCATCACTACCACAACACCCTGACCTGAGGAGGCGAGGGGAAAGGCGGCGCGGGCCGGCAGTCCGATTTGCTGGCCCGCGCAATTCGAGGAAAATACGCAACGCGGTTTGACACGAGGGAGCTCCGTCAGGGGCCGTCGACCGCGAAATCCAACCAGAAGAAGAGACCGATGAGCAGCGAATCTTCTCTAACGAGCAAGGCGGCGAGCCGGCCGCAGTTCCGCAACATTCACGTTTCCCAGATCGTCGCCTACAGCCTGCCGCCGCCGGGCTTGGTGTCGATCCTTCACCGCATTTCCGGCGCAGCCCTGTTTCTCTGCCTGCCGCTGCTTCTGTGGCTGTTCGACCTGTCCCTGATCAGCGAGATGAGCTTCGAGCGGCTCAAGGCCGTGGCGGGCCAGTGGTGGATGAAGATCATCCTGCTGGGGCTGATCTGGGGCTTCATCCACCACCTGGTCGCGGGCATCCGGTATCTGGTGCTCGATCTTCACGTCGGCCTTGACAGGGCGTCGGCCCGCAGCAGCGCGCTGGCGGTGTTCGCGATCAGCCTGCCGCTGACGCTGATCGCTGCGTTGCGTCTCTTCGGAGTCTTCTGATGTCTGCCTCCCGCACTCCGGCCGGTATCGGTCCCAAGCGTCTCGTGGTCGGCGCGCACTACGGCGTCGGTGGCTTTCTCGCCCAGCGCCTGACCGCGATCGTGCTTGCGCTGTACGTGGCCTTTCTCGTCATCGTGCTGCTGGTGCGGCGCGATCTGTCGTACGACGGCTGGGCCGGCATGTTCGCGCCGCTGTGGATGAAGGCGATCACGCTTCTGGCGCTTCTGGCGCTCTTCTATCACGCATGGATCGGTGTCAAGGACATCTGGATGGATTACGTGAAGCCGACCGGGCTGCGACTGGCGTTGCAGACGGGCACGGCGCTTTGGTTGCTTTTCTGCGCCGTATGGTCGGTGCAGATTCTCTGGAGAGTGTGAGGTCATGGCCTCAACCCTGAGTTCGATTCCCCGCCGCCGCTTTGACGCGGTCATCGTGGGTGCCGGTGGTGCCGGCATGCGTTGTTCGCTACAGCTGGCCCAGGCCGGTCTGAATGTCGCAGTACTTTCCAAGGTCTTTCCGACCCGCTCGCACACGGTGGCAGCGCAGGGCGGCATCGGCGCCTCGCTCGGCAACATGACCGAGGACCAGTGGTTGTGGCACATGTTCGACACGGTCAAGGGCTCCGACTGGCTCGGCGACCAGGACGCGATCGAGTTCATGTGCCGCG
>CAZTUT010000134.1:0-7886 GCA_964616395.1 uncultured Burkholderiaceae bacterium
GACCCGAGCGCGCGGCGATGAAGTGTCCGTTCTGCCAGCATCCCGACACCCAGGTGGTGGACTCGCGGGCGTCGGACGAGGGCGCGAGCATCCGCCGCCGCCGCCGCTGCCTGTCGTGCGACAAGCGCTTCACCACCTACGAGCGGGTCGAGCTGACGATGCCCTCGATCATCAAGCGCGGTGGCAGCCGCGCCGACTACGACCGCGCCAAGCTGCGCTCGTCGATGACGCTGGCGCTGCGCAAGCGGCCGGTGCCGCGCGAGGCGGTCGATGACGCGATCGGCCGCATCGAGGACAAGCTGCTGTCGCTGGCGCAGCGCGAGATCAAGTCCGACAAGCTCGGCGAGCTGGTGATGCGTGAACTGAAGCGGCTCGACAAGGTGGCCTACATCCGCTTTGCGTCCGTGTACCGCAGCTTCGAGGACGTCGACGAGTTTGCCGAAGTGGTGCGCGAGGTTCGACCCGCGAGCCGCACGACGCGGCGCAAGCGCAGCTAGCGTCGGTCGACGGCCGGGCTCCGCGGGCGCCCGCCCGGGCCTCGGCTGGATGGCAGGGGCCGCGTCGCCTCCATGCGGGGTTGATCTGGCATCTCGGCTGCTGCACCTTGCGATGGCAGATGTTCTGGTCCGCGCGCGATGCGCCCGGGCGACTTGGGAGTACTTCGCATGTCTCGTTCGCCGATGTTGTCGTCTTCCGCATCCTGCTCGCCCGGAGCTGCTGGCCTGGCGGCGCCGGCTGTTGCATCGACCGTGACGCCAGCCGTCGGCCAGTCAGCGCGCCTGCGCGCCTGCCTGTTCGCGGCGGCCGTTGCAGTCTCCGTCGCAGGCTGCGGCGGAAGTGGCAGCAGTGGCACGCCGACGCCACCGCCGCCGCCGGTGCCGCCGATCGGCCCGCTGGCCTGGGGCAGCATCAACACGCTGGCCACGGCGCCCGGCGCCGTCGGACAGCCTGCTGCGGCCGCCGAGGCCAGCGGCACGCTGGCGGTGCTGTGGTCGCAGACCGGCGTCGTGCCGCGCGCAGGTGATCCGCCGCTGGCCAACCCCTATGTGGTCGTGCGCGAGAACACCGCGGCGGCGGGCTGGGCGACCACGGTTCTGATCGACACGCCGGTGGCCGGCGATGCCGCCAGTGATCGCGTGAGCCTGTTGCAGTCGATGGGCAGCGCACCGGCGCTCGGCGCGGTCTGGCTGCGGGCGCCCGCCGCTGCGGCCACACCCAACGACGCCGTGCGCAGCGCGCGCCGCAGCGGCGCCAGTGTCTGGGACCAGCGCACTGCGGCCGCTGGCGTCAGCGGGCTGGCGCGCAGCGAGCTGACCTCTGCAAGCAACTCGGCGGGCGTGCAGGCGCTGGCCTGGGTGGAACCGGTCGGCGGTGTGCCGCAAGTACAGGTGCGTGTGCGCGCGGCGGGTGCGACCGACTGGGTTGCGCCGCCGCTACCGGTGCAGACCAACGCCACGCTGGCCGGCGGCAGCCCGGCGCTGGCGATCGATGGCCAGGGCCGGGTGGCCATCGTGTGGCGGCAACTGGTCAATGGCGTCGGCGAACTGCGCTCGCGCACGCTCGATGTCGGTACCTTGCTGTTCAGCAGCGAGCTGACGGTCGATGCCGGTCAGCCCGACATGCGCAATCCGCGCCTGATCGCCTATGGCGACAACAAGTTCCTCGCGACCTGGGAGCAACTGGCCGGCACCGTCTATGAATTGCGCTCCAAGCCAGGGACCCAGGCAGCATGGCTGGCGGGGTCTCGCCGCATCGATAGCCGCATCGAGAGCGTTGGCGGCGCGCTGCTGCTGGCAGGGCCGGGCGAAGCGGCAATCGCGCTGTGGCAGCAGGCCGGCCTGCTGTTCGCCAGCCGCTGGGCCAGCGCGACCGGCAACTGGACGTTGCCGGTACAGGTGCCCGGCAGCAGCGGCGCCGTCGACCTGCGCGCCGGCAGCGATGCCAGCGGCAACACGATCCTGGTGTGGCGTCAGCCGAACTCGCTGGCCGGCTTCGATCTGGTCTATGCAGTCGCCACCGGCGTCACGCCGACGCTGTCATCGGTCACGCTGCTCGAAGTGGCCGACGGGAGCGTCAGCGCACCTGCGCTGGCGGTGAGTGGCGGCGGCGCGGCGGTCGTAACGTGGCTGCAGGCCGTGGCCGGCCAGAGCCAGCCCGATGTGGTGGCGCGCGTGCTGCGCTGAGCGTGGCTTGCGATACGTCAGCCGCCCGCGTTCAGGGTATTGAACCGGCGCGGCGGCAACCTATGTTGCAAGTGACGATGCAGCAATTCAGCGGCCGGCCGTCACACGGATCGGAGCAGTGATCCGGCTCTTGGCGGCGGTCCGACAGGAGGCCACATGAACGCTCCGCTCACCACACCGCCCCGCGCGCCGATGACCCGGCGCGATCCGTTCGGGCTGCTGTTCGATGACTTCTTCGACGACGCCTGGATGCGCCCGGAATGGCGGATGACACGACTTGCCGACATGCCGTCGGTCGCGCGCGCCCGCATGGACGTGGTCGACAAGGGCAATGCCTTCGAGATCACCGTCGATCTGCCCGGCGTGAAGAAAGAAGACATCAATGTCTCGGTCGATGGCGATCGCGTTGCCATCCGTGCCGAGATGAAGTCAGAGAAGGAAGTGAAGGAGGGTGACAAGGTCCTGCACACCGAGCGCATGGCAACCACGTATGCGCGCAGCTTCGAGCTGCCGGCCGAGGTGACCGACGTCGGTGCCGACGCGCGCTATGAAAATGGCGTGCTGGTGCTGATGCTGCCCAAGCGTGCGCCCACTGCCAGCCGCAAGCTGACGGTGAGCTAGGCAGGCGCCGCCTCCGGCGCCACGCGCTGGCGCAATGCCGGCGCAACCGGGCCGCGTTGTCTCTGACGACGCGGCCCATCCATTTTTTCCGCGCGGGCCGGACGCGCGCGGCGCGCGCCACAGGGCTGCGGTCTGCGCCTTCGCTGTCGCTGCCCCGAACTGCGTGTCGCGATTGCCGCCGTTCGCACGCACATCGCCAGCACCCCTTGAAAGCGGCGCGTGGCGCCCTAGATATCGGTCATTGTCAGCGGGTATCTGCGCCCGCAACAACGAAAACAATCTTCTGGAGCGAGCCATGACCCCTCTGATGCTTCGTCGCGATGCTTTCCCCTCGCTGTTCGACGAGTTTTTCAATGACGTGTTCCAGCGCTCGGCTGCATTACCGGCGCAGGCAGCGCAGCAAGCGGCGCTGCGTCCGCGCATGGACGTGATCGACCGCGGCGACCGATTCGAGGTGCTGTTCGACCTGCCGGGCGTGGCCAAGCAGGAGATCCAGGTCAGTATCGAGGGCGCGCACCTGTCGGTGTCGGCCGAGAGCAAGGTCGCAACCGAGCTCAAGGACGGCGAGCGTCTGCTGCATGCCGAGCGCCAGCCGGCCCGCTATGCGCGCAGCGTCGAGTTGCCGGCCGAGGTGACCGAGGAGGGCGCCAGCGCCAGCTTCGACAACGGCGTGCTGCGCCTTGAACTACCCAAGCGCGCGGCGCTCGCCAGCAAGCGCCTGACGATCCAGTAAGGGCGCACCCCGGCGCGGCGCGCGGCCGCGCCTGGGTGGCAGCGCCGTCCCCCTCGTGCGCTGCCGCGCCGGCGGCGGGCGGCTGCGTAGAATCGCCGCACGATGTACACGGCGACCGACCATGACCTGATGCGCCGCGCGCTGTCGCTCGCGCAGCAGGCGATGTACGTGTCCTCGCCCAATCCGCGCGTGGGCTGCGTGATCGCGCGCGACGGCATGATCCTCGGCGAGGGCGCCACCCAGGCGGCGGGCTCCAATCACGCCGAGGTCGAGGCGCTGCTCGATGCGCGCCGTCGCGGCCATGACCTGCATGGCGCCACCGCCTACGTGACGCTCGAACCCTGTGCGCACTTCGGCCGCACGCCGCCGTGCGCCGGTGCGCTGATCGATGCCCATCTGAGCCGCGTGATCGCCGCGGTCGAGGACCCCAACCCGCTGGTGGCCGGCCGCGGGCTGGCCATGTTGCGCGACCGCGGCCTCGATGTGCGCTGCGGCCTGCTTGCCGCCGAGGCGGTCGAGATGAACGTCGGCTTCTTCGCCCGCATGACGCGCGGCCGGCCCTGGCTGCGGCTGAAGATTGCCGCCAGCCTCGACGGCCGCACCGCGCTCGATAACGGCGTGTCGCAATGGATCACGTCGGAGGCGGCGCGCGCCGATGGCCATGCGTGGCGCGCGCGCGCCTGTGCGGTGCTGACCGGCATCGGCACGCAGAGATTCGACAACCCGCAACTCACGGTGCGGCTGGTGGATACACCGCGACAGCCGCTCAAGGTGCTGGTCGACAGCCGGCTGGAGGTCGATCCGGCCGCGCGGATGTTCGATGGCAACAAGGTGCTGGTCGCGTGTGCCCGCAGCGATGACGACAAGGTGGCGCGGCTGGCGGCCGCCGGTGCCGAGGTCATCGCGCTGCCCGATGCGGCCGGCAAGGTCGATCTGGCCGCGCTGCTGCGCGAACTGGCGGCGCGCGGCATCAACGAGGTACATGCGGAAGCCGGCTTCAAGCTCAACGGGTCGCTGCTGCGCGCCGGCCTGGTCGACGAACTGCTCGTCTACCTCGCGCCGATGCTGCTCGGGCCGGCGCAAGGCATGGTGCACCTGCCGGCGCTCGAAGCACTGGGCGAGGCGCGCCGGCTGACTTTCCGCGAAGTGACGCAGGTCGGCGAGGACGTGCGCATCCTGGCGCGACTGCCGCAAGGCGGTGCGACCGCGCTCGCCTGAGGGCCGCTCGACCCCGGCACGTGTGCACCACCTTAGCGGTAGACCCCTTCAAGGCACAACACAGAGGACGCATGTTCACCGGACTGGTTCAGGGCGTGGCAACAATCACCGAGGTGCAGCCGTTGGCTGCCGATGGCGGGGTGCGGCTCAGCGTCGATGCGGCTGCCGTGCCCGGCTTCGCGGCGGCCATTGGCGACAGCATCGCGCTCAATGGCGCCTGCATGACCGCCACCACCGTCGACGGTGCGCGCTTCACCGTCGACGTGTCGCGCGAGAGCCTGTCGAAGACGGCCGGACTGGCGGCGCCCGGCGAGGTCAATCTCGAGACCTCGCTGCGATTGGGCGACCGAATCGGCGGCCATCTGGTGTCCGGTCACGTCGATGGCGTGGGCACGGTGCTGGCGATGACGCAGGCCGGTGAATCCTGGACGCTCGTGATCCGCGCGCCGCGCGCGCTGGCGCGCTTCCTCGCGGTCAAGGGCTCGGTGGCGGTCGATGGCGTGAGCCTGACCATCAACCAGGTCGCCGACCACGCCGATGGCTGCGACTTCACGCTCAACATCATCCCGCACACGTTCGCGGTCACCACGTTGCGTCGCCTGCGCGGCGGCGAGCCGGTCAACCTGGAGATCGATACCGTGGCGCGTTACGTCGAGCGCATGCTGGCCGTCGGTCCGGGCTGACGTCCGCTCGGCCCGCCGTCGGGCCGTTCCTTTTCCTGTTCCCTTTCTCACCCTCGCTCACGATATCGAGATTCCATGTCCGCCCTGTTCCAGCCGCTCCAGCTGCGCGACCTGACTGTCGCCAATCGCATCATGGTGTCGCCGATGTGCATGTACTCGGCGGTCGACGGCAATGCGCAGCCCTGGCATCAGGCGCATCTCGGCTCGATGGCGCTGAGCGGCGCTGGCCTGCTGTGCGTGGAAGCCACCGCGGTCAGCCCCGAGGGTCGGATCGCGCCCGGCGACCTTGGTCTGTACAGCGATGCCAACGAAGCGGCGCTGGCGCCGATCGTCGCGATGATCCGCGCCGCCTCGCCGGTCAGGCTGGCGATCCAGCTCGGGCACTCGGGTCGCAAGGGCAGTAGCCGTGCGCCGTGGCTGGGCGGGCCGCAGTGGCGCCCGCACGAGGGCGGCTGGGTGCCGGAGGCGCCGTCGGCGATCCGCGCCAACCCGACCGACAACGAGCCGCGCGCGCTCACGCTCGATGATCTGACGCGGCTGCGCGAGGCCTTTGCGTCGGCCGCGCAACGCGCGGTGCGCCTCGGCCTGGACGCGATCGAAGTGCACATGGCGCATGGCTACCTGCTGCACCAGTTCCTGTCGCCGCTGTCCAACCAGCGCAGTGACGAGTACGGCGGATCGCTGGAGAACCGGATGCGCTTTCCGCTGCAGGTGTTCGACGCGGTGCGCGCCGCCTGTCCGGCGGGCATGCCGGTCGGCGTGCGCGTCTCGGCCACCGACTGGATGGAGCACACCGACACACCCGGCTGGACGCTGCCGCAGACGATCGCGCTGGCGCAGCAACTGAAGGCGCGCGGCTGCGACTGGATCGATGTGTCCAGTGCCGGTATCTCGCCGCAGCAGAAGATTCCGGTCGGCCCCGGCTACCAGGTGCATCTGGCGCAGGCGTTGCGCGAGGCGGTCGGGCTGCCGACGATCGCCGTGGGCATGATCTCCGACCCGCACCAGGCCGAGGCCATCATCGCCGGCGGCCAGGCCGATCTGGTGGCGCTGGCGCGCGGCTTCCTGTGGGACCCGCGCTGGGCCTGGCATGCCGCCGCCGCGCTCGATGGCCGCGTGCACGGCCCGGTCCAGTACCTGCGCGGCCTGCCGCGCGATTGCCCGCCGATCTTCGAGACCTGATCCACGCGCGACGCCAGCCTGCGGCAGCGTATGGCCCTGCGACCGGTGCGGGCGCCGACAGGGGCACGGCGCGTAGACTTGGGCCTCTTTCGTTCGCCTCGCGCCGCCGCCCGGCCGGCGCGCCCCATGCCATGCTGACCGCCGTCCCGCGCAATCCGGCCCGCCCCGAAATCGCCTCCACCGCCGAGATCATCGAAGAGATCCGGCGCGGCAACATGGTGGTGCTGGTCGATGACGAAGACCGCGAGAACGAGGGCGACCTGCTGTTTGCCGCAGACTTCGTGTCGGCCGAGAAGATCAACTTCATGGCCAAGCACGCGCGCGGCCTGGTCTGCCTGACGCTCACGCAGGCGCAGGCCGACCGCCTGAAGCTGCCGCCGATGACGCAGGCCAACGGCACCGTTCATCACACCAACTTCACCGTCTCCATCGAGGCGGCCGACGGCGTGACCACGGGCATTTCGGCCGCTGATCGCGCGCGCACCGTGCAGGTGGCCTCGCGCGCCGACGCGCGGGCCGCCGACATCGTGCAGCCCGGCCATATCTTCCCGGTGGTAGCCCAGCCCGGCGGCGTGCTGATGCGCGCCGGCCATACCGAGGCGGGCTGCGACCTGACGCAGTTGGCCGGCCTCACGCCGGCCGCGGTGATCTGCGAAATCATGAATGACGACGGCAGCATGGCCCGGCTGCCCGACCTGATTCCGTTCGCGCGCCAGCACGGCCTGAAGATCGGCACCATCGCCGACCTGATCCACTATCGCGCCGCCAACGAGTCGATGATCGAGCGCGTTGGTCAGCGCCCGGTGCGCACGGTGGCCGGCGATTTCGAGCTGGTCGTCTATCGCGACAAGCCCAGCGGCAGCACGCACCTGGCGCTGGTGCACGGCAAGGTCGATCCGGCGCGCGAGACGCTGGTGCGCGTGCACGAGCCCACGTCGCTGCTCGACTTCATCGATATCGAGACCAGCAGCCACTCGTGGACCTTCGCGCGTGCGCTCCGGGCGATCGCGGCCGCCGGCAGCGGCGTCGTGGTGCTGCTCAACTGCGGCGAGTCGCCAGCGCAGCTGCTGGCCCGCGCGCGCGAGTTCACCGGCGTTGAAGCCGCACCTGCGTCGCGGCCTGCGCGCATGGACCTGCGCACCTACGGCGTGGGCGCGCAGATCCTGCGCGACCTGTCGGTCGGCAAGATGAAGCTGCTCGCCCGGCCGCGCAAGATGCCGTCGATGGCCGGCTTCGGGCTGCACACCGTCGGTTATCTGGAAGCGT
>CAZTUT010000135.1:0-7663 GCA_964616395.1 uncultured Burkholderiaceae bacterium
GCCGGCCTTCATGCACTTCTTCGGCGTGTTCATGCAGGTGCACTTCGAGGCCAAGGCCTCGGGCCTGCGTGGTCTGACGGCCGAAGAACTGCCCGACCTGCGCGACAGCTTCCGGCGCCGCTGGCCGACGCTGATCCCGCTGGTGCTGCTGGTCGGCATCCTGATCAGCGGCTTCACCCCCTACATGGCTGCTTTCGTCGGCATCACATCCTGCCTGATCGTCGGCCTCACCACGCGCGAGGAAGGCGTCACGGCGCGCGGCATGGCCGCCCTGGTGGTGCTGCATGCGCTGCTCGGCCTGCTGGTGAGCCGCTGGATCGAGGATCTGGCGATGCTGCTGTTCATCAGCACCGTGGTGGCGGTTCCGTTCTTGCTGAAGCGCGCCGGCATCACCGGCCGGATCAACGGCCGCACGGTGGTGGAGACACTGGAGACGGGCGCCAAGTACGCGCTGGCGGTGGGTGCGGCGGCGGCCACCGTCGGTATCGTGATCGGCGTGGTCACGCTGACCGGCGTTGGCTTCAAGGTCAGCTACATCGTGACCACCGCCGCGCAGGCGATTGCCGGGGGCGTCACCAGCGTGCTGCCGGCCGGCTGGGCCGACCCGCGCATCATCATGCTGCTGGCTGCGCTGGTGATGACCGGTCTGGTCTGCATCCTGATGGGCTGCGGCATTCCGACCACTGCCAACTACCTGATCATGGTCACGGTGTCGGCGCCGACGCTGGTGCAACTGGGCGTGGAGCCGATCGTTGCGCACTTCTTCGTCTTCTACTACGGCGTGCTGGCCGACATCACGCCGCCGGTGTGCATCGCGGCCTATGCAGCGGCCGGTATGGCGAACTCTGATCCGTTCCGCACGGGCAATACAGCGTTCCGGCTCGGGCTGGGCAAGGCGCTGGTGCCGTTCGTGTTCGTGCTGTCGCCATCGCTGCTGCTGGTGACCAAGGGGTTCACCTGGTATGACTTCACGGTGACCTTCGTGGGCTGCGTGCTTGGGATCACCGCGCTGTCGGCGGCACTGTCGAATTTCTTCCTGGTCCGCATGCAGGTGTGGGAGCGCTGGCTGGCCGTGCTGGGCGCCGTACTGCTGATCGCGCCGGGCCTGAAGCCGACGCTGTTCGGGGTCGCGATGATTTCGCCAATCGTGATCCGTCACCTGCTGGCGTGGCGTCGCGCCACGGGTTGACCACGCCCGGTGATGGCCCGGCCGGCGGCGTGCCGGTCGTGTCGTCCGCGCCGAGGCGCGACTGAGGCGCCAACCGGCTTAGAATGTTGCAGTGAAGCAATTCCGTGAACGCATGCCGATGCGACGCGGCGAGCCCGATTTCGCATTCACCGAGGACCCCATGAACAAGATCTTCCCGTCGGCCGCCGCGGCGCTGGCCGACGTCGTCAAGGACGGCCAGACCATCGCGGTCGGTGGCTTCGGCCTGTGCGGCATTCCCGAGGCGCTGATCGCCGCGTTGCGCGATACCGGTGTCAAGAACCTGACCTGCGTGTCGAACAACGCCGGCGTTGATGGCTTCGGCCTGGGTCAGTTGCTGGCCACGCGCCAGGTGCGCAAGATGATTTCTTCTTATGTCGGCGAGAACAAGGAGTTCGAGCGCCAGTACCTGGCGGGTGAACTGGAGCTCGAATTCACGCCGCAGGGCACGCTGGCCGAGCGTATGCGGGCCGGCGGCGCCGGCATCCCGGCGTTCTTCACCAAGACCGGTGTGGGCACCGTGGTGGCCGAGGGCAAGGACACCCGCGAGTTCGACGGCAAGACCTACGTGATGGAGCGCGGCATCCGCGCCGATGTGGCGCTGGTCAAGGCCTGGAAGGCAGATCGCCAGGGCAACCTGGTCTTCCGCAAGACCTCGCGCAACTTCAATCCGGTGGTGGCAATGTGCGGCAAGGTCACCGTGGTCGAGGTCGAGGAGATCGTCGACAACGGCCAGATCGACCCTGACCACGTGCATACGCCCGGCATCTTCGTGCAGCGGCTGGTCGTCAACGCCAGTCCCGAGAAGCGGATCGAACAGCGCACCGTGCGCGCCAAGTAGGAGAAAACCATGGCCTGGACCCGTGAAGAGATGGCGGCTCGCGCTGCTCAGGAACTGCGCGATGGCTTCTATGTGAACCTTGGCATTGGCTTGCCGACGCTGGTGGCCAACTACATTCCGCCCGGCATTGACGTGATGCTGCAGTCGGAAAACGGACTGCTCGGCATTGGGCCGTTCCCGCTCGAAAGCGAGATCGATCCCGACCTGATCAATGCCGGCAAGCAGCTGGTCACCGCGCTGCCGGGCTCGAGCTTCTTCTCGAGCGCCGACTCGTTCGCGATGATCCGCGGCGGCCATATCAACCTCGCGATCCTGGGGGCGATGCAGGTCAGTGAGAAGGGCGACCTGGCGAACTGGATGATTCCCGGCAAGCTGGTCAAGGGCATGGGTGGCGCGATGGACCTGGTGGCCGGTGTCGAACGCGTGGTGGTGCTGATGGAGCACTGCGCGAAGAACGGCGAGCACAAAATCTTGCAAAACTGCACGCTGCCGTTGACCGGCGTGGGTGTCGTCAACATGATCGTCACCGACCTGGGCGTCTTCGATGTCACGACCGATGGCCTGCGCGCCCGCGAACTGGCGCCCGGCGTGACACCCGAGGAAGTGCGTCTCAAGACCGGCTGCCACGTGCACCTGTCGCATCTGCAGTCGGCCTGATCCCGGCTCGCTCCGGAGCCGGGATGGGTGGCACGCATTCTCACGGCCCGGCCGGTGGTGGCGGGCTCGGCCATCATCACAGCGGCGACTCCGATTACAACCATCAGTCGCGGAGCACCGGTGCGCGGCCGCTCGCGATCGCGGTCGCGCTGACACTCAGCTACGCGGTGGTCGAACTGATCGGCGGCCTGTGGTCCGGGTCGCTGGCGCTGCTGGCCGATGCCGGTCACATGGCGACCGACTCGGCCGCGCTGCTGTTTGCGCTGGCCGCCAACATCATTGCCCGCAAGCCGGTGTCGGACCGTCATTCGTTCGGGCTGGCGCGGGTCGAGGTGGTGGCCGCCTTCATCAATGGACTGGCGATGCTGTGCGTGGTCGCCTGGATCTTCTACGAGGCGATCGACCGCCTGCGCGATCCGGTGCAGGTGCGCGGCCTGGGCGTGTTCGTGATTGCCGGCATTGGCCTGGTCATCAACATCCTGGTGGCCTGGTCGCTGTCGCGCGATCGCGAGAACGTAAACACCCGTGCTGCCTTCATCCACGTGCTGGGCGATCTGCTCGGCTCGGTGGCGGCGATTGCCGCCGGCCTCATCATCTACCTCGGCGGCCCGACGATGGTCGATCCGCTGCTGTCGATGTTCGTGGCCGCGCTGATCCTGCGCTCGACCTTCGGCGTGCTGCGCGAGACCACGCTGGTGCTGCTGGACAGCGTGCCCGAGAACGTCGACTACGCCGAAGTCGGTCACGCGCTTGCGCGGATTCGCGGCGTCAAGTCCGTTCATGATCTGCACGTCTGGTCGATGGTGCCGGGGCGCAGCGCGCTGTCGGCGCACGTGCTGGTGGAGAACATCGCCCAGTGGCCGGTCATCCTGAACGAGGCGCGCCGCGTTCTGGCCACGCAGTTCCACATCGACCACATCACGCTGCAACCGGAGTGGCTGCGCGAGTCGCCGCCGGCGCGCGTTGCTATCCAGCCGGTCCCGTCAGGCGCTTCACCGCCCACAGCGCGCCCATGATCAGTGGCTGGTGCAGCAGGTAGACGGTCAGCGCCCAGGTACCCAGCAGCATCAGCACCCGCGGCGGGGCGGCATTCACCGTGGCAAGCGCCGGCATCAGCGCAAAGCCGCGCTGGCGCCACAGCGTTGCGGCGCCGATACCGAGCAGCACCACGCCCATCCACGGCAGCAGCGGTACGTAATCCTCGGTGCGCGGCTTGAAGGTCATCAGGCCGATCGCGCTCCACGGCGCCACGTCGAACACCGGTGCTGAGACGCCGATGCCGATGCTGATCAGCAGCGCGCCGAGCGCCAGATTCCATGCGCCCAGCGGCAGCGCGAGCCGCCCCAGCAGCAGCGCCACGGCAATGAAGTGCAGGATGCCGAACCAGATGAAGCGCGGACCGAACAGCAGCCACGAACCGGCCGAGACCAGCGCGGCGGCCGCCGCAACCTGGGTCCAGCGCCGCCAGAACTCCCGTTCGCCCGGCCGCCGCGTCGCGCGTAGCACCAGACTCACGCCGACCAGCAGCAGGAACTGGGTGACGATGGCGGTGCGCCAACCCACCCAGGGCTGGTCGCGTGTCATCGCAAGCTGCACCCAGCCGAAGTACTTCAGGTCGTAGATGAAGTGGTAGACGATCATCTGCGCGACGGCCAGTCCGCGCAGGGCGTCGATCAGCGGCAGGCGGGCAGCGCGGGTCATGGTGTCCAGCTTCAGGTTGCCGGCATGCTAAGCCAGTCGCGCATGCGTAGCCGGGTGTGCCGGTCGGGGCGCCGGCCGGAGTAACGGCAGGCGTCTGCCGTTGCGTCGGTATACTGCCGCTTTACCGGTACCGCTCGCGCATGCGCGAGGCTGAAGACTCCATGACAAAGTACGTCTTCGTCACCGGTGGCGTGGTGTCCTCGCTTGGCAAGGGCATTGCAGCCGCCTCCCTGGCCGCGATTCTCGAATCGCGCGGCCTCAAAGTCACCCTCGTCAAGCTCGACCCCTACATCAACGTCGATCCCGGCACGATGTCGCCGTTCCAGCACGGCGAGGTGTTCGTGACCGAAGACGGGGCCGAGACCGATCTCGACCTTGGCCATTACGAGCGCTTCATCAGCGCCCGGATGCGCAAGGTCAACAACTTCACCACTGGCCAGATCTACGAGTCGGTGATCAAGAAGGAACGGCGCGGCGACTACCTCGGCAAGACGGTGCAGGTGATCCCGCACGTCACCAACGAAATCCAGGAGTTTGTGGAGCGCGCCGCGCGCGCTGCCTGGGACGGCAAGACCGACGTGGCAATCATCGAGATCGGCGGCACGGTCGGCGACATCGAGTCGCTGCCGTTCGTCGAGGCGGCGCGGCAGATGAGCCTGCGCCTGGGTCGTGGCTCGTGCTGCTTCGTGCACCTGACGCTGGTGCCATTCATCGCGTCTGCCGGCGAACTGAAGACCAAGCCCACCCAGCACAGCGTGCAGAAGCTGCGCGAGATCGGCATCTCGCCCGACGTGCTGCTGTGCCGCGCGGATCGCCCGATCCCCGAGGACGAGCGCGCCAAGATTTCGCTGTTCTCCAATGTGCCGATGAACGCGGTGATCAGCGTGTGGGACGCCGACTCGATCTACAAGGTGCCCTCGATGCTGCACAAGCAGGGGCTCGACGAGATCGTCTGCTTCACGCTGGGCATGCCGTCGCGGCCGGCCGACCTGTCGGTGTGGGACAGCCTGGTGGCCGCCCTCGAGCATCCGCAGCACGAGGTGCGCATCGGCATGATCGGCAAGTACGTCGACCTGTCCGACTCCTACAAGTCGCTCAACGAGGCGCTGACGCACGCCGGCATCCACACCCGCACGCGCGTGCGCATCGAGTATGTGGATTCCGAGGCGCTCGAAGCCGGCGCACCGCTCGAGCTGTCGCATCTCGATGCGATCCTGGTGCCGGGTGGCTTCGGCAAGCGCGGCACCGAGGGCAAGATCCGGGCGATCCGGCATGCGCGCGAGAACAGCGTGCCGTACCTGGGCATCTGCCTTGGCATGCAGCTGGCGACCATCGAGTTCGCGCGCCACGTGTGCGGACTGGAGGGCGCCAATTCGACCGAGTTCGATCCCGACACCCCGCATCCGGTGGTGGCGCTGATCACCGAGTGGCTCGACCACACTGGCCGCATCGAGCGGCGCACCGACAAGTCCGACCTTGGCGGCACGATGCGCCTGGGCACGCAGACCTGTCCGATCGAGGCCGGCACGCTGGCCGCGCGCATCTACGGCGCCACGGTGGCCGAGCGGCATCGTCACCGCTACGAGGTCAACAACGTCTACGTGCCGCAGCTCGAAGCGCGCGGCTACAAGGTCTCGGCGCGCACGCCGAGCGAGAACCTGCCCGAGATCATGGAACTGCCCGCGCACCCGTTCTTCATCGGCGTGCAGTTCCATCCGGAATTCACCTCGACGCCGCGGCACGGTCACCCGCTGTTCAAGGCGTTCATCGAAGCCGCGCTGGCGCGCAAGCAGCAGGCGCCGGCGCAGAAGGTCGCCGGATGAAGCTCGCGGGTTTCGATGCCGGGCTCGACCGGCCGCTGTTCCTGATCGCCGGCACCTGCGTGATCGAGAGCGAGGCGATGGCGCTCGATACCGCCGGCCGCCTCAAGGAGATCACTTCGGCGCTTGGCATTCCGTTCATCTACAAGTCCAGCTACGACAAGGCCAACCGCAGCTCCGGCAGCAGCTTTCGTGGCCTGGGCATGGACGAGGGCCTGCGCATCCTCGACGAGGTGCGGCGCCAGATCGGCGTGCCGATACTGACCGATGTGCACACCGAGGCTGAAGTACCGGCGGTGGCGGCGGTGGTCGATGTGCTGCAGACGCCGGCGTTCCTGTGCCGCCAGACCGACTTCATCCGCGCCTGCGCGGTCAGCGGCAAGCCGGTGAACATCAAGAAGGGCCAGTTCCTCGCCCCCGGCGACATGAAGAACGTGATCGATAAGGCGCGCGCGGCGGCGCGCGAGGCGGGGCTGAGCGAGGACCGCTTCATGGCCTGCGAGCGCGGCGCCAGCTTCGGCTACAACAACCTGGTCAGCGACATGCGCTCGCTGGCGATCATGCGCGAGACCGGTTGCCCGGTGGTGTTCGACGCCACCCATTCCGTGCAGTTGCCGGGCGGGCAGGGCGCCAGCAGCGGCGGTCAGCGCGAGTTCGTACCGGTGCTGGCACGCGCTGCGGTGGCGGTTGGCGTGGCGGGCCTGTTCATGGAAACGCACCCAGACCCAAAGAACGCCCGGAGTGACGGCCCGAACGCGGTGCCGCTGCACCGGATGAAGGACCTGCTCAGCACGCTGGTCGAACTGGACCGCGTGGCCAAGCGCGGTCCGTTCCTCGAATCCGACTTCAACTGACCCGTCCCCGCGGAGCCTGCCGATGGCCGCTTATGTGATCGCCGACGTCAAGGTTGCCGACCCCGAGCAGTACGCGCGCTACATGGCGTTGTCGCCGGCAGCGATCGCGGCGGCTGGCGGCCGTTTCATCGTGCGCGGCGGCTCACACGAGACGCTCGAAGGCCAGTGGCGTCCGAACCGGCTGGTGATCCTCGAGTTCCCTGACGTCGCTGCTGCGCGTGCCTTCTACGACAGCCAGCTGTACCGGCAGGCGCGCGACGCCCGCGCCGGCGCCACCGAATTCTTCAACATGGTCGTGGTCGAGGGCGTGCCGGCGGTCTGACCGCCGATTCCCCAACTGCCCTCGCGAACGTCACTCAACCTCCTCGAAAGCGCACAACCGTCATGTCCGCCATCGTCGACATCATCGGCCGCGAGATCCTCGATTCGCGCGGCAATCCCACCGTCGAATGCGACGTCCTGCTTGAATCCGGCGTGATGGGCCGCGCCGCCGTGCCCTCGGGTGCGTCGACCGGCTCGCGCGAGGCGATCGAACTGCGCGACGGCGACAAGGGTCGCTACCTCGGCAAGGGCGTGCTCAACG
>CAZTUT010000136.1:0-7620 GCA_964616395.1 uncultured Burkholderiaceae bacterium
CCGAGCGGCTGTGGGACAAGGCGAAGGCCGAGGCCATCGTCGCGGCCTGCGCCGGCCGCACCGGCGTCGTGACCGAGGAGGCCAAGCCCACCAGTCAGTCCGCGCCGCTGCTGTTCGACCTGACCAGCCTGCAGCGCGAGGGCAACGCGCGCTTCGGCTTCTCGGCCAAGACCACGCTGTCGCTGGCGCAAGCGCTGTACGAGAAGCACAAGGTGCTGACCTACCCGCGGACCGACGCGCGCGCGCTGCCCGAGGACTACGTGAAGGTAGCCAAGCAGACCGTCAAGTCGCTGGCCGGCCTGCGCGAGTACGCGCCGTTTGCCAAGGCGATCGAGAAGAACGACTGGATCCGCCCCAACAAGCGGATCTTCGATAACAGCAAGATCTCCGACCACTTCGCGATCATCCCCACGCTGGAGACGCCGCGCGCGCTGTCGGAAGCCGAGCAGAAGATCTACGACCTCGTGGTCAAGCGCTTCCTGGCGATCTTCCACCCGGCCGCCGAGTACCTGGTCACGACCCGCATCACCACGGTCGACGCACACCAGTTCAAGACCGAGGGCAAGGTGCTGATCGAGCCGGGCTGGCTGGCGGTCTATGGCAAGGAAGCGCAGGAAGAACAGGGCTCGCTGGTCAAGGTCGAGCCGCGCGAGCAGGTGGCCACGCGCCAGGTCGACGCGGTGGGCCTGGTCACCAAGCCGCCGGCCCGCTACAACGAAGCCACGCTGCTGTCGGCGATGGAAGGCGCCGGCAAGCTGGTCGACGACGAAGACCTGCGTGCAGCGATGGCCGGCAAGGGTCTGGGCACGCCGGCCACCCGCGCCGCGATCATCGAGGGCCTCATCACCGAGAAATATCTGGTGCGCGACGGCAAGGACCTGCATCCGACCGCCAAGGCGTTCCAGCTGATGACGCTGTTGCGCGGCCTCGGCGTCGAGGAACTCACCCATCCGGAGCTGACCGGCGACTGGGAGCACCAGCTGGCGCAGATGGAGCGCGGCAAGCTCAAGCGCGAGGCCTTCATGCGCGAGATCGCGCGCATGACCAGCAAGATGGTCGAGCGCGCGAAGAGCTACGAGTCGGACACCGTGCCCGGCGACTACGCAACGCTGAAGACGCCCTGCCCGAAGTGCGGCGGCACCGTGCAGGAGAACTACCGTCGCTTTGCCTGCACCAGTTGCGACTTCTCGATCACCAAGCACCCGGCCAGCCGCAGCTTCGAATACGACGAGGTCGAGCAGTTGCTGCGCGAACGCCAGATCGGCCCGCTGCAGGGATTCCGCTCCAAGATGGGCCGGCCGTTCGCGGCCGTGCTGAAGATCACACCCGAAAACAAGCTCGAGTTCGACTTCGGCAACGCCCCCGGCGAGGACGAGGGCGGCGAGGCGATCGACTTCTCCGGACAGACCGCATTGGGCGCGTGCCCCAAGTGCGGTTCGCAGGTGTTCGAGCAGCCGATGGCCTATCTGTGCGAAAAGAGCGTCGGGCCGAACAAGAGCTGCGACTTCCGCTCCGGCAAGGTGATCCTGCAGCAGGAAATCGCGCCCGAGCAGATGCGCAAGCTCCTCGATGCCGGCCGCACCGACATCCTGCGCGGCTTCGTGTCCAATCGCACGCGTCGCAAGTTCGCCGCCTTCCTGGTGCGCAAGCCCGACGGTGGCGTGGGCTTCGAGTTCGAGCCCCGCGCGCCGCGCGCCGGCAAGGCAAGCGCTGGTGAGGACGGCGCAGCGCCAGCCACGGACACGGGCGCCACCCAACCCGCCGTCAAGACAGCAGCGCGCAAGACCGCAACCGCGGCGGTGAAGTCGGCAGCAAAGTCCGCGGCGAAGGCCGTGGCAAAGCCGGTCGCAAAGTCCGCGCCCACAAAGTCCGCCGCCAGGACAGCCAAGGCCAGCACCGCCAAGACTGCTGCGCGGCCGGCGGCCAAGAGCGCGCGCAAGACCGCGGGCCGCGCCTGACCCGAAGAGGTTCCGCGATGGCTCGCTCCGACCCCGAAAGCACGGCTCACGGAAAGCGGCCCGGTCGGACCGCGCCGCTGTTTTCGGCGCTGCGCGGCGCCGCCGCGCTCGGCGCTGCCCTGATGCTGACCGGTGCTTCGCTGGTCTCGTGCAGTGGCGATCCGATAGGCGGGGGTGGCGGTAGCGTCGATCTCGACAAGCGGCCATCGAGCCTGTCGATGGGCCGCTGGTCACCGGCCACCGACAGCACGCGCTTTCCCAACGAGTGCTCGAAGGACGTACACGACAGCTACTTCGTGGTCGGCCCCGACGGCAAGAAGTACCCGACGTGGCATCCGCCGCGCGACCCGGCCACTGGCTGCTGGTTCGGTCACGAGCACGGCGACAACCCGGCAGGCTCGGCACTGTGGAGCGAACTGAAGCGCCACTTCGCCTGGGACGCCAACAGCAACGGCACGATCGACGAGTCGGAAGCCACCAGCGCGCGCAGCGGCATCCCGTTCGGCTACGCGGCCGAGGTCGGCGGCGACCCGGCCGCGATCCTGCACGACAGCTACAAGATCGCCTTCATCGACAACGTGGCGCGGCAGCGCGTGGTCAGCGGCGGCACGCAGGATGCCTCGCTGCGCTGCAATCAGTTGCTGGCGTTCGCGCATGACACGCAGACCAGCGCGGCCATCGGCCAGGCGCTGCATCCGCTGACCTACGCGATCGACTGCACGCCGACCGACGGCAGCAGCTATGCGAGCAAGCTGATCCTGAGCGTGATGGCCGACTACGGCTCGTCACAGGCGCCGGCTGCGCAGGGCAACGAGGTCGCGGCCGCGCGCCGGGTGCCCGAGGCGACCGCGCAGGTGTATCCATCGGCGTTCGTGACCTTCGGCAACAGCGCCGATCTGCCAGCAGCCCTGACCGAAAGCTGGGACACGGTTGTCTCGGTGCGCAGCAGCGCCGGCGCGGAGTTGGCGCGCGCCAACCCGGGCCTGATCAACCGCAACCCATCGCGCTATGTGCTGGGCAGCGGTAGCAGCGCAGTCGCGCAGCCCAGCATCGGCCTGTGCTACAGCGGCCTGAACGCGGCCGGCGCGCTGATCACCGATCCGGCGCAGTCGGCCAGCATCGTGCGCCAGGTGCGCGGCAGCGCCACCGACTGCGCGCGGCTGTCGCCAACGGGACCGGCCACGGCGCTGGCCGCCCGCGTGCGCTTCGACGACCGCGACGCGCAGTTCAAGGGCTGCAGCCGCAGCGTGATCTGGCGCGACCAGAGCGTGCGCAACGGCAGCGGGCCGACCACCTGGTACAGCAACGCCAGCGGCACCGATGCGCGCACCAGCGCGTTTGCCGGCAGCCTGCGCCAGTACATCGCGCGCGGCACCAGCGGCAGCACGGTTGAGCTGGCGGCGTTCACCGACGACGCCAGCGTCGACTGCGACGGCGCGACCACCGGCGTACACGTGCGGCCCTCGCCCTGATCCGGCGGACGGCCGCGCGTACGCGCACCGTTCAGATCATCGTCTGCAGCGCGTCGTTGGTGGCGAGCGCCTGTAACAGCGCGCGGTTCACGTCTGCGGTCCCCAGGCCCACCGCCTGCGCTGCACTCAGCCACCGCGCCGGCGAGGCCGCCGGATCGTCTTCGACCGCCTCGGCCAGCGCCAGCCAGTCGGCGTACGGGCCGCCCGCGTGCTGCAGGGCTGCGGTGACCTCGTCAGGCAGCTCCAGCTCCTCCGTCAGCAGCGACAGCGACCGGCCGGTGATGCGATCGAGCAGCGAGAAGACGCCGACCACGAAGCAGTGGTCAGGCACGGTGCCGCCGACCCCGGCGGCGCGCGCGCAGTTTTCCAGCAGCAGCCCGCGCAGCACCGCCTGGTAGATGGCCGGCAGCGCCTGGCCGTCCTTGGCGCAGATCACCATCAGCAGCACCAGCCACTTGGCGAGCCGCTGGTAGCCGAGCAGCTGGATCGCGTGCCGCAACGAAGCCAGCGGCGTGCCACGGCGGAACGCCGGGCTGTTGGCCAGTGTCAGCAACAGGTAGGCCAGCATCGGCTCGCGCTTGAACGCGCGTTCGATCTCGGCCAGATCGGCATCGGTGCGCACCAGCCGCAGCAGGTCGAGCAGCGCGCGTTGCTGCGGCTGCAACTCGGCACTGCTGCCCTGGGGCGGCGACGCCGGCCAGCCGATCAGGCCGGCCGCGCCGCCGCCCAGCGCCTGCAGCACTTCGCCGCGCGACGCGGCACCGGTGCCCAGCACCGCCACATCGCGCGGCGCCCGCCCGGCGCGCGCCAGCATCGACACCTCGCCGATCAGGTACTGGAACGGCGCCAGCCGATGCGCGGCCGGCCACTGCGGCCCCTGCACATTCAGCGCCAGCCGCGCGCCGTGCGACTGCGCACGCGTCAAGCGGGCGTACTCCTCCGGCACCGTCAGCACGCGCTCGTCGACCTCGAGCAGCACATTGCGCGGCGCGCCCCAGTGCGCCAGCGAGTCGTCGGGCGGCAGATCGCTCGGCGCCAGAATCACCAGCCCATGCGGCACGCCACCCGCCTCCTCGCCAAAGCCGGCCAGCACCGCGTTCAGCAGCGCCCCCAGCGATGCGCCGCGCGCGCGCCCGCGCATGCGCAGCCGGAATCCGGTGGGACGTGACTCGCGCGACACCACAGGCGCCCAGTACAGCGCAACGCCGGACAGCGGATCGGCTGCGTCAGTCTGGGGGACGGCGGCGGGTTCGACAGCGGCTTCGGTTTCGATCACGGCAGGCTCACGGTACGGCGTTGACGACAGGGGCACCGCGGCCAGTGACACCGCCGTCCCGTTGTTGTATCGGCGCGTTGCGGATCCGCCTGAAGGGCGCGCAGGCGCGCAGCAGCCGCCGTCCGTGCGATGAATTGGGCCGGCAACACCGTGCAAACCGGCGCACCGGGACCCTCAAGAAACCGCCGGCCGCGGCGCCGGGCCGGATCGCGGCGCCGGGCTGGTGCGTGAGACAATCCGCCGCCCCGTTCGCGGCGCATACACCCCCGTCCACCCTCGACCGCCGCGGCCCGCGTCGCCCGACGCTGCCAGCCGCGCCACTCCGATGCCGCTTTTCGCCTCGACGATCCTGCTGTCCGCCTTCCTGCTGTTCCTGGTGCAGCCGATCATCGCCAAGCAGATCCTGCCGTGGTTCGGCGGGACCTCGGCGGTGTGGACCACCTGCATGGTGTTCTTCCAGGTCACGCTGCTGGCCGGCTATGCGTACTCGCACTGGCTGACGCGACGCCCGCCGCGCACCCAGGGCACGCTGCACATCGCGCTGCTGGTGGTGAGCCTGGCGTTCCTGCCGATCATTCCCAATCCGCTGCTCAAGCCGGCCGGCGAGGAAGACGCGGCGCTGCGCATCATCGTTCTGCTGGCCGCCACCATCGGCCTGCCGTACTTCCTGCTGTCGACCACCGGCCCGCTGCTGCAGAAGTGGATCGCGCCGCGCTTCCCCGAGAAGACCGTGTACCGGCTGTTCGCGCTCAGCAACTTTGGCTCGCTGATCGGCCTGCTGGCGTTTCCGTTCGCGATCGAGCCGTTCACCGCCAGCACCACGCAGAGCTGGGTGTGGAGCGGCGCCTATGCGCTGTTCGTGGCCACCTGCGCGGCCTGCGCCTGGCAGGCTCGCAGCGCGGCGCCTCTGGCCGCCGCACCGGAGCGCAAGCGCGAGCGCGACGAGCGCGCGCCCACGCTGGCCGACTATGCGCTGTGGCTGACGCTGGCCGCGCTCGGCTCGCTGATGCTGATCGCCGCCACCAGTCACATCACGCAGAACATCGCCAGCGTGCCGTTCCTGTGGGTGGTGCCGCTGACGCTGTACCTGCTGACCTTCGTGCTGGCCTTCGAGGGCCGCGGCGGTCGCGGCTGGTACGAGCAGAAGTGGCTGCTGCTGCCGGCGCTGCTGCTGTTCGTGGCGATGAGCTGGGGCCTGACCGCCGAGCGCGGCGTGCTCGACATCGGCATCGCGATTCCGCTGTACAGCGTTGGCATGTTCTTCGCCTGCCTGTTCTGTCATGGCGAGCTGGCGCAGCGCAAGCCCACGACGCAGTACCTGACGCAGTTCTACCTGTGCCTGTCGGCCGGCGGTGCGCTCGGCGGGCTGCTGGTGGGCCTGGTGGCGCCGCGCGTGTTCCCCACCTACTACGAGCTGCCGCTGGCGCTTTTTGCGCTGTCGGCGCTGGCGGCCTGGCTGGCGTGGGAGCGCAAGGCGCTGCTCGGCCCGGCGCTGATCGCCACGCTGGCCACCGCCTACTACGGCTTCAGCTACGCGCAGTTCCTGAAGGACGACATCATCGTCATGCAGCGCAACTTCTACGGCACGCTGCGGGTGCGCGAAGCCGGCGGCGGCGACCAGCAGGTGCGCCGGCTGCTGCACGGCGTGATCCTGCACGGCGAGCAGTTCACGCAGCCGCCGCTGCGCGACGAGCCGGGCACCTACTACGCGCCGACCTCGGGCGTGGGGCTGGCCATCCTTGGCAAGCAGCAGCAAGGGCCGATCAGGCTCGGCGTGATCGGACTGGGTGTGGGCACGCTGACCGCCTATGGCCAGCGCGACGACACCATCCGCATCTACGAGCTCGACGCCGACGTGCTGGCGCTGGCGCGCAGTCATTTCAGCTACCTGAAGTCCGCCGGCGAGCGCGGCGTGCAACTCGAGTACGAGATCGGCGACGCGCGGCTGTCGCTGGAGCGCGAGCTGGCGCGCAAGCAGCCGCAGGGCTACGACGTGCTGGCGGTGGACGCCTTTTCCAGCGACTCGATTCCGGTGCACCTGATCACGCGCGAGGCGGTCGAGCTGTACGCGCGTCACCTGAAGCCCGACGGCCTGATCGCGATCCATATTTCCAACCGCTTTCTCGACCTGAAGCCGGTGCTGGCCAACATCGGCGCCTCGCTCGGCCTGACAGTGCGGCACGTGGCCGACTCGCCGTCGGACCAGACCAGCGCCAGCAGCACCGACTGGGTTCTGCTGGCGCGCGACCCGCGCGCGTTCGAGCTGAAGAACCTGGCCGAGCGCGCCGAGCCGCTGACGCCGGCGCCGCAGATGTCGCTGTGGACCGACCAGTTCAACAACCTGCTCGACGTGCTGAAGACGCGTCCGCTGGACGAACTGCGCCGCGTCTTCGGAGACAGTTGACATTGACTTCGGGGGCGATGGGCGCGCGCGCCGCACCGATCGCCCATCGCCGCCGTCAGGCGGGCCCGGTTGCTGACATGCGCGTGCGCCGCCGCATCGTCATGAAGGCCGGCACCACCAGCACCGCCACCGCCGACAGCGTCAGCAGCGCAACCAGCGGCTTGCCGACGAAGATCGACAGGTTGCCCTGCGACAGCAGCATCGACTGGCGGAACGCATCCTCGGCGCGGTCGCCCAGCACCAGCGCCAGCACCAGCGGCGCCAGCGGGTACTTGAGCTTGCGCAGCACGTAGCCGAGCACGCCGAAGCCCAGCATCAGGTAGACGTCGAACATCGAGCTGTGCACCGTGTAGGCGCCAATCGCGCAGATCACGATGATGGCCGGGCCGATGATCGTGAACGGAATGCGCAGGATCGCCGCGAACGCCGGCACGAACGCCAGCACGATCAGCAGCCCGACGATGTTGCCCAGGTACATGCTGGCGATCAGGCCCCAGACGAAGTCCTTCT
>CAZTUT010000137.1:0-7477 GCA_964616395.1 uncultured Burkholderiaceae bacterium
CCGCGCGCCGTTGACACAGCCACCGAGGCTCCTGCACGATCCTTCGGTGTTCTGGATGGTCAACCTGTGAAAGCACCCGCGCTTCAGATCGATGCCCTCACCAAGGCGTACGGCTCGTCGCTTGCCGTGGATCGCCTGTCAATGCGCGTGGAGCCGGGCGAGTTCTATGCGCTGCTTGGACCCAACGGCGCGGGTAAAACCACGACGCTGCGCATCGTCGCCGGGCTGCTTGCGCCCGACGTCGGCACCGTCCGTATCTTCGACGCCGACGTGGTGGAGCAACCCGAAGCCGCCAAACAGCAGCTCGCCTATGTGCCCGACGATCCGCCGCTGTACGCGAAGCTGACGCCACTCGAGTATCTGTCCTTCATCGCCAGCCTGTGGGGTGTTGCAGCCTCCGACGCGCAGCGCCGCGGCGAAGACCTGCTGCGCACACTTGGCCTGTGGGAGAACGCGGAACAGCGCTGCGAAACCTTCTCGCGTGGAATGAAGCAGAAGCTCGCGCTGGCGGGCGCGCTCCTGCACGAGCCGCGCCTGCTGATCCTCGATGAGCCGCTCACGGGCCTGGACGCGCACGCCGCACGGCTGATCAAGGACCTGCTGCACGACAAGGTCGCCAACGGGGTCACCGTGGTCCTGACCACGCACATCCTCGAAGTCGCAGAACGCCTGGCACGTCGCATCGGCATCATCCAGCATGGTCGGTTGATCGCCGAGGGGCCCCTGGACGTGCTGCGCGAGCAATCGGGCCAGGCCGGCGCCTCGCTCGAAGACGTCTTCCTGGAACTGACCGGCCGGCCGGCGGCGTGAGCTTGCGGGTGCACCCCTCCACCATGCTGCCTGCAACCGAAGCGCACATCACGGTGCTTGGCCTGCTGCGTCACGAGCTGCGACTGGTCGTTCGTCATCTGCAGCTCGACCGTTGGGCATTCGGCCGCAGCGGCTGGATCACGCTGCTGCTCCTGGGCGGTTTGGTCCTTCATGTCCTGCCCGGCCTGCTGG
The DNA here is from genome assembly GCA_964616395.1 of uncultured Burkholderiaceae bacterium. Lineage (GTDB taxonomy): Bacteria > Pseudomonadota > Gammaproteobacteria > Burkholderiales > Burkholderiaceae_F > JALHMQ01. The sequence continues at coordinate 1,003 of CAZTUT010000137.1, forward strand.
CGCTGGGGTTGCCGGCCGCGGCGCCCGACACACCTGCGCTTCGGATGGTGACCGGCGCGTTCGCGGTCATGATCCTCGCGTTCATCAGCATGACGGCGCTGTCGCGCAGTGTCGAGGCGCTGTTCGAGCGCCGCGACCTCGACCTCCTTTTCAGCGCGCCCGTGCCACCCCGCCGCGTCCTGCTCGTCCGGCTGGTGGCGATCACGGTGTCCACCGTTGTCGGTCATGCGCTGTGGCTGGTGCCGATCGCCAACGTGGGCATCCTGTCGGGCCGCCTCTGGCTCGCGGGCCTTTACCCGTTCCTGGTGACCGCCGCCTTCACAGCGGCAGGCGTGGGCGTGCTGCTCTCGCTGACGCTGGTGACACTGATCGGCGCACGCCGCACGCGAGTACTGATGCAAGTGCTTGCCGTTGTTTGCGGTCTGCTTGTCTACCTGATCTCTCAGCTCAGTTCGCGGGTGTCGTGGCAAGCAGACGCATTCGATCCGTCCACCGCGCTCGGGGCACGCGTCCTCGACTTCCACTTCGGGATGCTGGCCGGCGAACCCCTCCCGCTTGGCGCGCTCGCGCTAGTTGGTGCCCTTTGCTGGGCGCTTGCCTATGGCCGCCTCGCGCGCGCCTTCCTGACCGGTACGCAGCAACTGCAGGAGGCGCCAACGCAGCGCAAGCGGTCAGCCGCGGCCGCGGTGCGGGTTCCGGCCAACGTCTTGCTGGGCATCTGCATCAAGGAATGGCGCTGCATCGTGCGCGCGCCGCTGATTCTGGTTCACGTGGGCGCGAGCGTCATCTACCTCGCCCCGGCAGCCTTTGCGTTCTTCGGACTGGGCGGACAGACCGACCACGCGGCGATGATCGTCATCGGGTCAGCCGTGCTGGGCGCGGCACAGCTTGCGATAAGCCTTGCAGTCCTCACGGTCAACATGGATGAAGCCCCCGCGCTGGCCGCCGCGGCCCCCCGCGCCTGGCCCATGATGGTTCGAGCGAAGGTCATCGCCGCAGTCATTCCGGCTGCCGCGCTCGCGGGGCTGCTACTGATTGCGGCGGCCAGCCAGGTCGGTGCCGCTTCGCTCGCGGCCTTGCCAATCGTGCTGATCAGCGCATGGTCCGCAGCGGCGGCCGTCGGCGCGGACCAGAAGCAGGTTTCGCGCGAGCTGTTTGGCAAGAGCAACGGGGCCGACTTACCCTTGCAACTCCTGATTTTCTTGATCGCGGCGCTGCTGACCGCTGCCGCAGTGCTGCTTGTCACGGCGTACTGGCTCGTCGGCGTGATCCTGGCCGCCTTGCTGCTGATTTTCCCGGTACAGCAATGGCGCAAGCTGGCGACGCTGCGGGCCGACAGGCTGCTCGCGTGAGGATCAATGCATTGCAGGCTGCAGCCGTCATCGCCCCTGGCCAAGGACTGAATGCGGGCGCGGCGACCGAGACCGTGGACTAAAGCTGCCGCAGGCGCGAAACAATGCCACCCCGACGATCACTTCGATCGCTGGCCGATCGCGCGCATGCGTTCGATGTAGTCGGCGCTAGCCGGCAAGCGCGAGCTCATCGAGATCCTGCCGTTTTCGGGGAGTCAGAGCACGCACACGATGCCGTCAATGTAGCGGACGCGGCGAGGCGATCGATCCGGCCATGACGCGAGGCGAAACGCCCCGCGCATCGGCATGCGCATGACTCATGCCCGGCGGTCGGGCTTGCCCGACCGGCCTCAGGCAACCCGAAGCTGCCCCGTGCGCCCAGCCGGATTCAGCGTCTTTTCGATGTTCTTTCGCTCCCGGATCAGCGCCTGCGCGAGCGCATGGATGCGCGCCTTGGGAATGCGTTCGGCGATCGCGGCGACAACCAGTGCCGCGATCGGCTCGCCGCGGAAGTCGCGGATCGCCACCGCCACGGTACGGACGCCGACATGGAACACGCCGTCGCTGAACGCGAACCCCTGGCGCCGCGCCTCTTCGATATCGGACCGGACCCGCTTGCGGTCGTACGAAGTGCCCAGCCGGCTGGCGAGCTGGCTGTTGGTGTCGATCAGCCGGTCGCACTCCTCCGCGCCCATCGACGCGAGGATCGCGACACTGCTTGCGCCGATGCCCAGCAGCCGCCGGTCGCCGACATTGATCGTCAGCGCCTTGATCGGATAGCTGCCGAACTGCCGCCCGAGGCAGACCGAGTCGATGCCCGAGCGCGCGAGCAGGCAGACCGTGTCGCCGGTCTCGTGGGCCAGCGCGGCGGCCGAGCGCATGCCGACGACGTATAGATCGGCTTCGCGGTCGAGCGTGGACAGGGCGAGGAAGGCCAGCTCCTGGCCGATCCGGTAGCGCTTGTCCTCGGTCCCGCGAACCACGAATCCGTGCCGGCTCAAGGCCGACAGCAGCCGATGCACGGTGGCCTTGGGCAATTCGGTGCGAACCTGCAGGTCGACCAGTCGCAGGCCGGACTCGCCGGCCGAGCTCAGCGCGCGCAGCAGCAGGATCGCCCGGTCGAGCGACAGCATGCCGCTTTCGACTGCAAGATCGGCCACCGTCTGCCGCTCGTTCAAGGCCTCAGGCCGCCACCTGCCGGCGCCGATTGCTCCGCCAGGCGTCGGCCAGCGCCGACACGGTCACAACATCGTGACGCGGACCGATCACCTTGAAGTACGCCTCGTGCGTGTCGCGGTTCAGGCTGGCGGTGGCATCGGACACGATCAGCGGGTAGTAGTCGCGATGGAACGCATCCCGCGCGGTCGACTCCACGCAGCCTTCCGCGAGCACGCCACAAATGGCAACGTTGCTGACCGCCGCCGACCTCAGCAGTACCTCCAGCCGCGTGCTGTAGAAGGCGCTTGACCGGTGCTTGGGCACCACGTGCTCGCCGGGCAGCACGTCGATCGGCTCGCAGAACCGGTGGCCCCAGCTGCCTTCGACCACCACCTTGCCGTCGGCGGCAAGCGAGCTGATGAAGTAGCGCCATGCCGGAGCGTCGCTTGCGCCGTCCTTGAGGACCGCGTGCTGGACATGGATCACATGCACGCCGGTTTCGCGCGCCGCCTTAAGCAGCTCCACCGCCTTGCCGATCATCGGCGGCATCATCGACAGGTCCTTGCCGGCCTTGCCGCAGATGCCGTCGGGGTGGCAAAAGTCATTCTGGATGTCGATCATCACCAGCGCGGTGCGCGCCGGATCGAACAGCCCGGCTGGCCTGACGCGTGTCACTTGGCGGCTCCCTTCATGGCCCGCTCGCCGAACTCGGTCACCACCGCCTGCTCGTACGGCACGTTTGCGCCCGGGTCACCCGCGCGCGCGGCCAGTCCGAAGATGTTGGCCTGGTAGCCGTCCTTGGGCACGATGCCGTTGCGGGGTACCGCGCCTTCGCGCAGCATGCGGCCGGCAGCTTCCTTGACCACGACCGGATTGAGCTTCGGGAAGTACTTGGTGGCAATGTCGGCGGTCTCGCCCGGATTCGCGTACATCCACTCGTACGCCCGGGTCATCGCATTGGTGAACGCCTGGAACGCCGGCTGCTTGCTCTTCAAGCGCTCCTGCGACGCGCTGAACACGGTGAGTGCGAACGGACCCGACGCCTCCGCCCACGAGTAAAGAACCTTCAGGCCCACATCGTGCACACCGATGGCCTCGTACGGCGTCAGCACCACGGCGGCATCGGCCTGACCGGCGCTCACCGGCGGCAGCTCCTGGAAGAAACCGACGAACATCAGACGCACCTGATCCTTCGGGTTGGTGCTTCCCTTCGGCCGCCAGGTGGCGCGGTCGACCTCCTCGAAGCCCTTCTCGCGCAGGAAGTGGGTCAGCACGTTGTGCGGCGACGAGGGCGGCGTGGCCACGGCGATGCGCATGCCGCGCGGGTCGAGCTTGTCGCCCTCGGCCGCGCCCTTCGGTCCGACCATGTAGATCAGGTTGCGATTGATCAGCGGCAGGAAGATCCTGATGTCGGCACCCTGCTTCAGCGCCTGCGTTGGCCCCGCCGGGTCCTGCGACGACAGGTCCGCCTGCCCGGAGATCACGGTCTGCACCGCCAGCGCCCGCCCGCCCGCGGTGACGATCTTCACGTCGAGGTTCTCGCGCGCGAAGAAGCCCTTGTCGTTCGCCACGTACAGCGGCAGGAATCCGATCCAGCGAATCGCCTCCGCCACGGTGAGTTGCATCTTCTCCTGGGCCTGCGCAGGCGTGGCAACCACCGAGCCCAGCAGGGCTGCCGATGCCAGGGCGGCCACACCGGCCGCTCGGGCGAGGGACTGCCTCAGGTTACGAGTTGCACGGGTCACTGCATTGCCAACTTTCATCATCGTCTCCTCATGTGCGCTCGCCGAGCGCGGTTTTTCTTTGGACTAGGCGCCCGGCTGCGTGGCCGCCCGGTGCTTGAGCATTGCTTTCTCGAGCGCGCCCACGCCGATGTTCAGCACCGTGGACAGCACCATCAGCGTGAACAGGGCGACCCACACCACGTTCAACGCATACGAACCGCTCGCGAACGAGATCAGGAAGCCAAGTCCTTCGTTGGCTGTGATGAACTCGCCCACCACGGTGCCGGTGAGCGCCAGGCCAATACACAGGCGGAAGGCCGAGATCACCCACGGAATGGTGCCGGGGACGACAACCTTGCTGAAGATCTGCCACTTGCTGGCACCGAGGGACTTCAGCAGCCGCTCCAGATCGTTATCGAGCTGTCGCGTGGCGTCGTAGGCGATCACCCATGCGATGACGAACACCAGCGAGAAGCCGAGAGCCACCTTCATCCAGTAGCCGATGCCGATCCAGATGATGAACATCGGCCCGAGCGCGATCTTGGGCGTGGCGTTCCACATCATCAGCACCGGGTAGAACGCCACCGCGAACACACGCGAAAACCACATCAGCAGTCCGAACACCGTGCCCACGATGACACCACCAGCAAACGCCAGCAGCGTCTCGCTCAGCGTCACCCAGGTGTGCCAGAGCAACGAGCCATCCCCAGCCGCGCTGACGAACTCAGCCCAGATGCGCGAAGGCTGACCGAAAAAGAAGCCGTTGATCAGCTTCGCCCGAACTGCCCACTCCCACGCGCCGAAGAAGGAGATCGCCATCAGGGCACGCAAAAGCCAGACCTTCAGCCAGAAGTGATCCGCCTTCTTGCGCCGGGCCGACGTGGCAACGCGTGGCGCGGCTGCAGCCGACGTACTGCTCATTCGACTGCCTCCTGGGTCTCTTCGGTCAGCGCGTCGATGCGTGCCGCCACATCGCGCCGGATCGCGAGGAAATCATCGGTCAGCGTCATCCGATGATCGCGCGGGCGCGGCAAATTCACCGGAATGCGTGCGGTCACGCGTCCAGGGCGCCGGCTCAGCACATGGATCGAATCGCTCAGGAAGACTGCTTCTTCGATATCGTGCGTGACGAACAGGATCGTCTTGCCGAACTCGCTCCAGGTGTTCAGCAGCCACTCCTGCATCCGGGTTCGCGTCTGCGCGTCGAGCGCCGCGAAAGGCTCGTCGAACAGCACAACGTCGCGGTCGTACAGCAACGTGCGCAGCAGCGCGACACGCTGGCGCATGCCGCCCGACAGCTGCCCCGGGTAGTGGTTCTCGAAGCCGCCGAGCCCGTAGCGCCTGATCAGCGGCAGGACCTTCTGACGCGCATCCTTCTTCGGCATGCCGTGGATCTCGAGGCCGAGGATCACGTTGTCGACCACGGTCCGCCAAGGCAGCAGCAGGTCCTTCTGTAGCTGGTAGCCGAGCACGCCGCTCTGGCCGGTGACGTCGATACCATCGACCAGGACCTGGCCCTCGGAGGGAAGCTGCAGGCCGGCGATGATGTTGAACAGCGTCGTCTTGCCGCAGCCGCTCGGACCGAGAATGCAGACGAACTCGCCTGGGTTGAACCGCAGGTTGATGTTTTCGAGCGCGACCGTCTGCGTGCCGGAGACGCCCTCGAAAACGTGCGTGACGCCGCGAACCTCGAGCTTCGGCAGCGCGAGATCGCTAGGCATTGTCTTTCCTGCCCTGCATGCACAGTAGGACCAGGGCGGTGTCTTGCGACAGATTTCGAAACGTGTGGCTCGCAGCTGGCGGAATGAAGACGAAGTCGCCCGCGCCGATGGTGGCTGGCTCACCATCGATCTCGACTTCGCCCGCACCACTGAGCACGTAGTTGGCCTGCTCCCACGAATGGGCATGCGTGCGCGCCATGGCGCCGGGTTGCACGACGATGTGGCGCACGTCGAAGTTGGGCGCGTGTTCCGAGACGCGCAGCAGCCAGCGCTCGTTCAGCCCCCGGCCTGCCTGGCTGGGCACCTGCGCCCAGTCACCCTCTTCCGCCCGCACAAGCCAGCGCTGCATGTCGGTCCACCCGGTTTGATTCGTTGCCGTCGATTAACGCGCGGCCAGGCCCAGGCCGACAAGACGCGGCGCATCAAAGTCCGTTTAATGGAACATCATTTGATCTGTGTCGCAGATGCAATTGATCATTTATTCTGTTGAGTGACTTAAGTTCCAATTGTTGAAACAGCT
>CAZTUT010000138.1:0-7457 GCA_964616395.1 uncultured Burkholderiaceae bacterium
TCAGGTCGGCGGCCGAGGAAATCGGCTTCTTGACGTAAATGCCCTGCGGGGGCCAGGGCACCGCGTACAGCACCATCATGCCCTGCTCGGCAAGCTTCTTCTCCATGATTGGGCGCTGCACGCGCCACAGCTTCATTGCCTCGTCGTAGCTATCGGCAAGGAAGGGCAGGCCATCGGCGCCGAAGATCTGCCACTCGTTCTGGAAATTGACCAGCAGGATCTCGCCGATCTGTGCCTGGTTGGTCTGCACGGCGCGCTTGATCTCGGGCGCCTTGAACAGCGATGCATTGGGGTGCACGGTGATCTTCAGCTTGCCGCCCGACGCGCGATCGACGTCGTCGGCGAACTGCTGCAGGTTCACCGAGTGGAAGTTGGTGGCCGGGTAGGCGGCCGGCAGGTCCCATTTGGTCTGGGCGCTGGCGGTCATGGCGGCGGCGAGCAGCGCGCCGCCGATGGCGATCGAAAGCACTTTCATCACGATGTCCTCTTCGAAACGGTGGGCGGGGCAGCTGGCACGGGCCGCGGACGCGACCGTGGCGCCGACGGAACAGTAGGGGCGGTTCGGCGGTCATGTCAAGAAAATATCGATAAATCGTCGCGATCTTGCTAGCCTCTGCATCGACGGGGTGCGTTGGCGTTTCGCCGGCGCGTTTGCCCGCCCGGGAGTGCCGCTTGAAGTCCGCCCACGCAAAAGCCCAGACGCCCAAGCCTGCTCGTCCGCGGCCGGCGTCGCGCGCGAAGCGCAAGCCATCATCGCCGCCAGGCGATCTGCCGATCGATTCGCCAGCCGACGCCCCGATTGTTCCCCGGCTGTTCGTGTCGTCGTCGCACCTGGTTTCGCCGCGCAGCCAGGAGCTTTCCGAGTTCGAGTTCGGACTGATCGTCGCGTCCAACGCCTTCATGCGCTGGGTCGTGCGCTGCATGGCGGCGGCCGGGCTGAAGGATCTCACGCCGATCGAGGTGCTGCTGCTGCACCACGTGAACCACAGGGCGCGCGAGAAGAAGCTCGCGGACATCTGCTTCATGATCAACATTGAAGACACGCATGTGGTTGCCTACGCGCTGAAGAAGCTGGTCTCGCTGGGCCTCGTGCGCAGCGAGCGCCGTGGCAAGGAAGTACTGTTTTCCACCACCGTGGCAGGTCAGCAGTACATCGACCGCTACCGACAGGTGCGCGAGGCCTGTCTGGTGGCGGCCCTGTCCAAGGACGGCAGCGAAAACGCGCGCCTCGGTGAACTGGCGGGCTTCCTGCGTTTTCTTTCCGGCATGTACGACCAGGCGGCGCGCGCTGCGGCCAGCCTCTGAAAATGAGATTTCGATGACGCAATCCACATCCGACCGCTGGCAGTTCTGGATCGACCGCGGCGGCACGTTCACCGATATCGTCGCGCGGCGCCCCGACGGCGCACTCGTCACGCACAAGCTGCTGTCCGAAAACCCGGAGCAGTACCGGGACGCGGCGATTGCAGGCATTCGCCATCTGCTCGACGTTCCGGCCGGGGCTCCGATTCCGGTTGACCGTATCGACGCGGTGAAGATGGGCACGACGGTCGCCACCAATGCGCTGCTCGAACGCAAGGGCGAACCCACCGCGCTGGTGGTGACGCGCGGCTTTCGAGATGCGTTGCGCATCGCGTATCAGAACCGCCCGCGTCTGTTCGATCGCCGCATCGTGCTTCCCGAGTTGCTTTATGCACGCGTCATCGAGGCCGATGAGCGGATCGGCGCGCACGGCGATCTGATCCAGCCGCTCGATGAACACGCGCTGCGCGCAGAGTTACAGCAGGTGTTCGACAGCGGCCTGCGCTCGGTGGCCATCGTGCTGATGCACGGGTATCGCTATACGTCGCATGAGGCGATCGCAGCACGCATTGCGCGCGATGTGGGATTTCCGCAGGTCTCGGTCTCGCACGAAGTCAGCCCGCTGATGAAATTCGTGGCGCGCGGCGACACTACGGTCGTCGCTGGCTATCTTTCGCCGATCCTGCGCCGCTATGTCGAGCAGGTTGCAGCCGAGCTGCCGGGAACCCGGCTGCTGTTCATGCAGAGCAATGGCGGCCTGACCGATGCCCATCGGTTCCAGGGCAAGGATGCAATCCTGTCCGGGCCGGCCGGCGGCATCGTCGGCATGGCGCGCGCGAGCGGCCGCGCCGGCTTCGAGCACGTGATCGGCTTTGACATGGGCGGCACGTCGACCGATGTTTCACACTTCGCTGGCGAGTACGAGCGCGAATTCGAGACTCGGGTGGCCGGCGTTCGGATGCGCGCGCCGATGATGAGCATTCACACGGTGGCGGCGGGGGGCGGCTCGATCCTGCACTTCGATGGCGCGCGTCTGCGCGTCGGGCCGGACTCGGCGGGCGCGAATCCCGGGCCGGCCTGCTACCGGCGCGGCGGCCCGCTGACCGTGACCGATGCCAACGTGATGCTTGGGCGCATCCAGCCGGCGTTCTTTCCGCGCGTGTTCGGACCGGCGGGCGACCAGCCGCTCGATCGCACGGTCGTGGAGTCGATGTTCGTGGATCTGGCGCAGCAGATATCGGTCAGCAGCGGTCAGCCGCGCACGGCCGAGGATGTGGCCGCCGGCTTCCTCGACATCGCGGTCGGCAGCATGGCGGAGGCGATCAAGCGCATTTCGGTGCAGCGCGGCCACGACGTGACCCGCTACACGCTGACTGTGTTCGGCGGTGCCGGCGGCCAGCATGCGTGCGCGGTCGCGGATCAGCTTGCCATGACGCGCGTGTTCGCGCATCCGCTGGCGGGTGTGCTCAGCGCCTACGGCATGGGGCTGGCCGATCAGACCGCAATGCGCGAGACCACGGTCGAGAAGCCGCTGGACGCGGCAACCGTGCGCGAACTCGACGCACTGCTTGCGCATCTGGCGGCGCCTGCCATCGAGGAACTGGTCGCGCAGGGCGCAGCGGCCGATGCCATCGACGTGATCCGGCGCGTCCACCTGAAGTATCACGGTACCGACTCGACGCTGACCGTACTGCATTCGACGGCGGCCGACATGCAGGCGCAGTTCGAGGCGGCATACCGCCAGCGCTTCTCGTTCCTGATGCAGGGCAGGGCGCTGATCGTGGATTCGATCTCGGTCGAAGCGGTGGCCGCGGGGGCGCCCGCACGCGAAAATCTGCGCCCGTTGCCGCCGCGCGACTCAGCGCTGCGACCGGCAGCGCAGGTGCGCTGCTTTTTCGATGGCGGCTGGCATCAGACGCCGCTGTACGCGCGTGCCGACACGCGTCCGGGCGATCTCATCGAGGGTCCGGCGATCATTTCGGAGGCGACCGCGACCACGCTGGTCGAGCCCGGCTGGCGCGCCGAAGTGACGCCCCTCGATCATCTGGTGCTAACCCGCGTGCGCCCGCGACCGGTGCGGCAGGCGGTCGGCACTCAGGTCGATCCGGTGATGCTGGAGATCTTCAACAACCTGTTCATGTCGATCGCCGAGCAGATGGGGCTGCGCCTGCAGAACACCGCCTACTCGGTCAACATCAAGGAGCGGCTCGATTTTTCCTGCGCGCTGTTCGATGCGAGCGGAAACCTGATCGCCAACGCGCCGCACATGCCGGTGCATCTGGGCTCGATGAGCGAATCGATCAAGACCGTGATGCGCGAAAACGCCGGCCGGATGGTGGCCGGTGATGCCTACGTGATCAACGATCCGTACCACGGCGGCACGCACCTGCCGGATGTCACGGTGATCACGCCGGTGTTCGACCGCAGTGGGCGCCAGGTGCTGTTCTACGTCGGTTCGCGCGGTCACCATGCCGACATCGGCGGGATCACGCCGGGCTCGATGCCGCCTTTTTCGCGGACGCTCGACGAGGAGGGTGTGCTGTTCACCAACTTCAAGCTGGTGGCGGGGCAGGGCGTGGACGCCGACGGCGGCACGCTGCCGGGACGCTTGCGCGAGGACGAGTGCCGCGCGCTGCTCGCCGGCGGTGACTGGCCGGGGCGCAATCCTGACCAGAATCTCGCTGACCTGAAGGCGCAGATCGCGGCCAATGAGAAGGGGCGCGAGGAATTGCTGCGGATGGTCGATCAGTTTGGTCTGGAGACCGTGCAGGCCTACATGCAGCACGTGCAGGACAACGCCGAGGAGTCGGTGCGGCGCGTGATCGGGCTGCTGCGCGATGGCGAATTCGACTACGCGCTGGACAATGGTGCCCGTATCCGCGTGGCGATTCGCGTCGATCATGCGGCGCGCGGCGCCACCATCGATTTCACCGGTACCTCGGCCCAGCTGCCCAACAACTTCAACGCCCCGGCGTCGGTCTGCGTGGCGGCCGTGCTGTACGTGTTCCGCACGCTGGTCGATGACGAGATCCCGCTCAATGCCGGATGCCTGAAGCCGCTGAAGATCGTCATTCCGCCCGGGTCGATGCTCAATCCGACCTGGCCGTCGGCGGTGGTTGCCGGCAACGTCGAGACCTCCAGTTGCATCACCAACGCACTGTATGGCGCGCTCGGCGTGCTGGCCGCCGGTCAGGGCACGATGAACAACTTCACGTTCGGCAACGATCGCTACCAGTACTACGAGACCATTTCGGGGGGCTCGGCGGCCGGCATCGTTGATCTGGCCGACGGCGAGCGGTCGGCCCGCGGCTTCGACGGTACCGACGTTGTGCAGACACACATGACGAACTCGCGGCTGACCGATCCCGAGGTTCTCGAATTCCGCTACCCGGTTCGACTCGACTGCTATGAGATTCGTGCTGGCTCAGGGGGCGTCGGGCGCTGGCGCGGCGGCAATGGCGGTCGGCGCCGGATTCGCTTCCTGGAGCCGATGACGGCATCGATTCTGGCGAACAGCCGCACCGAAGCGCCGTTTGGCCTCGCGGGCGGGGGCGCCGGTTCGGCGGGCCGAAACTGGGTCGAACGCGCCGATGGTTCCCGGGTGGATCTGCCGCATATCGGTAGCGTCGAGATGGGCGAGGGCGACGTATTCGTGATCGAGACGCCGGGCGGCGGTGGATTCGGCGTGTCGGATTGAACGATCCCACCTCGGCGAACGCGACTGCCGAAGCGGGGAAATCGTGCGGCGCAGCGGGGCAATTCCCGCTATCGAATCGTGCGCCGGGCTGAATAATTCGGACAGTCATCCTTGGTCCGAGTCATGAACGCGCCCGAACGCATCCAGCCCCCCTTGCAATTCGTCTTCGACAGCGTGGCGATCTGCTACGCGCCGCTGATCGACCGCAAGCGTCGCGCCGTGGGGACGCGCCTGACACTGGTCAGCACCCAGAACGCGATCAAGCCCTCGGTGGGCGAGATCCTGGGTGCGCTCAACGAGGTGTGGCCGGACCTGAACGTGCCGCTGATGGTTGCCCCGCTCGATAGCGCGGTCGACGAGTCGGTTGAGCATTGGGCGCCACCCAAGAACGCCGTGCTCGAGATTCCCGGTCCGGCGTTGAATGATCCCGAGGTCCAGGCGATGGCGCAGCGGCTGTTCCGCGATGGCAAGCGCCTGGCCTTGCGCGGCCGCTCTGACACGCCGCTGCCGCCCGCGCTGCTGGCCTGCTTTGAGGCGGCGGTGATCCATATCAGCGAGGACCGCCGCACCACCCCCGACGGCAAGGCGATCGTGCCTTCCGAACAGATCCGCGCGATGCGTCGGATGCCCTTCGTCATCACTGGCGTCAATTCGGTGGCCGACGTTGAATGGGCCTACGAACGCGGCGCGGTTGCCAGCGTGGGCTGGCCGCGCGATGACAGTAACGACCGGGCGATGCGCTCGCTGCAGCCCGGCCAGAGCGTGATCATCGACCTGATCCGGCTGGTGCAGGAAGATGCGCCGGCCGCGAAGATCGATGCCGTGCTGAAGCGCGATCCAGCGCTTGCCTTCAAGCTGCTGCGGCTGGTCAACTCCGCTGCCTTCGGCCTGCCGGTACAGGTCACGAGCTTCCAGCACGCGGTGATGATGCTGGGCTACAAGCGGCTGATGCGCTGGCTGTCGCTGCTGCTCGCCACCGCGAGCAAGGAAATCAACACCTTCCCGCTGATGCATGCGTCGCTGCGTCGCGGCCTGTTCCTCGAGAACATTGGCGCGCTCGATCACGACGCCGCGGTACGCGACGAGCTTTTCATTACCGGTGCCTTCTCGATGCTGGACCGGATCACCGGTGCCTCGTTCGAGCACCTGTTCAGCATGATCTCGCTGCCGGAAGGCGTCGTGGACGCCGTCATGCGGCGCGAGGGACCCTATGCGCCCTATCTGAACCTGATCGAGGCGATCGAGGACTCGGACCCGATCAGCATCGTCCGCGAGCTCGATGGGCTCGCCATGTCCGTGGCACCGTGCAACGACGCCCTGCTGAAGGCGCTGGGCGCGGCCAACCTCATCGAGAGCGATCTGTAACCCGCTGCGTCGGGACAGCGCAGGCGCGCCGCCTATAATCGCTGCGCGCTCCGGCCCGCTGACCTGTCCATCCACTGCGGGGCGCCTCCGCCGCCTCGCATGCATCCCGACGACACCTTTCTTTCGCTCGCTGGTCCGAGCGCGCTTTCGGCCTTTCGCGCGCAGCGCCTGCTGCCCCGGCTCCAGGCCCTCGAGCCTGCGATCGTGTCGGTCGCGGCGCGGCATATTCACTACGTGCATGTCCATGGGCCACTCGATGCCGTTCGCGGCGGCCTCGATGCGCTGCTCGACTATGGCGATCCGTTCTCGGCGAACATCGGCGGCACCGAGGTCTTCGACGTCGTACCGCGTCTGGGAACGATTTCTCCGTGGGCCAGCAAGGCCACCGATATCGCCCGCAACTGCGGCCTGGCCGGCGTCGCGCGGATCGAACGCGGCAGCCGCTATTTCGTCAGCCTGAAGCCCGGCCTGCTGGGCGGCACGCGTCGGCTGTCTGAAGACGCCCGGCAGCGGATCGCTGCACTGCTGCACGACCGGATGACCGAGACCGTGCTGCCCGAGGGTGCCGAGCCGGCGCTGCTGTTCCGTGCGCTGGAAGGCAAGGCGTTGCGCACGGTGGCTGTTGGCAGCGGCGGACGGGAGGCGCTGGCGGCGGCCAATCGCGACATGGGCCTGGCCCTGTCGGACGACGAGATCGACTATCTGCTGGATGCCTATCGCGACCTTGAACGCGATCCCACCGATGTCGAACTGATGATGTTCGCCCAGGCCAACTCTGAGCACTGCCGGCATAAGATCTTCAACGCCAGCTGGACGGTCGACGGTCAGCCGCAGTCCTCGTCGCTGTTCGGCATGATCCGCGATACCCACCGCGCCGCGCCGCAGGGAACTGTGGTGGCCTACAACGACAACGCGGCGGTACTCGAGGGTCGCATCGCGCGTCGGCTGTATCCGCGCTCCGATCACCCGCAGGGCGCGCTCGGCGTCGAATTCCAGGCGCGCGATGAGCTGACGCACACGGTATTCAAGGTCGAGACACCCCAGATTCAAGAAATTCAAGCGATCCTCAATGAGCACTTACTCGATCACTACG
>CAZTUT010000139.1:0-4218 GCA_964616395.1 uncultured Burkholderiaceae bacterium
GCCGCTGAAGGAAACGATTCGCGGCTTCAAGATGATCGTCGACGGCGAGTGCGACGCACTGCCCGAGCAGGCCTTCTACATGGTCGGCTCGATCGACGAGGCGTTCGAGAAGGCGAAGAAGCTTAATTAATACTTGCGGGACAGACCTTGCGACGCGCGCGAAGCGCGCCCGCAAGCTCTGTCCCCAACAAGTCAGATAATTTGCGGGACGGGCCGCGAGGCGCGCGCAAAGCGCGCCCGAGCGCTCTTTCCCCATCAAGACAGGTGCCCGCCATGACCACCATCCACGTCGACGTCGTCTCCGCCGAAGAGAGCATCTTCTCCGGCGAGGCGGAGTTCATCGTGCTGCCCGGCGAGTCGGGCGAGCTCGGCATCTATCCGAAGCACACGCCGCTGATCACGCGCATCCGCCCCGGCGTGGTCCGTATCAAGCAGCCGGCCCGCAGCGACGAGGACCAGGTGTTCGTCGCCGGCGGCATCCTCGAAGTGCAGCCTAATGTCGTGACGGTGCTGGCCGATACGGCGATCCGCGCCAAGGATCTTGACGAAGCGAAGGCCAGCGAGGCCCTGCGTGCCGCCGAGGAGGCCAAGAAAAACGCCACCAGCGAACTCGAGATTGCCAAGGTCGAGGCGGAGATGTCGGCGCTGGCCGCCCAGCTCGCCGCGATCAAGAAACTGCGCGGACGCTGATCGCGACGCGGCTGGCCTGCGATTGCGCAACAGTCGCGTCGATCGCAGCAAGAAAGGGCGGCCGAGAGCCGCCCTTTTTCTTGCCGGTCCCTCCGCTGTACGTGCCGGCGAGGTTCGCGTAAACCCTGACTTGGTGCGCGCTCGCTCGCCATCGTGGCGAAAATGCATCAGCAGCGCGCATCCGCAGCTCCGCCGCCATGGCAATCGTGCCGTGTCTGTGTCAACCTTGCCGCCGGCTATGCGTTAGCCGACTTACCTGCTTTAAGACCCGGTCCAAAACGGCGTCAGGCGGGTTTTGTCAATCAACCCACTTGTTCAGGAAATCGACATGAAGAAGCTGCTTGCTGCCGTTATCGCCGGTCTGTTCGCCGTCTCGGGCGCCGCCATCGCTGCCGACGCCAAGAAGGATGCGAAGAAGGACGAGAAGAAGACCGAAGCCAAGAAGGAAGAGAAGAAGGACGCCAAGAAGTAATCTCGGCGCTTCTTTCGAAGCGATGAAGAAAGCGGGCCCTCGGGCCCGCTTTTCTTTTGGCTGCGGTTCAACGCAATGACGCGCCCGCCAGCGCGCACAACGCGTCGATCAGCGGTCCCGGTGCCCCGGTCTCGATCAGCACGCGTTTGTCGCGCGCGTTGGTGCCGGAAAGGATATGCAAGGCACGGCGTGGCCGTGCGAGCGCATCGGCCAGCAGATCCAGCAGCGCTTCATTGGCGCGTCCATCGACCGCAGCCGCGCGGACCGCGACCTTCAGTCGGGCGCCATGCGTGCCGATGATCCCGCTGCGCCGCGCGCCCGGCTGCACGTGCAGCGACAGTACGACGCCAGTCGCGGCCAGTGCGCACCAGCCGGGTGGGCCGGCACCAGCCGTGCGAGAATCGTCACTCCGCGTTGACACTCGAAGACTCCACGCCTTGAAGCCCGCCAACGACACGCTGCTGCGCGCGCTGCTGCGGCAGCCGACCGACTACACCCCGCTGTGGCTGATGCGCCAGGCGGGCCGCTACCTTCCCGAGTACAACGCGACCCGCAAGCGCGCCGGCAGCTTCCTCGGCCTCGCCAAGTCGCCAGCGTACGCGACCGAAGTGACGATGCAGCCGATCGACCGCTATCCGCTCGATGCGGCGATCCTGTTTTCCGACATCCTTACCGTGCCTGATGCGATGGGCCTCGGCCTCTACTTTGCCGAGGGCGAGGGCCCGAAGTTCGAGCGGCCGGTGCGCACCGAGGCCGACGTGGCCGCGCTCGCCGCGCCCGATCCGGAGTTGTCGCTCGGCTACGTAATGGATGCGGTGCGCGAGATCCGGCGGGCGCTGGCCGGCCGCATTCCGCTGATCGGCTTCTCCGGCAGCCCGTTCACGCTCGCCTGCTACATGGTCGAGGGCGGCGGCTCCGACGACTTCCGGCTGATCAAGTCGATGCTGTATTCGCGACCGGACCTGCTGCACCGGATTCTGTCGGCCAACGCGCGCGCGGTGGCCGACTACCTGCGCGCGAAGATCGAGGCCGGCGCGCAGGCCGTGACGATCTTCGACACCTGGGGTGGTGCGCTGGCTGACGGCGCCTACCAGGCATTCTCGCTGTCCTACATCGAGCAGGTGGTTGCGCAACTGAAACGCGAGCATGAGGGCGTGCGCATTCCGTCGATCGTCTTCACCAAGGGCGGCGGACTGTGGCTCGAGCAGATTGCAGCGGTAGGCTGCGACGCAGTGGGCCTCGATTGGACCGTCAACCTCGGGCAGGCGCGGCGCCGCGTGGCCGACCGCTGCGCGCTCCAGGGCAACCTCGACCCAATGGTGCTGTTCGGCGGCGCTGAGGCGATCCGCGCCGAGGCTGCACGCGTGATCGACTCATTCGGCACACCGCGCAACAGTGACGGCACCTGGGGCGGCCACGTGTTCAACCTCGGCCACGGCATCTCGCAGTTCACACCGCCCGATGCGGTTGATGTTCTGGTGGAGGCCGTGCATTCGCACAGCCGTCGCTTGCGGGCCTGAGCGCGTTGCTTCAATCCGCCGGTTGACCTGAAGGCTTGCCAACCGGTCGCGCGGGGCGCCTACGTTGCCGCCCGTCGACCGGCTGAAGGTAGCCGGCACAGCCACTTTTTGTAGAGTTTTTCAAGCCCGCGGCAGGCCTCGATCGTCGCGGCAAAGCGACTCATTACACCCGGGATGAACTTGACTTATTCACAAAAGGCCGTTTGCTGCGACTTTGCGCGGATTGGCGGGCAATAATGCCCTGTAAAGCCAGTGTTTTCGTTGTAAGCCTTTGATTTTATTATTTGTTAGTAGGCGACAACCTGAGCCAGGAAAACTACAGACAACGCTCGCCGTGTTGCCCGTTTACGGTGCGTCGGTGTTGTCCACAAAATTATCCACAGGCGGGCTGGCGTTTCCCTGACGCGAGAAATCAGGGACTTAGCAGCCCAATTTGAGAATCACGTCAAGGCACGGCGCCGATCGGAGACATCGTGTTCGTCCAGGTGGTCGTCGATGCGCCAATCGAGCAACCGCTCGATTACCGGCTCGACTCCGACTCGGCAGCCTTTGGCGGCAGTTCCGGCGACGCGCTGGCGCCCGATGAGCTTGTCGGTCGTATCTGCGTGGTGCCGCTCGGACGGCGCAAGGTCTGTGGCGTCATCGTCCGGACCCGCCAGCACGCATCGGTCGAACTGGCGCGGATACGCACGGTCGAGCGAGTGCTTGGATCGATCGCACCGTTGTCGCCGCGCTGGCTCCAACTGACGCAGTTCGCGGCCGACTACTACCAGCACGCCTGGGGCGAACTCGCCGTGCCGGCGCTGCCACCGCTGCTGCGCTCGCCGCCGGGGCCGCGCTTCGATGCCTCGCTGAAGCGGATGCGCAACCCGCCACGCGCTGTCCCGGTCGTTGTGCGGCCGCTCTCGGTCATCCTGAACGAGGATCAGCGCGCCGCCGTCGAGGCGGTCGGTGCGGCCGGAGGCTTCGTTCCCTGGCTGCTTTTCGGCGTGACGGGCAGCGGCAAGACCGAGGTGTATCTGGAGGCGATGGCGCAGCGCCTGGCGGCGGATGCCGCGGCGCAGGTGCTGCTGCTGGTGCCCGAGATCAACCTGACCCCGCAGCTGCTGGCGCGGGTGCAGCGCCGCTTTCCGGGCGAGCCGATCGTGGCGTTGCACAGCGGCCTGCCCGACGGTGAGCGCTCGGCTGCATGGATGGCGGCCCACGAGGGCCGCGCGCGCATCGTGATCGGCACGCGGCTTGCAGTCTTCGCCTCGCTGCCGGCGCTCGCGCTGATCGTGGTGGATGAAGAGCACGACCCCTCGTTCAAGGCAGGTGACGGCGCGCGCTACTCGGCGCGCGATCTCGCGGTCAAGCGCGCGCAGGACGAAGGCATCGCGCTGCTGCTCGGTTCGGCCACGCCGTCGCTGGAAACCTGGGCGCACGCGCAGGCGGGCCGCTACCGGATGCTGGTGCTCAACGATCGGGCCGGACTCGACGCAAGGAGCAGTGCGGAAGACGGCGCGACTGGCGGTGCGGTAGGCAGCGTGGAAGGCG
>CAZTUT010000139.1:4318-7334 GCA_964616395.1 uncultured Burkholderiaceae bacterium
ACAAGCCCGCCGCATGGCCCGACGTGCAGATGATCGATCTGCGAAGCGCGCCGATGCAGCACGGCCTGACCGAGCCGCTTCGCGCGGCGCTGGCCGACACGCTGGCGCGCGGCGAGCAATCACTGGTGTTCATCAACCGCCGCGGCTATGCGCCGGTACTGTCGTGCGCGGCCTGTGGCTGGTTGTCCGGCTGCCCGCAGTGCGCGGTGTACGCGGCGTTTCACAAGACCGACGGCCGCATGCACTGCCATCACTGCGGCTGGCAGCAACCGGTGCCGCGCGCCTGCCCGGTCTGCGGCAACCGCGATTTGTCCGCAGTGGGACACGGCACGCAGCGCATCGAGGAGGCGCTGGCCGAGGCGCTGCCGCAGGCGCGCATTGCGCGTATCGACCGCGACAGCACGCGCCGCCGCCATGCGGCCGAGGAAGCGTTCGACGCGGTTCATGCCGGCGAAGTCGACGTGCTGGTCGGCACGCAAATGGTGGCCAAGGGACACGACTTCCGGCGCGTGTCGCTGGTGGCCATTCTCAATTGCGACGCGCAACTCGTGTCGCCCGACTTTCGCGCGCCCGAGAGGCTGTTCGCCACGCTGCTGCAGGTGGCCGGCCGCGCCGGCCGCAGCGGGCTCGCAAGCCGCGTGCTGGTGCAGACGCGCTTTCCCGACCACCCACTGCTGGCGGCGTTGGCGCAGCGTGACTTCGTGGCCTTCGCCGACCGTCAGTGGGCCGAGCGCCGCGCAGCCCGCCTGCCGCCAGCCGTGCATCAGGCGCTGCTGATGGCCGAGGCGGGCACGCTCGCCGCAGCACTCGATTTCCTCGCCCAGGCCCGCGCGCGGGTGGCCGAGGGCAGCGCCGCCGACGGCGTCAGCGTGTATGAGCCGGTACCGATGCCGCTGGCCAAACGCGCCGGCATCCACCGCGCGCAGTTGCTGGTGGAGGCCGTTCGACGGTCAACGCTGCAATCGGCGCTGCGGTCGTGGCTGCCCCAGGTGCGCACGCTGGCCGCCGGGCATCGGCCGCGCGTGCGCTGGCAGATCGAAGTCGATCCACAGCAGATCTGACGGAAGGCAAGACGCGCCGTGCTGACGGGCGCAGCGGGCCACGCGCACCGAGCGCGCTGCGACGAGAAAGGAACGCCTCCCGCGCAGGCGGCCCGCGCTCCTGCACCGGCGTGAGGGCAGGTGCGTGCTGGCGCCGCGACTAACTTGTTGGCTGCCGGGCAGCCGAGCGGGCAATGCCGCTCGACGCTGTGGCGTTGACGGCTACTTCTTGGCGGGCTGGGCGGCCGGCGCGGGGGCGGCCGGCTCGCTGAACTTGGCACCCGACTGGTTGCTCATGTAGGTGACGGCACGCGCCACCTCGATCGGGTCGAGGCTGGCGTTGCCGCCCTTGGCGGGCATGGTCTTGAAGCCCTCGACCGCGTGCTTGACCAGCGTGTCGTAGCCCTGTGCCAGACGCGGCTTCCAGCCAGCGATGTCGCCTGTCTTGGGCGCACCGGCCACACCGGCTGTATGGCAGGCACCACAGGCCAGCTTGTACACCGCTTCGCCGCCCTGAAGCTCGCGTGGCCCGCTTGCCCCAGCGAGGACCACCTTGCCCACGGGCCGCAGCCGCTCAGCGATCGCTTCAGGCGTCATCGACGACGAGCCCGCGCTCTCGCGCTTGGCGCCTGTCACATAGGTGACCAGCAGCACGATGATGGCGATGGGAATGACGAAGGACAGCACCACCACCGTGATCAACTGCTTCGGCGTCTTGATGAGCGACTCGTGCTGTTCGGACATGCCAGAACTCCGGAGGCAACAGCGCGGCGCGGGCGGCGCTGAAATCGGTTGAAGTGAAGACGGCGACGCACGGATTCTGGCGGCCAGTCCGGCCAGAAGTACGACGACGGCGGCGGATTATATCCAGCCGCATCCGCCGGCGACCGCGCCGCCGTCGTTGGACGCTGCCGGAGCGAGCCGGTATCCTGCGGCCCTGTCCGATCCTTGGAGTCAGCGACGCGTCAGCGCGTCGCCTTCGGGTTCGGCGCGCGAAGCAGGCCGTTCGCGCACAAGGCGCCCGTAGCTCAGGGGATAGAGTATTGGCCTCCGAAGCCAAGGGTCGCAGGTTCGATTCCTGCCGGGCGCGCCACCCCGTTCAACTGCAGGTCAGGCTGTTGGCAACCACGCGCACGCGCGCGGCGCCGAAGCAGATCGTTCGCACCTGATCGCCCAGCGTCACGTTCAGCCGGCCCAGCATCAGCCCGTTGGAACGGGCACGGCGAATCAGGCCGTTATCGCGAAAGCTCATCGTTGCGTCCTCCACCACGCCATGCGCGGCAAAGCCGATGCGCCGGTCGGGTGCGCCGAAGCGGCGCATGACCGGCTCGTCC
The DNA here is from genome assembly GCA_964616395.1 of uncultured Burkholderiaceae bacterium. Taxonomy (GTDB): domain Bacteria; phylum Pseudomonadota; class Gammaproteobacteria; order Burkholderiales; family Burkholderiaceae_F; genus JALHMQ01. Next base: position 6,693 of record CAZTUT010000139.1, read on the forward strand.
GCGTCGAGTTCGCCATCGTCGTTCAGGTCGCGGTAGAGCTGCCAGCCGTCACGCCAGTCCCGTCCGTTCAGCGGCGCCAGCACCACGCGCGATCCGCTGGTCACCGATTCGCTGCGCCCCAGTTCGACCGCCAGCATCAGATCATTCACGGCCGTGTTCAGCGTCTGTCGGTCGACCATGGCCGACAGGACCGGCACGCCAGCGCCGACCAGCGTGGCGCTGATACCGGTGACGGTCAGCATCTCGATCAGCGAGAATCCGTGGCTCCGTGTCTTGCCGCTGGCGGGCTTGGCCTTGTTCATCATCTGCTCTCTGCGATGGTCACGATGCAGCCATTGTCGGAACACGGACCGGCGCGGCGGAACGGATGAATACGTGCTGGAAACACCGAAAATTCGCTCGATCAGCGCCACGTACCGCCAAAGCATCGGCTTTTCGGACGAGCCGATCTCCGGTGGCCTGCGAAAGTTCATGCCGTTCGTCGGCAGCGCCGGGCCGGACGGTCTGACACCGCTGGCCTCGGGGCCGTCGAGGCCGAATACTTCACCCTGAACCTTGGAATCCCATGCCCGCGAACCGTCACTTCCGCCTGTTGCTCACGCCGTCGCCCGGCGCGGCTGTGCGCGGCTTCACGCTGATCGA
>CAZTUT010000140.1:0-7306 GCA_964616395.1 uncultured Burkholderiaceae bacterium
ATCGTCGAGCGCGCGCTGAAACTTCACGGCGCCCCGGTCTACGTCTTTCACGAGATTGTCCACAACGGCCATGTCGTGGCCGACCTGCGCGCGCGTGGTGCCGTATTTGTCGATGACCTCACTGACGTGCCTGCCGGTGCGACCACGGTGTTCAGCGCGCATGGCGTGTCGCGCGCGGTGGTGGCGCAGGCTGAGGCGCGCGGGCTCGATGTCATCGACGCCACCTGTCCGCTGGTAACCAAGGTGCACGTGCAGGCGCGCCGCTACGCGGCCGAGGGCCGGGCGATCATCGTGATCGGTCATCCAGGCCACGAGGAAGTCGAGGGCACGATGGGCTCGGTCGATGCGCCAGTGCATCTGGTCAGCACAGTGCAGGACGTCCACGCGTTGCCGCTCGGGCGCGAAACCGCGCTGGCCTATGTGACGCAGACCACGCTGAGCCTCGATGACACGCGCGAGGTCATCGCGGCGCTCCATGAGCGGTTCCCGGCGATCGTTGGCCCCGATACCGCCGAGATCTGCTACGCGACCCAGAATCGGCAGAACGCCGTGCGCGCGCTGGCGGCCGATGTCGACCTGGTGATCGTGGTCGGCGCGCGCAACAGTTCAAACTCGGCCCGACTGCGCGAGGTGGCGGCGCAGGCTGGTTGCACCGCCTATCTGGTGCAGGAGTCGAGCGAGATCAACCCGGCATGGCTCGATCGCGTGTCCAATGTGGGCATTAGCGCAGGCGCCTCTACGCCCGAAGTGCTGGTGCGCGATGTGTGCGAGCGCCTGCGTGCGCTCGGCGCACGCCGTGTGCAGACACTCGAGGGCGTACGCGAGAACGTCGTGTTCCGGCTGCCGGCCGAGCTGTTGCGGCGAAGCGGCGCCGCCTGAGGAGCAAACCGTGCAGACCCTGTGGTCCGATGCGCCGATCGACGGCCACGGCATGCGCCGCGAGGCCGTGCTGCCGCCGCAAGGCGCCGCCGGCGAGACCGCGGCAGGCGCGGTCACCCGCGCATCGACCCAGGTCGCCACGCTGCTGCTGGTCGATGTTGCCAGGGCGTCCCGGCTGTGGGGCTGGTCGCGCATCGTCCGCGGCCCGGCAGCGCTGCGCGATGTGCCGGGCCTGCGCTTCTGCAAGGTGCTTGGCAGCGGCCACGACGGCGGTTTCGGGCTGAAGCCCAGCGCGTCGCGGCAAGGCCTGTTCTGCCTGTTCGATGACGACCGCAGCGCACGCGCGTTTCTCTCAAGTAGCACGCTGGTGCAGGCCTATCGTGATCGCGCGCGCGAACTGCTCACGCTTCGAGTCGCGCCGTACTCGGTGCGCGGGTCGTGGTCCGGCGTGACACCGCAGGCCAGTGCGGTCGCGCCAGCGCAGGGGCCGATCGCCGCGCTGACGCGCGCATCGATCCGGCTGCCGGCCGCCCCCGCGTTCTGGCGGCAGGCGCCGGCGTCGCAGGCGTCGCTCGAAGCAGCGCCCGGCTGCCTGCTGGCGGTCGGTCTCGGCGAGGCGCCGCTGCTGCGGCAGGCGACCTTCAGCGTGTGGGATAGCGTAGCCAGCATGGATGCCTACGCGCGCCACGGCGCGCACCTGGCCGCGATCCGCGCAGCCCGCGAGCACCGCTACTTCAGCGAGTCGATGTTCGTGCGCTTCCTGCCCTTGTCGATGCACGGCACCTGGAAGGGCCGCGTGTACGACGTTGGCGACGACCGGCCCGCCGCGTGAAGGACCACCGCGTCATCGTTGTCGGCGCCGGTGTGGGCGGACTGGTCAGCGCGTTGCTGCTGGCGTCGCGCGGGCTGCAGGTCACGCTGCTGGAGCGCGCCGATGGTCCGGGCGGCAAGATGCGCGCGGTCGATGCTGGCGGTTTGCCGGTCGACTCCGGGCCGACCGTGTTCACGATGCGCTGGATCTTCGATCAGATCTTCGCTGCCGCTGGCACCTCGGTCGATGCCGAGCTTTCGCTGGCGCCGCTGTCGGTGCTGGCGCGGCACCACTGGCCGCAGGGAGCCGATGGCGTGGCCAGCCTGGATCTGCACGCCGATCGCGCCCGCTCGGCCGAGGCGATTGGCGACTTCTCGGGCGCGGCCGAGGCGCGCCGCTTCCTGCGCTTCTGCGACGAAGCCGCGCTGCTTTACCGCACGCTCGAAGCGCCGTATATCCGCTCCGACAAGCCGAGCTTTTTCCAGATGGTTGGCGATCTCGGCCCGCGCGGGCTCGCCATCCTGGCGGGGCTCGGTCCGTTTGCCACGCTGTGGCGGCGGCTCGGCCATCACTTCGGCGATCCGCGGCTGCGGCAACTGTTCGGCCGCTACGCGACCTACTGCGGCGGCTCGCCGTGGGCCGCACCCGCCACGCTGGCGCTGGTGGCGCACGTGGAAATGGCCGGGGTCTGGCGGCTCGAGGGCGGCATGCATGCGCTCGCTCAGGCGCTGGCGCGGCTGGTGCAGGCACGCGGCGGGCTCATCCGCTACGGCGTGCAGGTCGACGAGATCGCGCTGCGCGACGGCCGCGTACGCGGCGTACGCGTGCGTCATGGCAGCGAGCACGAGCTGATCGAGTCCGATGCGGTGGTCTTCAACGGCGACGCCGCTGCACTGCCCGGCGGCTTGCTCGGTGCGGGCGTACGCCGCGCGGCGCCCGCGGTGGCGCCGTCGCAGCGCTCGCTGTCGGCCATCACCTGGTCGCTGGCTGCACGCAGTACGGGTCAGCCGCTGGCCATGCACAACGTTTTTTTCCAGAGCGACTACGCATCCGAGTTTGCCGACATCGGCCGCGGCCATCTGCCGCGCGCAGGAACGGTCTACGTCTGCGCGCAGGACCGCGCCGATGACGGTAGCCGACTGTCCGGCGCAGCCGGTGATCCGGAGCGGCTGTTCTGTCTGGTCAACGCGCCGGCCACCGGCGACCTCGATACCGGCGCCTTCGATGCGCAGGAGATTGCGACATGCGAACGCACGAGCTTCGCGCTGATGCGCCGCTGCGGCCTGACGGTGACGCCGCAGGCCCAGGTGGTCACCACGCCGCGCGACTTTCACCGGATGTTCCCGGCCACGGGCGGAGCGCTCTACGGTCCGGGCTTCTCGGATCGGCTGACCGGCGGCTGGATGACGCTGTTCCGCCGGGGCGCGGCACAGACCCCGGTGCCGGGGCTGTATCTGGCGGGGGGCAGCGTGCATCCGGGGCCGGGCGTGCCGATGGCGGCCATGAGCGGGCAACTGGCGGCCGCGACGCTGCTGGCGCACCTCGATTCGACCAGCCGGTCCCGTCGGGTGGTTATCTCTGGTGGTATGTCGACGCGCTCAGCGATGACGGCCGGCACGGCCTGAGCATCATCGCCTTCGTCGGCAGCGTGTTCTCGCCGTACTACGCGCGCGCCCGCCGCGCCGGCGCGGCCAACCCCGAAGACTTCTGCGCGATCAACGTGGCGCTGTACGGCGCCGCCGGCAAGCGCTGGACCATGACCGAGCGGGCGCGCCGCCATATGCAGCGCAGTGCGCGCGAGTTTTCGGTGGGCCCCAGCTTCATCGCCTGGGACGGCGACGCGCTGACCGTGAGCTTCGATGAATGGTCGGTGCCGCTGCCGCAGCGCGTACGCGGCCGCGTGCGCCTGCATCCGGCCGGCCTGTGCCGGCATGTCACGCACCTGGACGACGCGCGGCGCCATCGCTGGGGCCCGATCGCGCCGGTGGCGCGGGTTGAGGTCGAACTCGACTCGCCCGCCTGCCGCTGGACTGGCCACGCCTACTTCGACTCCAACGAAGGCGACGAGCCGATCGATGTGCCCTTCATCGAGTGGGACTGGGCGCGCATGGGCCTGGCCAGCGGCCATACCGCGGTCGTCTATGACGTCAGGCAGAAGCAGGCGCCCGACCGAGTGCTGGCGCTGCGCTTCGCGCCCGATGGCGGGGTTGAGGAATTCGACGCACCCGCCCGCCAAGCGCTGCCTCGCACGCTGTGGCGGCTGGCGCCCACGATGCGCAGCGAGACTGCGCCGCTGCGCCGTCAGTGGCTGGAAGACACGCCGTTCTACGCGCGCGCCGTGCTCGATGCCCGCGTCTGCGGCGAGCCGGTGGTGGCGATGCACGAGACACTCGACGTCGGCCGGCTGGCCACGCGCGCGGTGCAATCGATGCTGCCGTTCAGGATGCCGCGGCGGGGGTGAGTCGACCTGTCACCAGTTGGTGTGCCAGTTGGCTGGTAGCGAGTCCAAGGTCGAACTCGATCCGAACAAATGGACGGTACGCCGGGTCCTGCGTCGTAGGGTGGTCCGCTGATCCGATGCGATAGCGCTTGGCTACCGTTCTGCTGAGGCAAGCAGGCACGCTTGTGATGGCGTTCCCACAATCGGTATGACCTGAGCCCAGTGTGAGATTGACGGTGGGCGGCAGGATCTGGCGCACCTCCTTGACTGGTCCAACTTGCGTGGGGTACTCCTGACCGGTCGGCCATCACCACCAGACTGGAACTTAGCTTGTCGTCATGGTCGACAGCAGAAGGAATCGGAGCGGCAGGCGAAAGGTTCCTGTGGGAAGCAGCTCCGAAGCTGAGGTCGGATTCTGGTCAATGCAACGCGTCGCGTGATCGATCGCCGCTCGGTCAAGAAGCCCGGCCCCGCTGGACTGAACCAGCGTCGGTTGCAGCGGCTTGCCGTCGGCTGCAATCGTGATTCCAACCACCGCCAGTCCCTCCAGTTCGAGCCGTTGCGCAGCAGGCGGATAGTCGGGGGCTCGCCTCAAGCAAGCCCAGAGTCGGGTCGATGCAAACTGTCTGTTTAGTAGCAGTTGCTTCTCGCTCTCTGGCGTCACAGTCGGTTGGACTTCGGCGGGGAGACAGATAAGGCAGGAATACGGCAAGTCGCGAAGCAACGGATACTTAACCGAAAACTCCTTGATGAGTCGAGATGTGTGCTGATAGATTGGCTCGATTGTCCAACGCAGACTAGCGGAAGAGCCTGATGAGTATGTCGAAAATGTGCCAAGAAAGACGATCCCGCCAGCTGATATCTCGAACGGTCTTCGAAGCTTCGGTTCGCTGACGGAGTGCTTTCTCGATCGCTCTTTCGTAATGTGGTTATAGGTGAACCACTCGGTCACTGCATAACTTCCAGGCGGAACCTTGAAAGCAACAACCTGGTCTTTTGCTGCAGTGGGTTCAAGCGTGTTTTCGCCGAGAGTCAAGTAATACTGAGCTTTAGTTGCGCGGTTGACAAGTACAAATGCAAAGCCGTCACCTTTCGTGCGCGAAAATATCCCAGCGACGTAACTGGCCGTTGGGTCGGCAGCGGCCGTCGTACTGACAGACGGCTCCAGGTTTACGACGGTCTTGGGCTCCGCCTTGTGCGGGACGTTCGGCCGTGGTGGTGGCTCGACCGTCATGCATCCACCGAGGAACAATAGCGGCAACGTAGCCGTCAGCCTTGTTAAGCCGGTCATTCGCGTACTCCGGTGGAGTGATTTCCTTGATACTTTACCAACGCGGTGATGCTACAGCGATGCATGCTCGCCAGCCAACGTGAAGTGGCATTCTTTGCCCGGGCTGTACATGGCCGCGTAATCTCGGCTGCAGGTCGGTACGGCGGTATTTCCCGCCTCAAGTGCTCCGACCGGTTGGCCGCCGCAGCCTCCTCAGCAGCCACAGCACGATCGATAGATTCACCAGATTCCACAGCACGCCATTGACGAACGCGGCGCGGTAGGAGCCGGTGAGATCGAAGACCTGGCCTGACATCCAGCCGCCGAGGGCCATGCCCAGCAGCGTGGCGGTCAGCACGATGCTGACGCGGGTGCCGGCCTGCTGCGGCGGGAACGACTCGCGCACGATCAGCGCGTAGCTGGGCACGATGCCGCCCTGGAACAGCCCGAACAGCGCCGACACCAGGTACAGCGACTGCAGGCCGTCGAGCGGGATGTAAAGCAGCAGCGCCAGCCCCTGCAGCATCGAGCCCAGCAGCAGCGTGCGCAGGCCGCCGATGCGGTCGGCGATCCAGCCCGACAGCAGGCGGCTGACGATGCCGAAGCCCAGCATCAGCGACAGCATCTGTGCGCCGGCGGCGGGGCCGTAGCCGAGGTCGCCGCAGTACGCCACGATATGAACCTGCGGCATCGACATCGCCACGCAACAGGCCACGCCGGCGATCACCAGCAGCACCTGCAGGTGGTTGGGTGCGATGCCGAAGGCGGCCACCGGCGCGCGCAGCGGCCGCGCGGCGGCTGCGCTGGTCGCATGCGGTGGCCGGCGGCGCAGCGTGAGCGTGAGCGGCAGCATGGTGGCCAGGCAGAACAGGCCGATGACCTGATGCGCATGGCGCCAGCCGCCCTGTTCGATCAGGTGCTGGACGATCGGCGGCCACACGGTACCGGCCAGGTAGTTGCCGCAGGCGCAGATGGCCACCGCCAGCCCGCGCCGCTTCTCGAACCAGTGGGACACATCGGCCATCAGCGGGCCGAACGTGATGCTGCTGCCAAGCAGCCCGATCAGCAGCGCGTGCGCCAGCGCGTACATGGCCAGCGACGGCGCATGCGCGGCGGCCAGATAGCCGAAGCCCAGGCACAGTGCGGCGCCGGCCATGGGCAGCGCGATGCCGTAGCGGTCGGTGAGACGACCCATGAAGATGCCGCCGATGCCGAAGCCGATCATCGTCAGCGTGTAGGGTACGGTGGCGGCGGCGCGATCGACGCCGAAGTCGGCCTGCACCGCGGGCAGGGCCACGACCATCGACCACATGCCCACACCGCCGAGCGTGCTGAGCGCCAGCGCCGAAAGCAGGCGCAGCCACGCGGCCGGACCGTCGACCGGCGAGGCGGCGGCGTCAGTGCTCATTGGCGGCATGGCGGCAACGCATCGGCCGCAGGATATCCGTGCTTGCTGCGCGGTGCGCGATACTCCTCATAACTTTTTGTATCGCGGAGCCTGCCGATGTCTGACTACACGCCGATCATCCTGATCGAACTGGTGCTGGTGTTCGGCGGTGCCGTGCTGTTCGCGTGGTGGCAGTTGCACTCGATCAAGGTCGATCGACGAAAGGCCGCGGAGCGGCGTGCGGCGGAAGAGGCGCAGCGACAGCTGAGCGAAGCGCAGGCGGCGCAACCGGCGTCAGGGGGAGCGGCCGAGCCGTCCGGCGAGTCGCCACCGCCCGCATCGCGCTGACGGCACGCGAACAGCCCGCAGGTGCTGAGCGCGGGTTACTCGGCGCCGCCCAGTGTCATGTGACCGTTCGAGTGGCTGGCACGCTGTGAACGTGCGGCCAGCGCACCGCGATTCCTCTCGGCCACGCGCTCGAACAGGTCCATCACCCACAGCGTGCGCTCGTAAAAACTG
>CAZTUT010000141.1:0-7229 GCA_964616395.1 uncultured Burkholderiaceae bacterium
GCTGTCGGTGTACGAGGGCATCGCGCATCTGCTGGCGCCGGGGGTCACCGACATGCGCGAAGCCGGCCACGCGCTGAACTGGTGCGTGCACGAGATGGATCGCCGCTACAAGCTGATGAGCAAGCTCGGCGTGCGCTCACTGGCCGGCTACAACCAGAAGATCGCCGACGCCGAGGCGCGTGGCGAGAAGATCGGCAATCCATTCACGCTGACGCCGGAGGCGCCCGAGCCGCTCGGCCCGCTGCCGATGATCGTGGTCGTGATCGACGAGCTGGCCGACCTGATGATGGTCACCGGCAAGAAGGTCGAGGAACTGATCGCCCGCATCGCGCAGAAGGCGCGCGCCGCCGGCATGCACCTGATTCTGGCCACGCAGCGTCCGAGCGTGGACGTGATCACCGGCCTGATCAAGGCCAACATCCCGGCGCGCATCAGCTTCCAGGTGTCGAGCCGCGTGGACTCGCGCACGATCCTCGATCAGCAGGGTGCGGAGGCGCTGCTCGGCCAGGGCGACATGCTCTATCTGGCGGCCGGTACCGGGCTGCCGATCCGCATCCACGGCGCGTTCGTGTCGGACGACGAGGTGCATCGCGTGGTCGAGCGGCTGAAGGCCAGCGGCGCGCCGCAGTACGTCGAAGGCATCCTGGAGGCGCCCGAGGCCGCGCTGGAAGGCGAGGGCAGCGCAGCGGGGCAGGGCGGCGGCGAGGCCGATCCGCTGTACGACCAGGCGGTGGAAGTGGTGCTGAAGAACCGACGCGCGTCGATCTCGCTGGTGCAGCGCCATCTGCGCATCGGCTACAACCGCGCCGCGCGCCTGCTGGAAGATATGGAAAAGGCTGGGCTGGTGTCATCGATGCAGAGCAATGGCAATCGCGAGATCCTCGTGCCGAACCGGGAGCCGCCGGCATGAGCGCGCGCAATCGGTCCGGGCGCGACGGCCGCGGCTTGCTGCCCGCGGGTCTTGCCTCGCGCACGGGTGCTCGGATCAGCGTGCGCAGGCGCCAGTTGGTGGCAGCAAGCGGCGCGTCGCTCGTGTTGCTGTGCCTGCCGCGCCCTGCGCAGGCGGCTACGGCGATCGAACAGTTGCGCGCGTTTCTCAAGGACACCGGCAGTGCCCGCGGCGAGTTCACCCAGCGCGTGACCTCGCGTTCGCAGTCGGCCGGGCAGGTCTCGAGCGGCAGCTTCGTGTTTCAGCGCCCGGGCCGCTTCCGCTGGGTCTACCAGAAGCCCTACGAGCAGGTGATCGTGGCCGATGGCGAGCGCATGTTCCTGTACGACAAGGACCTGAACCAGGTCACGGTGCGCGCGCTCTCGGGTGCGATTCCGGCCAGCCCGGCATCGATCCTGTTTGGTTCCGGTCAGTTCGACAAGGACTTCACGCTGCGCGATGGCGGCAGTCGCGATGGGCTCGACTGGGTCAGTGCCACACCGCGTGCTGGCGACACGCCATTCGAGAAGATCGACATCGGCATGGGCAACGGCCTGCCGGCGGCGATGCTGCTGACCGACAGTTTCGGGCAGACCACGCTGCTGCGCTTCACGCGCTTCGAGCGCAATGTCGTCGTCGATCCGCAGACCTTCCGCTTCACGCCACCGCCCGGCGCCGACGTGCTGGAGTCGCGCTAGCCCGCCGCTTTGCACCTTGCGAGGCGCGCTCGCGCTCGCACTTCTCAGGTTTCGAACATGATCACTGCTCCGACCGTCCGTACCCGCATCGCGCCCAGCCCGACCGGCATGCTGCATCTGGGCACCGCACGCACCGCGCTGTTCTGCTGGGCGTTCGCGCGCCATCACGGCGGCCAGTTCGTGCTGCGCATCGAGGACACCGACCTGGAGCGCTCGACCGAGGCGGCGGTGCAGGTGATCCTGGACTCGATGCGCTGGCTCGATCTCGACTACGACGAGGGGCCGTTCCGCCAGACGCATCGGCTCGCCCGCTATGCCGAAGTGATCGAGCGCCTGATCGCCGAGGGCAAGGCCTATCGCTGCTACGCCAGCCGCGAGGAACTGGACACGCTGCGCGAGGCGCAGATGGCCCGCGGCGACAAGCCGCGTTACGACGGCCGCTGGCGGCCCGAGAACGCCGCTGGTCGCGTGCCGCCGCCGGGCGTGGCGCCCGTGATCCGCTTCCGCAATCCCGATGCCGGCGAGGTCAGCTGGAACGATCTGGTCAAGGGGCCGATCAGCATCGCCAACAGCGAGCTCGACGACCTGGTGATCGCCCGCGGCGACGGCGTGCCGACCTACAACTTTGCCGTGGTGGTCGATGACATCGACATGAAGATCACCCACGTGCTGCGCGGCGACGATCACGTCAACAACACGCCGCGCCAGATCAACCTGTACCACGCGATCCTGGGCCCCGACGGCCTGCTGCCGCAGTTCGGCCACCTGCCGATGATCCTCGGCCCCGACGGCCAGAAGCTCAGCAAGCGCCACGGCGCGGTCAGCGTGATGCAGTACGACGAGGACGGCTTCCTGCCCGAGGCCGTGTTCAATTACCTTGCGCGGCTCGGCTGGAGCCACGGCGACGACGAGAAGTTCAGTCGCGCCCAGCTCGTCAAATGGTTCGACCTGGCGCACGTGAACCGGGCGCCGGCCCAGTACAACCTCGACAAGCTGCTGTGGCTCAACGGCGAGTACATGAAGGAGGCCGATGACGCTCGCCTGGCCGCGCTGGTGACGCCGCGCATCGAACAACTCGGCGGCCGCATCGCCGGTCCGCCGCTGGCAGCCGTCTGCGCGCTGCTCAAGGATCGCGCCCGCACGCTCAACGAGCTGGCCGAGCATGCAATGCTGTTCTACGGTCCGCATGGCGTGGACGAGGCGCTGCGCGCGCAGCACCTGACCGGCGCCGGCCTGGAGGCGGTGCGTGTGTTTGCGCAGCGCGCCGAGGTGTTGCCCAGCTGGGACCGCGCCGCGCTCAACGGACTGATCAAGGCGCTGGTGGCCGAACTCGGCCTGAAGATGCCGCAGGTGGCGATTCCGCTGCGGGTGGCGCTGACCGGGCGCACGCAGACGCCGTCGATCGATGCGGTGCTGGAACTGTTCGGACAGGCTGAGGTGTCGGCGCGGCTGCGCGCCACGCTGGCGCGCTGCGCCTGACGCCGGTCGGGCGAGACGCCGCTATTCGGCGGCCTTGTCCTGTTTGCGCGTCACTTCCTCGTGGTGCTGGTCGAGCAGCCGCTGCATCTCGTGCATCACGGTGCCGTCCAGTCCCTTGCGCTTGGCCATGCGGCCGGCGATCTGGAACGCGGTGTCTTCCAGGCCGCTGTCAAGACAGGCGCTGATCACCTGCACCACCAACCGCGGACTGAGCGCCGAGGCGTTGTCGCGCCCCTCGATCTCCACCAGCTTGCGCACGGCCGCCTGGCGTGCGGTGCTGTCGCCACGCCGCGTGCGCGCGAAGGCGAGCATCGCGGCCGACAGTTCCTGGTCCGGGTGTCCGTCCATCGTCTTGGCCTGGTCGGCCGCGATTTTCTCGGCCTGGTCGACCTTGCCCTGGGCAATCAGCACACGGGCGGCGTTGGTGTAGTCCTCGCCGCTGAGCATGCCGGTGTCGCGCGTGCGTTCGAGGATCCGGCCGAAGGTCTCCTCGGCCAGCGTGATGTCGCCCATCTCCTCGGCCAGTTGCGCCATCTGGCGCATCCGGCTCACGTTGCCGGCTGATTTTTGCGCCGCGCGCTTGAGAATCTCGACCGCTTCCTCGCGGCGGTTCTGCAGCAACCGCATGCGCGCCAGCTCGTCGTAGACACGCATGAACTCCGGATTCGTATCCAGTAGCGCGGCCAGCATGTCGGCGGCCTCGTCGAGCTGGTTGCGGCGCGCCTTGACCTGGGCCAGCGCCAGCGAGGCCCACGGCAGCGGCCGGATCGACAGGATCTTGGCCAGCAGCTTTTCGGCGGCGATATCGTCGCCATGAGACATCAGCGCCTGTGTCGCCAGCCGCCAGCAGGTCGAGGTCAGCGTGCGATCGGTGCCGGCCAGTCGCAGGCACTCGCGCGCTGCGGCCGTGTATTCAGCCTTGTCCATCAGCGCATAGGCGGAAGCCAGCATCTGCTTGCGATGGAGCATGCGCGTCAGCCGCTTCTCCAGCTGGCTGATCGAGTAGGGCTTGACCAGGTAATCGTCGGGAGCGAAGTCGGCCACCGAGACCACCGAGCGGTAGCGCGTCTCGCCGGTCACGACAAAGAAGGCCGTGCGCATCGGGATCAGCTTGTTGGCGCGAAGCTCCTCGAGCAAATGCTGGCCGTTGTGCCAGCCGTTGAGCACAAACTCGCACAGGATCAGGTCGACCGATTCGTCGGGCCGTCGCAGCATGTTGATCGCGTCCGCATAGCTGGTGGCCGCGGCGAACGACTTGCAGCCGAGGCGGATCACCAGCTCGCGCAGCACCGAGCTGGAGGCATCATGCGGATCGACGATCAGGACCCGGTGTCCGACCAGCGATGCAGTCTGCATCCGGTGCGGGGCACGGGAAAACGGGTGAGCGGCGGACAAGGCGGCGGAGCGCAAGCGCGAAACGGCGATGCGCTGATGCTAGGTACTTGCCCGCAGGGCAAAGGGTTCGACAGTGCCGGGAGTCGGCCGCAATTCCGCCGATCTGTTCGCAGCGACCGGCAATGGACGACCCGTACGCGCGATCAGGCCGACAGCCGCTGGCGCACCATGTGTACGTGCGAACGCAGATCGTAGGCTTCGCAACCGAACGATGGCGGCACGCGCAGCCGGTTGATGTAGGCGTCGATCTCGTCGAGCCGGCGCAGATGCGCGTCGCGGCTGCCACGGCCCTGCGCCAGCGCGCGCTCGATCAGCGACAGCTCGCCGTACCAGCGGTAGATCCGGCGTCGCACGCTCCAGCGGTAGATGTCCGGCGTGACGCGCAGCAGCGGGATGCCGATGGCCAGGATCGGCAGGCCGAAGAAGATCAGCCGCTGGATCCACACCACGGCCCAGTACGGCAGATAGCGGCGCAGGAACGACGGCCCGCTCTTGAAGAAGCGTTCGGCGTCGGATGACATCGGGTACTCGGCCGCTTCCGGTGACGGGAACTCGCCGCTGCGGTTCAGCAGTCCGGCGCCGCCATGCACCTCGCGCGCGGCATCGAGCAGCAGGTCGACCAGCACCGGATGGATGTCATCGGTGGCCACCAGCGTGGCCTTGACCGACAGCAGCGTCGTGGCAGCCGGTGGCAGGTTGCGTTCGAGATCCGCCGAGCCCTCGGGAAGCTCCAGGCGCGACAGCACCGGGAACTGGCGCAGGTAGGCGTCGGCGCGGCGCGCGGTCCACAGCGTGATGGCCGGATCGCGCAGCAGTTCCCGTACCGCCGGGGCATCGGCCGCCGCCACCATCATCGCTGCGTCCACGCTGCCGCGACGCAGCGCCTCGGCCGCTTGCAGGCCCGACAGCGGTTGCAGCATGTCGGGCGCGACCGCCACGCCATGCCGCTGCAGCAGCAACTCCACGACCGGGCGTGTGCCGCTGCCGACCGCACCACCGGCGATGCGTCGGCCCTTCAGGTCGGAAACGCGATCGATCGTCACGCCCTGGCGCACGAAGATCCACAGCGGCTCGTAGGCCACCGCGCCGAGCGAGACCAGCGTGTCGGCATCGCCGGGCTGCGCCAGCCCGCCCTGCACCAGCGCAAGCGTCACGCCGTCTTTTCGGTGACGCAGCCGGTCGAGGTTTTCAAGCGCGCCCGCCGAGGGCCGCAATTCGAGCGTGACGCCGGAGCGGGCCAGGATGTCGCGATAGCGCAGCGCGTAGGCGTGATAAGCGCCGTCCGCTGGGCCGGTGCTCATCACCACCAGGCGCGGCGGCCCCGGGCGCCAGAAGGCGGCGATCAGCGCGATCGCGACAGCCACCAGCAGGAGCAGCACGCCGCCGATCAACAGCGCCTCGCGGCGCGTGAAGCCCAGCGCCCAGCGCGGCGTGTCGTCTTCGATCGGCGGGGGTGGGGTGGCAGGCATCGGAAGGGCTGCAGGGCGCAGACGCGTGTTGTTCGGCGGATCATATCCGCGGCGCCAGACGGCACGCACCGCGCGCTGCCGAGCGGCATGGCGCCGCATGGATCAGGTGCTGATGGCGCCCTGTGACTCGTCGATGCGCACTGGAGTCGGCGCGCAGGCGCGGTCACTTGTCCGTCTTCGTCGAACCGACGACACTTGCGCGTGGCCCCGTGGCCAGGCTTCCGGAGAACCGTCGATGAGTACCCAGGCGCGTGATCAGTTCGATGCCCTTGCGCAGGCGTACCTGACCAGTGCCGTGCATGCGCAGGGCGAGGACCTGCGCCGGGTTGCCGAGCGGATGGCCGGGCAGTCAGAGGCAGCGGCGCTCGATCTGGGCTGCGGGGCCGGCCACTTGAGCTTCGCGATGGCGCCATGCGTACGCAGCGTGGTCGCCTACGACCTGGCGCCGCGCATGCTCGAGGTGGTGGCGCAGGCCGCCAGCGAGCGCGGCTTCGCCAACATCACGACACGTCAGGGACCGGTCGAGCGCCTGCCGTTTGCGGATGCCAGCTTCGATTGGGTCTGCACGCGGTTCAGCGCCCATCACTGGGATGACCTCGGCGCTGCGCTACGCGAGGCGCGCCGCGTGCTCAGGCCCGGCGGCGGCCTGATCGCCATCGACGTGCTGGGCGACGATGATCCGCTCACCGACACGCACCTGCAGGCGATCGAACTGCTGCGCGATCCGTCGCACGTGCGCGACTACGAGGCCGCCGAGTGGCGCGCGGCAATCTCGGACGCCGGTTTCGTGATCGTTGATGAACGCCGCTGGCCGCTGCCGCTGGAATTCGGTTCGTGGGTCGCGCGCTCGCGCACGCCGCCGCTGATGGTCGATGCGCTGCGCCATCTGCTGGCGCAGGCGCCGCCGACGGTGCGCGAGCGGCTGGCCGTGCAGGCCGATGGGTCGTTCTCGTCAGTGACCGGACTGTTCGAGGCGCGCGGCTGAATGCCGGAAAGGCGCCGGAAAAGAAAAAGGGCCTAGCGAAACCGCTAGGCCCTTTTGACTTGCTGGCGTCCCCTAGGGGATTCGAACCCCTGTTACAACCGTGAAAGGGTCGTGTCCTAGGCCTCTAGACGAAGGGGACTGATCCTTGACTCGCCGCGCGCGCACCTTACTTGCACGCACGTTACTGCAATCACTGCTGGGTACTGCAACTGCCTGATTCGGTGGTGGAGGTAAGCGGGATCGAACCGCTGACCTCTTGCATGCCATGCAAGCGC
>CAZTUT010000142.1:0-7157 GCA_964616395.1 uncultured Burkholderiaceae bacterium
GGTGCAGCAGCCGCGCGCCGAGCTGCGCCTCCAGCCGCGCCACCTGCTTGGTGGCCGCGGGCTGGCCCACGCCCAGCTCGGCAGCGGCCTTGCTGAAGGAGCCGAGGTCGACGACGCGGAGGAAGAGGCGCACGGCCTGGATGCGGTCCATGGCGGGTTCGGTGGGCGGGTGACAGGGCCCCGCCATTCCATCATGGAATAGACCAAATGCGCACCGGCGATCTTCCGCCGAAGGCCGCCCGCCGCGACGATCCCGTCCACGCAATCCACCTCGGCCGGCCCGTACCGGGCCCGGTCGAGGGGCGCCACCCGCTTCCGCTCCACCCCCTCCGCCAGGAGATTCCCATGCCCAGGATGAAAGCCGCCCTCGCCGCCGTGCTCGTGATGGAGAAGGAGGGCGTCACGCAGGCCTTCGGCGTGCCCGGCGCCGCGATCAACCCGCTGTACGCCGCGCTGCGCGAGCGCCAGTCCATCGCGCACATCCTCGCGCGCCACGTCGAGGGCGCCTCGCACATGGCCGAGGGCTACACGCGCGCCGCGCCGGGCAACATCGGCGTGTGCATCGGCACCTCCGGTCCGGCGGGCACCGACATGATCACCGGGCTGTACTCGGCGATCGCCGACTCCATCCCCATCCTCTGCATCACCGGCCAGGCGCCGCGCGCGCGCCTGTACAAGGAGGATTTCCAGGCCGTGGACATCGAGTCCATCGCCAAGCCGGTGACCAAGTGGTCGGTGACGGTGCGCGAGCCGGCGCAGGTGCCGCGCGCCTTCCAGCAGGCCTTCCACCTGATGCGCTCGGGCCGTCCGGGGCCGGTGCTGATCGACCTGCCCTTCGACGTGCAGATGGCCGAGATCGAGTTCGACATCGACACCTACGAGCCGCTGCCCGTGTACAAGCCGCGCGCCACGCGCAAGCAGGTCGACAAGGCGCTGGACATGCTGCTGGCGGCCGACAAGCCGCTGATCGTGGCCGGCGGCGGCATCATCAACGCCGACGCGAGCGCGTTGCTGGTGGAGTTCGCCGAGCTCACCGGCGTGCCGGTGATCCCCACGCTGATGGGCTGGGGCTCGATCCCCGACGACCACCCGCTGATGGCCGGCATGGTGGGCCTGCAGACCAGCCACCGCTACGGCAACGCGACGATGCTGGCCAGCGACTTCGTGCTGGGCATCGGCAACCGCTGGGCCAACCGCCACACCGGTTCGACCGAGGTCTACACCAAGGGCCGCAAGTTCGTGCACGTCGACATCGAGCCGACCCAGATCGGCCGCGTGTTCATGCCCGACTACGGCATCGTGTCGGATGCCGGTGCGGCGCTCGAGCTGTTCGTGCAGTCGGCGCGCGAGCGCAAGGCGGCCGGCACGCTGCGCAACTACACCGACTGGGCCGGTCGTTGCGCCGAGCGCAAGAAGGTGATGCACCGCAAGACCCACTACACCGAGACGCCGATCAAGCCGATGCGCGTGTACGAGGAGATGAACAAGGTGTTCCCGCGCGACACCGTGTACGTGACCACGATCGGCCTGTCGCAGATCGCCGCCGCGCAGTTCCTCAACGTGTACGGCCCGCGCCAGTGGAGCAACTGCGGCCAGGCCGGTCCGCTGGGCTGGACGAGTCCCGCGGCGCTGGGCGTGGTGGCAGCCGATCCGACCCGCAGCGTGGTCGGCATCTCGGGTGACTACGACTTCCAGTTCCTGATCGAGGAACTGGCAGTGGGCGCGCAGTTCCGGCTGCCGTACGTGCAGGTGCTGGTCAACAACAGCTACCTCGGGCTGATTCGCCAGGCGCAGCGCAACTTCGAGATGGACTACTGCGTGCAACTGGCGTTCGAAAACCAGAACGTGCCCGAGAGCGATGACGACCTGCGTCACTACGGCGTGGATCACGGCAAGGTGGTCGAGGGTCTTGGGTGCAAGGCGCTGCGCGTGACCGATCCCGAGAAGATCGAGGGCGCGCTGCGCCAGGCGCAGCAGATGGCGCGCGAGTTCCGGGTGCCAGTAGTGGTCGAGTGCATCCTGGAGCGCGTGACCAACATCGCGATGGGGACCGAGATCGACAAGATCAACGAGTTCGAATCGATCGACTGCCGCCACCCCGGCGGCCGCGAAGGGCTGGTCACGGCGGGTCTGCTCGACTGACCGGTGTCGCGACGATTCACTTTTTTCAGAGGACTGCCATGCCGCGCTTTGCCGCCAACCTGACGATGCTGTTCAACGAACTGCCGTTTCTCGATCGCTTCGAGGCGGCGGCGCGGGCCGGCTTCACCGCTGTCGAGTTCCTGTTTCCGTACGAGCATGCGCCGGAGGTGATCGCAGAGAAGCTGCGCGCCAACAGGCTGACGCTGGTGCTGCACAACCTGCCGGCCGGCAACTGGGCGGCGGGCGAACGCGGCATCGCCTGCCTGCCTGATCGCGTGACCGAGTTCCGCGACGGCGTGGCCACCGCGATCCGCTACGCGAAGGCGCTCGGCGTGTCGCAGCTGAACTGTCTGGCCGGCATTGCGCCGGCCGGTGCCGATCCGGCGCAGTTGCGCAAGACGCTGGCGGAGAACCTGCGTTACGCGGCTGGCGAGCTGAACGCGGCCGGACTGCGGCTGCTGATCGAGCCGATCAACACGTTCGACATTCCCGGCTTTGCGCTGAACCGTACCCAGCAGGCGCTCGACATCATCGACGAGGTCGGTGCCTCCAACCTGTTCGTCCAGTACGACATCTATCACATGCAGCGGATGGAGGGCGAACTGGCAGCCACACTGCGCAAGCAGCTGGCGCGCATCGGCCATGTGCAACTGGCCGACAATCCGGGTCGCAACGAACCGGGCACCGGCGAGATCAACTACCCGTTCCTGTTCCGCGTGCTCGACGAGATCGGCTACAACGGCTGGATCGGCTGCGAGTACAAGCCGGCGGCCGGCACCGAGGCGGGGCTGGGCTGGATGGCGCCATACATCAGCAATCGCACTCTGGAGAATGCAGCATGAAGGTCGGTTTCATTGGTCTCGGAATCATGGGCCGCCCGATGGCGGCGAACCTGATCACCGCCGGGCATCAGCTGTTCCTGTCGTCGCGCTCCGGCGTGCCGTCGGAGTTCGCGGGCAAGGCGCAGGCCTGCGCCAGCGGTCGCGAGGTGGCGCAGGCGGCCGACGTGATCATCACGATGGTGCCCGACACGCCGCATGTGGCTGAAGCGCTGTTCGGTGCCGATGGCGTGGCCGCCGGCCTGACCGCCGGCAAGCTGGTGATCGACATGAGCTCGATCGCGCCGATTGCCACGCGCGAATTCGCGAAGAAGATCAACGCGCTCGGCTGCGACTATCTTGACGCACCGGTCTCCGGCGGCGAGGTCGGAGCGAAGAATGCGACGCTCACGATCATGGTGGGCGGACCCGAGGCGGCCTTCGAGCGCGCCCGATCGCTGTTCGAGTCGATGGGCAAGAACATCACGCTGGTCGGTGGCAACGGCGATGGCCAGGTGTGCAAGGTCGCCAACCAGATCATCGTGGCGCTGAATATCGAGGCGGTGGCCGAGGCGCTGGTGTTCGCGTCCAAGGCAGGCGCTGATCCGGCGCGCGTGCGCCAGGCGCTGATGGGCGGCTTCGCCGCCAGCCGCGTGCTTGAAGTGCATGGCGAGCGGATGATCAAGCGCACGTTCAATCCGGGCTTCCGCATCGAACTGCATCAGAAGGACCTGAACCTTGCGCTGAGCGCTGCGCAGTCGCTCGGCGTGAGCCTGCCCAACACCAGCACCGCGCTGCAGCTGTTCAACGGCTGCGTGGCGCAGGGTGGCGCCGGCTGGGACCACTCGGCGATGGTGCGCGCGCTCGAAACGCTGGCCGCGCATCCGGTCGCACAGGGCTGATGTTCTGACAGGCCCTCCGCGCAGGCAGCAGCACGTCGCGCGGATGGCCGCTCGCTGCGCGACCGTGCTGCGGAACGACGCATGGCGCGTGATACCTTCACCGGCATGATCGACCACCGAGACCTGCTGCGGCGGATGTTCGACGCGGCCATCGCCGCGGCCCAGCCGTCGCTGTGCGTGCCGCCGCACCTGCCCGATCCATCGCAAGTGCGTGGACGCGTGCTGGTGATCGGCGCTGGCAAGGCCTCGGCCGAGATGGCGCTGGCCGTGGAAAACGCGTGGCGCGGTCCACGCGAGCAACTGACTGGGCTGGTCGTGACCCGCTATGGCTACGGCGCGCCCTGCCGGCACATCGAGATCGTCGAGGCCGCGCATCCGGTGCCCGATGCCGCGGGTCTCGCGGCCGCGCAGCGCATGCTCGCGCGGGTGGCTGGCCTCGGCCCCGATGACCTGGTGCTCAGCCTGATCTCCGGCGGAGGCTCGGCGCTGCTGCCCTTGCCGCTGCCCGGGCTGACACTCGACGACAAGCAGCAGCTCAACCGCGAACTGCTGCGCTGTGGCGCCACGATCCGCGAGATGAACTGCGTGCGCCGTCACCTCTCTGCCATCAAGGGCGGGCGGCTGGCGGCGGCCTGCCATCCGGCGCGCGTGCTCACGCTGGCGCTGTCCGACGTGCCGGGCGACGACCCGATCGACATCGCCTCCGGCCCCACGGTCGGTGACCCCACCACCTGCGCCGATGCACTGGCACTGGTACGGCGCTACGGCATTGCGCTGCCCGACGCGGTGATGGATACGCTGGCCAGTGGTCGCGGCGAGAGCGTGAAGCCCGGCGATCCGCGTCTGGCGCGCGCCGAGATCAAGCTGATCGCCACGCCGCAACGCTCGCTGCAGGCAGCGGCCGAGGTGGCGCGGGCGGCAGGCATCACGCCGGTGATTCTGGGCGACAGCATCGAGGGCGAGGCGCGCGACGTCGGCAAGGTGATGGCGGGCATCGCGCGCAGCGCCGCCATGCACGGACAGCCGCAACGTGGTCCCTGCGTGCTGCTTTCCGGCGGCGAGACCACGGTCACGCTGCGCGGCAATGGCCGTGGCGGGCGCAACGTGGAGTTCGCGCTGTCGCTGGCGCTCGGTCTCGATGGCCTGCCAGGTGTCTGGGCACTGGCCGGGGACACCGATGGCGTCGATGGCGCGGAGGAAGTCGCAGGCGCGCTCGTCGCGCCCGACACGCTGGCGCGCGCCTGGGCCAACGGCATCCGCCCGGCGGACAGCCTGGCCAACAACGACGGCCACGGATTCTTCGAGGCCCTTGGTGACCAGGTGATCACCGGGCCCACCCGTACCAACGTCAACGACTTCCGCGCGATTCTGGTCGGCGCCTGAGGTGCCGACCGCCGCCGGCATTGCTGCGCGCAGTGCCGTACGCATCGCCGCCGCCGTACCCAAAAAGAAAGGGCGACCGATGCCGGTCGCCCTTTCAAGACCCCGAGCGCCCGTCGAGCGGGGCGCCTTGTCGGTCTACAGCTTCCAGTTCAGTTGCAGCTGCGGATTGCTCTCGTTCAGGCCGTCATAGCCGAACTTGTTGCGCCAGTAGTTGTACTTGACACCCAGATAGATGGTGTCCTTCTTGCCGGCGAACTGGCCGACGTCGACGCGCAACTCGGGTTGCGCCAGGATCTCGCTGGCCCGGCCGTCGCAGCTTCCGATCGCCGGGCAGCGCTTGCCGATGAAGTCCACGTGACCGGTGAACACCCAGTTGGTCGGGCCGAGGCTGAACTTCGACAGCCAGGCCGGCGCGATCTGGTAGGTCGTGTCCTTGGTGGTGCGCTGGCCGTCGAAGCGGCCCTTGTCGTCATAGGCGAGCACATCGACGTTGAAGAAGATGAAGCCCGGCACCTTGAAGTCGACGGTGGCGCCGTACAGCAGCACGCGCGGGTTGGCACCGTTGCTCTTGGCGCCGAAGTTGTAGCCGCCGGTCAGGTTGATGTCGGCGATCGGACCGAACTCGAGCTTGGTGCCGGTCATCTTCGACAGCGACAGCGATGAATAGCCCTCGCTGTAGATTTCGCCAAAACTGCCGCCGGCCGGATCGTTCTTGCGCGAGTTGATGATGTCAACGAAGAAGAAGTTGCGGCCCAGCTTGTGCCCGCTGGCATGCTGCAGCGTCAGGTAATCCTTGCTGACATTGGTGTCGTTGAGCCACGGCTTGGCCGGGTCCTTGGCTGCGAACGGATTGAACGGCTCGCGGAACTTGGAGCCGGTGTTCAGCATGATTTCCGTGTCGCTCCAGTCGGCTGCCTGGGCGGCCGGCGCGAGCGCGGCGAAAACCGCTGCCGCGCAGGCTGCACGTTTGACGCTTTTTTTCATTTCTTGTCCCTGAATGTAAACGGCGTGTAAAGCGCGGGTGACTCAGCCGGCCACGCCAGTGCCGGCCGCGCAAAAACAGTCGAACAAACAACAAGCCCGCCAGCGGGCGGGCTTGTCGAATCGCACAATGCTGGTGCGATTACGAGCACTGTCCGGTATAGCCGCATGCCGTGCAAAATTCGCACCCGTCGCGCTTGATGACGGCGGCGGCATGGCAGCTCGGGCAGACCTTGCCCTTGACCGGTGCGGTTTCGTTGTCGATCACCTTGACCGCATCGGGCAGCGCCAGGATGCCGGCGCTCTCGATCGCGCGACCCTCGTCGTCGAGAATGCCCAGCACCTTGTAACGGTGCAGCAGCAGTGTGGCGATGTAAGCCACGGTGCTCGGGTACAGCGTGGAGCGCTCCTCGCCCGGCATCGGTGCCCAGAACTCGCCGTTCTGCTCGCCGAAGTTCAGCAGCTTCTTGAGCTTCAGGCCGATCCAGTTGGCATCGACCACGCGCATGTCGAGCGAGATCAGCTTGCACAGGCCGTCGAGCACCTTCGGATACTCGCCGGCCAGCCAGATCGAGTAGGGGCGGCGGCTGCCGTCGGGCAGCTGCAGCTCCTTGACGCCGAGCACGAAGTCATCGCCGGTGTTGGGGTTCTCGATGTCCACGGTCCAGCTCATCGTGCCCAGCGGGCCGGCCTTCGGCTCCTTCTTGCTGAACAGCGCGTCGAGCATCGGCGTGGGGCGCTTGTTTCCCTCGCCCTCGCCCTCTGCCTCTGCAAAGGTGCCCAACTGTTCGCAGCGCTGCCGCACGATGTTGGCGAACGCCGCCACCACGCCCGGCTGCCACTGCTTTTCGCCGGTGGGCGGCATGGCCAGCGCGAAGCCTTCTTCGTCGCGCGACTTGGCCAGCGCATCGAGCTTCATCTTCAGCCAGGC
>CAZTUT010000143.1:0-7036 GCA_964616395.1 uncultured Burkholderiaceae bacterium
CAGGCCGTGAACCCTGGCGTTGCGAACGCTCGCCTTCGCGGGCTGCGGTTCAATACCCGCCGCAGGGCGGGGCGATGCGACGCTGCTCATCGCGCTAGCGGATCACGGCAAGCGCGAACGAGGGATCGACCAGTTCGTCGATCGCCTTGTCGACGTTCGCGTTGCGCCGGACGAGATCCTCTTCCACCAGCAGCGGGCCAGCCGCCTTCAGCGCCTTCACATGCTCGGCGCCGGGTACCGGGTTGCTGAAGTCGATCCGCGTGAGCTGCCGCTGCGCGACCGCGAGCGACATCTTGGCTTCGTCGGCCACGAGCTTCGCTGCCTCGGCAGGGTTGGCAATGATCCACTTGCGGGCGCGCTCGTAGGCCTTGATCACACGTCGCACGGCATCCGGATGGCGGGCGGCAAAGCTGTCGGTCGTGTTCAGGAAGCCGTAGGTGTTGAAGCCGATGTTCCGGTAGAGCAGCCGTGAGCCGGCTTCGAGTTCGCTGGCCGCCATGTGCGGGTCGAGGCCGGCCCACGCGTCGACCCGGCCCTGCTCGAGCGCCACGCGGCCGTCCGGATGCTGGAGCGCCACATGCTCGATGTCCTTGCGGCTCAGGCCGGCCGTGTGCAGTGCGCGCAGCAGGAACAGGTAGGGGTCGGTGCCCTTGGTGGCGGCGACCTTGCGGCCCTTCAGGTCGGCGATCGATCGGATCGGCGAGTCCTTGGGCACGACCAGCGCCGCCCACTCCGGTCGCTCGTACACATAGACGCCCTTGACCGGGTTACCGTTGGCGCGCGACAGCACCGCCGCCAGCCCCGCAGTGGAGCCGAAGTCGGCACTGCCGCTGTTGATCAGCTCCAGCGACCGGTTGCTGCCCTGACTGAAGATCCAGCGGATCGGAATGTTGTCAGCCTTGAACTCTTCCTCCAGCCAGCCGAACTTGCGCAACACGAGGCTCGGCGGCGAGTAGTACGCATAGTCGACACGGATCTCCTTCGGCAGCGTGGATGCGAAGGCAGGGGCGTTGCGCACAGCAAATGCGGTGGCAAGCGCAGAGGCAAGCAGGTGACGGCGATTCATGGTCGGTTCGATGCGCGCGGCACGCACGCGCCCGGAGGTGATGGACCGCCGAAGTCTAGGAACCTGAATGAGGCGCGACAGAACCGATAGTTTTATGGGTGTGCCTGCAACATCGGGTCAGGCTGCGGATCTGTCTAAAGCGAGGGTGCAACGCGGGCCGTTGGCGACAGCGTGGTGGTAACCGCTGCCGCCACCGGCGGGACCGGGCCCAGCTCCCAGCCTCCGCCGAGCGCCTTGTTCAGTGCGATGAACTCGACAAACACCTGGGCGCGCGCTTCGACCCACTGCTGTTCGACCTGTGAGCGGCTGCGAACGACGTCGAGCACGGCGATGAAATCAGTCAGTCCGCGTTCGTAGCGAATGCGCGCCAGATCCAGCGCCTGGACGTCGGCGGCCAATGCGGCGTCGAGCTTCGCCAGGCGCTCCTCGGCGCGGTGCAACCGCACGACGGCCTGTTCGACCTCAAGCATCGCCTGGACAGCAGCCGACTCGTAGGCGAGCGCGGCCTGCTCGGCGCGCGCGCGTTCCGCATCGACAGCCGCATCGAGCTGAGGCACGTAGATGGGCAGCCGCAGCGCCGCAGCGATGCTCCATGCCGCGCTGGCCGCGTCGAAGAGCCTGCCCTGCGAGATTGACAACAGGCCGAGCGCACTGCCGAGCGTGACGCGCGGCAGCCGGTCGGCCTCGGCCGCCGCCAACCGAGCGCGCGCTGCGCTCCAATGCGCTTCGGCGGCGACGATGTCCGGACGGCGGTCCAGCAGCGCTGCAGGCACGGCGGATGGCAATCCGGGCAGGGCGACGGGGAGCGGTTCGCGCTCGCTCAGTGATGCCAGCAGCGTCTGCGTGTGCCCGCCGACCAGCACGCCAAGGCGACGTGCTGCCGTTTGCGCGCGCTGCTGCGCGAGCGGCAAGGCGGCGGCGGTCAGGCTGACCTGTTCAGCCGCCCGCAGTCGGTCGAGAGCCGTCGCCAGGCCGGCCCGTTCACGTCCTGCAACCAGCTGCTCGATACCACTGGCGGCTTCCATCAGGTCGTTCAGCGTGGCGTGCAGTGCCTGCGCCGTACGCAGCTCGATGTAGGTGGCAGCGACTTCGGCGGCGACGCTGACCGCGATCGCGCCGCGTTGTGCGGCAGCGGCCTGAACGTCGGCACGCGCAGCCTCGCGGCGACGACCAATGGCGCCGAACGCGTCGATCTCCCAACTGGCGTCGAAGCCTAGCTGACGTTCGGTGACAGGATTGGAAGAAAGCGAGCCGAAGCGGCCGGTGTCGCTTTGCCGGTCGCGGCCGACGTATCCGCCGAAACTGATCTGCGGTTGCGCGCGCGCATCAGCCGCCGCCGCCAGCGCGCGCGCTTCGGCGATTCGGAAGGCGGCCGTCTTCAGATCGCGGTTTGACGACAGCGCGCGCTCGATCAGTGCGTCGAGCTGCGGGTCCCGGAGTTGTGCCCACCACTGCTTTGCTGCGGCGGCGGTGGCCGTCGCGTCGAGCGGCGGCGCATAGGCGGCCGGCAGCGCGGGTCGACTCGCCGGCGGCGGAGGCGCCGACCGGGTGGCGCAGCCGCCAAGCAGCGTTGACATCGCGACGGTGGCGGCCAGCGCGGCGACCAGGCGAGCGCGGGCGCCGGGCCGCTGCGCGGGGCACATGCGCAGAGCGTTTGGCGGACGGCTAACCACCGCGACCTCCGAGCGGCTGGGCCTCGATCATCACGTCCATCTGCTGACCCACAAAGACCGGCAGCGTGTCGCGCGGGAATGCATACAGCACCTGCAGCACGCGCGTGTCCACGCGTTCGGTCGAGCCGCCGGTCAGGTTGCGCTTGGGTACGACCATCGGCTCGAAGCGGACGAATGTCGCGGGCGTCGACAGATCGCTGCCGGCGCGGACGTACGCCACCGCACGCGCCTTGGGCTGAACGCGCCAGGCGTCGTTCTCGTCGATGTCCACGCGTACGTGAAGCGTGCGCGTGTCGCCGAGCAGCAGCGGCGGAAGCGCCGCGCCGGGTGCGGCAAACTCGCCGGCTCGGAGGTTGACCTGCAGGATTTCGCCGCCGATCGGTGCGTGAACGGTCAGGCGTCGCTTCTCTGTCCGGCTAGCCGCCAGTTCGGCCTGCGACTGGGCGAGCGCCGCTTGCGCTGCCTTGACGCGCGCCGCGGCCGCTTGCGCCGCACTTTCGCGGCGCACGATCTCTTCGCGCGATACGGCACGCGCATCGGGCAGGTCGCGAACCTTGGCGAGTTGGTCCTGCGCTTCGCGCTCAAGCGCCTGCAACTCACCGATGCGGGTGCGCGCCACCTCCACCGCTGCCAGGCGCGCCGCAATCTCGGCGTCGACCTGACGCTGATCGAGTGAAAACAGCGGCTCGCCGGCCTTGACGATCTGTCCGACGCGCACGAACACGCGCTCGACTACGCCGGGCAGCGGCGTGCCGATCGCAATGTTCTCGCTGGCGGCCTCGACCAGGCCGGCGCCCGAGACCACATGCGCGAAGGGCTTGGACGGTGGCGGTGAGACCGGCGCGGCGACGGGGTAGGACTTGTCGCCGGCCGCGACGATGGTCACCATCGTGCCGAGGCCGGCAACGGCCAGCGCGATGACGGCCAGGCTGGAAGGTCGGATTTTCATCGGGGCTCCGCAGTCGACGGGTGGGAGGCGGCATGTACTGGCACACCGGCATTCATTGACGCGGACGCCGAGCGGAAGTCCACGCCGGTTTCGATGTTGACCACGCGGCCGTCGTCCATGCGCGCGATTCGGTCGGCGAAGCCGAAGATGCGTGCGTCGTGGGTCACCACAATCAGCGTGCGCTGTGCCTCGCGTGTCATGCGATGCAGGATGTGCATCACGTTGTGGCCGGTCTCGTGATCGAGCGCTGACGTCGGCTCGTCGCACACGACGAGCTGCGGCTCGTGGACCAGCGCGCGGGCGATTGCAACCCGCTGCTGCTGTCCGCCGGACAACTGCGCCGGCAGCGCGTCGGCGCGGTGTGCCAGTTCCACGCGATCGAGCATTGCCCGCGCACGGCGCAAGGCCTCGGCCTGCCGCAGGCCGCGGATCAGCAGCGGGATTGACACGTTTTCCGCGGCGGTGAGCGCAGGCATCAGGTTGAATGCCTGGAAGACGAAGCCGATGTTCGCCCCGCGCCAGCGGGTGCGCTCGGTGGCTGGCATCACGCTGGGGTCGGTTCCCAGCACCGACAACGCGCCGTCGGTCTTGTCGAGGATGCCTGCGACCACCGAGATCAGCGTCGTCTTGCCGCAGCCGGAGGGTCCGACCAGCATCAGCAGCTCGCCAACCTGGACCTCGAGATCGGCGCCTCGCAGCGCCATCACGGCAGCCTCGCCGCTGCCGAAGCGCTTCGTCAGGCCGGCAACATGGACAGCGCGGGACGGGATGCTGCGCATCGTCAGCCCTTGAATACCACGGCCGGTTCGAGGCGGAACACCTGGCGCAGCGACAGAAGCGCGGCGAGGGCGCTGACGGACAGTATGGCCAGGGCGGTGATGGCAGGGATCTGCCATGGCATCGAGAAGGCCAGTCCGGCGCTCTCCATGAGCTTCCCGCTGGCAGCACCCAGGCCCACGCCGGTCCCGTAGCCGAGCACTGCAACGACAAGCGCCTGCAGCAGCACCATCGAGGCCAGCCGGCCGTTGGTCACGCCCATCGCTTTCAGCGCGCCGTAGTGGCGCAGGTTGTCGAGCGTGAAGTTGTAGAAGGTCTGTCCGGCCACCAGCGTGCCGATCAGGAAGCCGAGCGCGATAGCCATGCCGAAGTTGACGATGATTCCGGTCTCGGTGGCGATGTAGTCCGCTGTGCGCTTGACGAACTCGTCGTTGGTAAGGGTGGTCAGGCCGGTGCGTGCATGCAGGGCCGCCCGCACCTGCGCCACGTCGGCGCCCGGCGCCAGCCGGATCAGCACGAACGAAAGCGGATTGCGCTCGGGCGGCACCAGCGACAGCGCGCGTGAGTAAGTGGTGTAAAGGACGGGCTCCCAGAAGAACGACCGGCGGCCTTCGTACGAGCCGACGATGCGCACCTCGTTGTCGTTGATCGAAAATCGCTCGCCGACTTCCATCGCCCGTCCACCGCCCTGGCGCATCAGCAGCTTCTTTGGCGCACTGATCGCATCGATCAGCACCGCGCGATGCTGTCGCAGGTCGGCAAGTTCGCCCTCGACCATCTTTGGCGGCCCGCCCATCAGGGTGGCGTCGTCCAGCCCGACAAGGATCAGCGTGAAGCGGGTGCCATCCGGCAACTTGCCGCGCGTATAGCCCTGATACAACGGGAGCGCCCAGGCCACGCCATCGACGCCGCGTGCGAGTTGCGCGACCGTGTCGCGCATCTGGACCGGATCCTGCGAGAAGCGGACCTGTGGATCCATCAGCCAAAGGTCGGCCTGTGCCGTGTCTCGAATGAAGGCGCCGGTCTGCCGGACGAAGCCGACGAGGATCGAGGCCTGCTGCGCGATGAGCAGTGCAGCAAAGGCAATGCCGGCGATCAGCCCGTAGTACTTGAGCCGGTCGGCGGTGAGCATTTTCAGGGCGACTTGCCACATGGGATAGCGCTTTGGAACAGGAGGATGGTGAGAGACGGCGGCGCGCAGGCGATGGATTGATGGCGTTTGTGCACTCAGGGCGTAGCCATGACTTATGTAAATGTGATTAACATTTACATTGAACCAGATAGACTCCTGTCATGTCAAGCCAACGTCGGACGCCGCCGTCGCCACCGCCGCGCGCCAGAGCGCGGCGTGTGGCCTCACCCGCACGCGGGAGCCGATATCACCACGGCGAACTGAGGCGCGCGCTGATCGATGCCGCGCTCGACCTGACGCGGCGCCAGGGGCCGGGCACCTTCACGTTTGCCGACCTGTGTCGTTGCGTCGGCGTATCGGCGGCAGCCCCGTATCGCCACTTCGAGAGCCTCGACCAGATCATCGCGGAAGCGGCGCTTGAAGGCTTTACCCGTCTCGACGAGCGTACTCAGGCGAGCTTCCAGGGGGCGGACTGGCGGGCGCGGCTGGCCAGTTGCCTGGCGGACTACCTCGATTTCGTCCGGATGAATCCGGGGCACGCCGTGATGATGTTCGAGACCCGCGCGCAGACGGTTGCGGAGCCGTCGTTCAATCCGCTTGTCCCGCTCGAACTACCGCCGCCGCGTAACGCCACCGAGGCGACCGTCTCCAACTGCTGGCGTGCCGGCATGGCCAGTTTCGAGCGCTTCGCGCAGGGTCTGGCGATGGCGCTGGCCGACTCGCCACTTGCGCCGGCGGTGGCCACCGCGCCACGTGCACTGGAGACCGCGCTTGCGCTGTTCACGATCATGCAGGGCATTGCGTCGCAGTGGCTGAGTCGAACACTGCCCGATGCCTGGCTCGACGACGGCGCCCGCCAGGCGTTCGAGCGCATCGTGCTGCCGTGGGCGCTCGGTGTGGCGCAGCAGGTGTCGGCTGACGAGGTTGCGCTCCAACGGCAACGCCAAGGCCGGCGCGGCGAGGGCCGACGGGCAGGCCGGGCCTGACGGTTCGCCCTCGGATGCAGACGTCGGCTAACGCCGTGTAATGCGGCGCTGTGTTTCGTCGACCGACCAACTCGGCGAACCTGACAGGGATTGCAGCGCATCGACGCCGCTCCAGCGCACCGTGCCGCTGCTGCAGTCGACGTTCGTGATCGTGTTCGAGCGGGCGGCCCGGAAACCACCGTCGCAGACCAGTGCCGAAATTCCAGGCGTGGCGATCCGGCCCGCCGTGGCTGACTGGATCTGGCCGGCCAGCAATTCGGGCGCAAGCAGGCCGTCGACGAGACTGAACTGAACCCGTGCCGGTCCGGTGACGCTGACGATCGTCTCTCCGGGCAATTGCAGGCGGGCGGTGCCGCTGCGAAGCTCGAAGACAGCGTCGGTGGCAAAGCGATCACCGGTCTTGAGCGGGCGCCCTGCGAGTGCTTCGCCGCTGAGCGCCAGAACGCCAATTTG
>CAZTUT010000144.1:0-7002 GCA_964616395.1 uncultured Burkholderiaceae bacterium
ACTGGGTAGCCACGATGTGGCGCGGGTCCATGACCTTCGAGACGCCGATGCTGTTTGCGATCGGCTTCATCTTCGTGTTCACGATGGGCGGCTTCACCGGGCTGATCCTCGCGGTGGCGCCGGTCGACATCCAGCTTCAGGACACCTACTACGTGGTCGCGCATTTCCACTACGTGCTGGTGGCAGGCTCGCTGTTCGCGCTGTTCGCCGGCGCCTACTTCTGGCTGCCCAAGTGGACCGGCCACATGTATGACGAGACGCTCGGCAAGGCGCACTTCTGGCTGTCGCTGATCTTCTTCAACGTCACGTTCTTCCCGATGCACTTCCTCGGCCTGGCCGGCATGCCGCGCCGCTACGCCGATTACCCGCTGCAGTTCGCCGACTTCAACGCGGTGGCCACGATCGCCAGCTTTGGCTTCGGTCTGACGCAGCTGCTGTTCCTGTACATCGTGATCAAGTGCATCAAGGGCGGGCCGAAGGCGGCCGAGAATCCCTGGGAGGCCCGCGATGGCGGTCTCGAGTGGACCGTGCCGTCGCCGGCGCCGTTCCATACCTTCGAGCAACCGCCTCTGGTCAAGTAGTCGTCCACATCCGACCTCGATGAGCCGCAGCATGTCCGGCGGAAATCAGCAGCGCAACCTGCGCACTGCACTGGTGCTGGCATCGATCGCCGCCGCGTTTTTTGCCGGCGTCGTGGCCAAGTACTGGCTGCTCGCGTCGTAGCGTTCGGGATACGCGATGAGCGATCGTTCAACTCCCGACGCCGCCGAGGTGCGCGCAGAGAACTCGACGATGGTGCGCAAGCTCGTCGTCGTGGCGCTGCTGATGTTCGGCTTTGGCTGGGCGCTGATCCCGATCTATCGCAAGATCTGCGAGGTCACGGGGATCAACCTGCTGACCAACAAGGATCCGCGCGCGGCGGAACTGGCGGCCAATACGCAGGTGGACACCAGCCGCAAGGTCATCGTGGAGTTCGATGCCAATCGGCAGGGCCCGTGGCGCTTCAAGCCCAAGGTCAACCACATGGAAGTGCATCCAGGCGAGCTGGTGCACGTCGAGTACGACCTCGTGAATCTCGAGGGTCGTCCGATGGCCGGGCAGGCGATCCCCAGCTATGCGCCGCTGCAGTCGGCGCAGTACTTCCAGAAGCTCGAGTGTTTCTGTTTCAAGCAGCAGACGCTGGAGGCTGGGCAGACACGCAAGTTTCCGGTGGTGTTCTTCATCGACCCCAAGCTGCCCAAGGACGTGACCCAGATCACGTTGTCGTACACGTTTTTCGAGATTCCGGGCGCGGTCGCGCCTGCGCGGCCAGAGCAGGCGGCTTCGACCGGGGGACGTGATGAGCGAGGCTGATGTGCCGCGCCGCGCCACTTTCGGTCAGACCGCAGCGGCCGTGCTCTGGTCATTTTTCGGTGTGCGCAAGCGGGCCGATTACGAGCAGGACGCGCAGACGCTCAATCCCGTGCATGTGATCATCATGGGAATCGCCGGCGCGGCTGCCTTCATCGGCATCCTGCTCGCGTTGATCAAGTTCGTGGCGCTGCGCTGAACAGGCTCAGCACCACATCGCAGAACAGACAGGCAAGGTTCAGAGGAGAGAGCGAGATGGGCAATTCCCACGGAGCGACGGCAGCGGCACCGCACTACTACGTGCCAGGGCCGTCCAACTGGCCGATGGTTGGCATGATCTCGATGATCTTCACAACCTTCGGCGCGGCCATGGTGGTCAACAAGGTGGCGATCGGCTGGGCGCCGTTGCTGCTCGGCCTCGCCATCCTGTTCTACATGATGTACGGCTGGTTCGGCGCGGTCGCCAGCGAGAGCGAAGGCGGTGTGTACGGTCGCAATATCGACATCAGCTTCCGCTGGGGCATGGGGTGGTTCATTTTCTCCGAGGTGATGTTCTTCGCCTCGTTCTTCGGTGCGCTTTTCTATGCCCGCGTGTTCACGATGCCGGCGCTCGGAGACTTCGATCACAAGCTTCTGTGGCCTGACTTCACGGCGGCATGGCCGCACGCCGGTCCCGCTGGCACTGTCGACCCATTTGCCACGTTTGGCCCGTTCTGGCTGCCGACCATCAACACAGCGCTGCTGGTGACCTCGGGTTTCACGCTGACCGTCGCCCATCACGCGCTGCGTGCCAACCATCGGCAAAAGGCGATCAACTGGCTGATCGCGACGCTGTTGCTGGGCTTCACCTTCGTGGGCGTGCAAGCGTACGAGTACATCCACGCCTACGCGGACCTGAACCTGAAGCTCTCGTCGGGAATCTTTGGTTCGACCTTCTTCATGCTGACGGGTTTCCACGGCTTCCACGTACTGGTCGGCGCGATCATGCTCACGGTCGTGACGCTCCGGCTGATGAAGGGTCACTTCAAGGCCGACCAGCACTTCGCGTTCGAGGCAGCGGCCTGGTACTGGCACTTCGTCGACGTGGTCTGGATCGGCCTGTACATCATCGTGTACTGGCTGTAATCCGCGAGGGCGCACCCGCGGCCGCGGGTGTGTCGCGTGTGGCGAGCGGGCGACCTGGTCGCCCGCTTTGCTTTTGTGGAACTTGCCTGGTGCCGGTGCTGTCAGCAGTTCAGTACGACCGCGGCTCGATCCAGCCCATCCAGTAGCTGAACCAGATGAAAAGCAGCAGCGCAAATGAAAGCCCCACGCGCACGGTCAGTGCGTTGACCGTGCGGTTGGTCGCACCCCGGTCGCGCATCAGGAACACGAGTGCGGAGCCAAGCGAGACCAGGATGCCAACAAAGGCGAGGGCGATGATGAGCTTCATGCGCGTTGTGCGTGATCGACAGCCCGATGTTACCTGCGCTTGCCTCGCTTGGATTCGGCGTCCGGCTCTGGAAGGCGGCCGTAGATCGCCTGGGGGCGGATCCGCACGCGGGTTGCGAGTGCTCCCGTGAGCGCCTCCCTACGCTACGCGGTGCTGCTCTTGATGGCCTTGGCTGCATTCGCGCTTGCCGTGGCGCTGGGCAACTGGCAGCGCGGCCGCGCCGCCGAGAAACTGGCGGTCGAGGCGCAGTGGGACCGGGCGGAGCAGACGTCCCCGCGGGCAGTTGTTTCGGGCGCGCTGCCGGCCGTCGCTGACTTGCCGCTGCGGGTCAGCCTGCGCGGCACGTTCGATCATGCGCGCAGCGTCTGGCTTGACAACCGGCCGCTCGACAGCCGCCCGGGCTTCTGGGTGATCACACCCTTGAAGCTCGATGGTGGCGCAGTCGTGCTCGTCAACCGAGGATGGGTGGCGCGCGATGCGAACGATCGCGCACGGCTGCCCCGCATTGGCCAGCCTGACGGCGAGCAGCGGATTGAAGGTCTGGCCATCACGCATGCGCCGCGCCTGCTAGAACTCGGCGAGGGCGGTAACGCCGCATCACTGCCAGCCATTTGGCAAAATCTTGACTACGCGAACTACGAAGCGACCAGCGGGCTGCGCGTGGCGCCGCTCGTCGTGCTCCAGACCAGTGCGCAGGACGATGGACTGACGCGCCGCTGGGTGCGTCCTGCCAGCGGCGTCGACAAGCATCGCGGTTACGCATTCCAGTGGTATGCGCTGGCGGCGCTGATCGCTGTTCTGACCGTTTTCTTCTCGGCACGCACATGGCATCGCCGGCGTGCGCAACATCGGCCGGACTGAGGCTGTCGGCCACCGACCCAGGACTTACAACCCAGATGAGCCTCCCCCAGACTTCCGCACCGTCGGTCTCCGTGCCGCCTTCGCACTGGCGACGCTACCGAACGCTCTACCTGCTGATCGCCGTGTGCCTGGCGCCGGTCATCGCCTCGTATCTGACCTACTACGTCTTTCCGCCGAGCGGCCGCACCAACTATGGCGACCTGGTCTCACCGCAGCGCCCGTTGCCGGCGCTGACCCTCCGGCAACTCGACGGTGCGGCGTTCGACCTCAAGCAGCTTCGCGGCAAGTGGCTGATGGTGGTTGTCGATGGCGCAGCCTGCAGCGACGCCTGCCGTCAGCGCTTGTGGCAGATGCGGCAGTTGCGAACCGCCACCGGCAAGGACAGCGACCGCATCGAGCGGGTGTTCCTGGTCACGGATGGCGAGCCGCTGGAGACGATGCTGCTGCGCGAACACGAGGGCGCGCACATCCTGCGCGCCGATCCGGCGCAACTGCGGCCGTTCCTGGCGCTGGAGCCCGCACAGCGGATCGAGGATCACATGTACCTGATCGATCCCATCGGCAACTACATGATGCGTTGGCCGGCGGAGCCCAACCCCAGTCGTATCAAGCGCGACCTCAGCCGCCTGCTCAAGGCGTCGCGGATCGGGTAGTCGAATCATGCAAGGCGAAGCGTTGCTCTGGCTGGCGGTCAAGGCGGTGGCGATCGCCGCGCTGCCGCTGCTTTACGTATTCCTGCGTTCGCGGCCCGAGCAGCGGCTGCGGCACCTGACCTGGGTCACTGCGTTCCTGACCTTCGATCTGATCCTGTTCGGTGCTTTCACCCGGCTGACCGACTCGGGTCTGGGCTGTCCCGACTGGCCTGGTTGCTACGGGCACTCGAACCCGTTATCGGCTGGCGAGGAGATCCGCGCCGCCGAAACCGCGCTGCCGAGCGGTCCGGTGACAATGACCAAAGCGTGGATCGAGATGCTCCATCGCTACTTCGCGATGGCGGTCGGCTTCCTGATCATCGTGCTGATGGCGATGTCGTGGCGGCGCTGGTTGCGCACACGGCTGCCGGCGCATGCGCCGTGGCTGGCGAGCTTCACGCTGTTTGCGGTCTGCCTGCAGGGTGCGTTCGGCGCCTGGACCGTGACGATGAAGCTGCAGCCGGCCATCGTCACGACCCATCTGCTGGGTGGCATTTCGCTGCTGCTGCTGCTGGCCTGGGCGGCGATGCGCGAGCAGGGGCGGCCGCTTGTTGGTGCCGGCGCCGCGTCGCTGCGCCCGCTCGCGCTGGTGAGCTTTGCGCTGCTTGCGGTACAGATCGCGCTGGGCGGATGGGTGAGCACCAACTACGCGGTGATGGCCTGTCCCGACTTTCCGTTGTGCCATGGTCGTCTCGTGCCCGACATGGACTTCGCGCATGGCTTCACCGTGTGGCGCGATCTGGGCATGACCGGCGCAGGCGAGCCGATCCCGTTCCAGGCGCTAGTCGCCATTCACTGGGTCCATCGCAAGATGGCATACGTGGTGCTGGCCGTGCTTGCGTTGCTGGCATGGCGCGCATGGCACATCGACGGACTGCGGGGTCCGGCGCGGCTGCTCGCCGTGCTGCTGGTGTTGCAGGCGCTGACCGGGTTGTCCAACGTGGTGCTGCAGTGGCCGCTGGTGCTGGCGGTCATGCATAACGGTGGCGCGGCCGCGCTGGCAGTCGCTCTGCTTGCCTTCAACTTCCGGCTGGCCGGGGCGGGTGCGCAGGCGGGCCACGACCGGACTGCAATGCCGGCGATGGTGTCGTCGCGGTAGACTCGCGGCTTGCGTCAGGTCGCTGGCCTTGTCCCTGATGTGTTCCCTTGCTGCCTGCCTGATTCGACTCCGTTCCCGCCGACATGCCGCCTGCC
This sequence comes from uncultured Burkholderiaceae bacterium, assembly GCA_964616395.1. Taxonomy (GTDB): domain Bacteria; phylum Pseudomonadota; class Gammaproteobacteria; order Burkholderiales; family Burkholderiaceae_F; genus JALHMQ01. The sequence goes on from CAZTUT010000144.1 coordinate 5,530, forward strand.
GCCCGCACCTCCAACTCGCTGCTGCCGCCGATCACGCGGCAGTACTGGGCGCTGACCAAGCCGCGCGTCACGCAACTGGCGCTGTTCTGCGCGGTGATCGGCATGTTCCTGTCCACGCCCGAGCTGCCCAGCCTGACGCGCGTGCTGGTGGCGTCGATCGGCATCTGGCTGCTGGCGGGTGCCGCGTTCGCCGTCAATTCGATCATCGAGCGGCACATCGATGCGCGCATGGCGCGCACCCGGATGCGGCCGCTGGCGCAGGGCGAGATCACGCCGCTGCAGGCGATCATCTTCTCCGGCTTCATTGGTGGTGCCGGCATGTGGGTGCTGTACACGCAGGTCAATCCGCTGACCATGTGGCTGACCTTCGGCACCTTCGTTGGCTACGCGATCATCTACACGGTGCTGCTCAAGCCCAACACGCCGCAGAACATCGTCATCGGCGGGCTGAGCGGCGCGATGCCGCCAGTGCTCGGCTGGGCGGCGATCACCAACACCGCGCCGGCCGAGGCGTGGCTGCTGGCACTCATCATCTTCGTCTGGACTCCGCCGCACTTCTGGGCGCTGGCGCTGTACCGGATCGACGACTACCGGCATGCCGGCCTGCCGATGCTGCCGATCACGCACGGCCCGGCGCTGACGCGGCTGCATGTCTTCCTGTACACGATCGCGCTGGTGGCCACCACCACGCTGCCGTATGCGATCCAGATGTCCGGCCTGCTGTATCTGGCCAGTGCCCTGGTCCTCGGCGCGATCTTCCTCTGGTACGCGTGGAAGCTCCGTCGCAACTACAGCGATGCGCTGGCGCGGGCCACCTTCAACTACTCGATCGTCTACCTGGCCGCGCTGTTCGCCGCGCTGCTGGTCGATCACTACATCGCCTGATGCCCTGCGGCCTCGGCCGTACGGGTGGCTGCCCTGCATGCCTTCACGTCGACTGACGCTCGCCGCGCTGCTGTCGGTTGCAGGCGTGGCCGTGCTCTCCGCCGGATGCACGCCGAGTGCGCCGGCATTCAACGGTGTGGATATCACCGGCGCCAGCTATGCGCGCGACTTCGCGCTGACCGACGCCGCCGGCAAGCGCCGCACGCTGGCGGAGTTCCGCGGCAAGCTGGTGGTGGTGTTCTTCGGCTTCGCGCAATGTCCCGACGTCTGCCCAACCACGCTGGCCGATCTGGCGCAGGTGAAGAAGCGCCTGGGTAGCGACGGCGAGCGCATTCAGGTCGTGTTCATCACGGTCGATCCGGAGCGCGATTCGCCGCAGGTGCTCGCCAGCTACGTGCCGGCCTTCGACCCGTCGTTCATCGGCCTGACCGGCACCAGCGAGGAGATCGCCGCTGCCGCGCGCGAGTTCAAGGTCTTCTATCAGAAGGTCGCCGGCAAGACCGAGACCTCGTACACCATCGATCACACTGCCGGCGCCTACGTCTTCGATCGTGAAGGCCGGGTTCGCCTGTTCATCCGGCATGCCAC
>CAZTUT010000145.1:0-7002 GCA_964616395.1 uncultured Burkholderiaceae bacterium
CACGCGCCGGCATGCTGACCAATCCGCTGCGCGACCGCTTCGGCATCGTGGCGCGGCTGGAGTTCTATACGCAGGACGAGCTGACCTCGATCGTCACACGCTCGGCCGGCCTGCTGAAGGCTTCGATCGATCCGGAAGGCAGCGCCGAGGTGGCACGCCGCTCGCGCGGCACGCCGCGCATCGCCAACCGGCTGCTGCGCCGCGTGCGCGACTTTGCCGAGGTGCGCGAGGGCGGCCATATCAGCCGCGCGGTGGCCGATCGCGCGCTGACGATGCTCGACGTCGATGCCCGCGGCCTCGACGTGATGGATCGCAAGCTGCTGTCGGCGGTGCTGGAGAAGTTCGCCGGCGGCCCGGTCGGCATCGACAACCTGGCGGCCGCAGTGGGCGAGGAGCGCGACACGCTCGAAGACGTAGTTGAGCCCTACCTGATCCAGCAGGGCTTCCTGCAACGAACGCCGCGCGGCCGCATTGCGGCGCGCGCCGCCTACGAGCACTTCGGGCTGGCGGTGCCGGCTTCGCCACGCGGCCCCGACCTGTTCGACGGCACCGCCTGAGCCGGTACTGCCGCGTCCTGCGATCACGGCACAATTCGTGCTGGTCACGCAACGGGGCGCCGCGGAAGCCGATTGGGATGATGCGGCGCATCACACTCGGGTTGAATCCCGATGACAAAGCCGCGCATTGTTGCCCTCAACGCACTAGAATCCCGCGCTTTGCGCCACCGTCTTTTCAGGGAACGCCATGGATTTTTCACAACAGCAGCCATCGAGCCGCCGCGCGATCGGTTTCGGTGTCGTGGTGCTGCTGCACATCCTGATCGCATGGGCACTGGTCAGCGGCCTGGCGCGCAAGGTCGTGGAAGTGGTCAAGGGGCCGATCGAGGTCAAGGTGATCGAGGAGGTGGTCAAGAAGCCGCCGCCGCCGCCCGAGGTGCTGCCGCCGCCGCCCAAGATGGCTGCGCCCCCGCCGCCGTTCATCCCGCCTCCGGAAGTGAACATCGCGCCGCCGCCGACGCCGGCCCCCGCCATCACTGCAGTCACGCCGCAGGCGCCTCCGGGCCCGCAGGCGCCCGTCATCACCAAGGCGCCCCCGGGTCCGCCCACGCCGCCAGCGCCTTCGCCACGGGCCGTGGGTGTGGTCTGCCCGAACTACAAGGCGGCGATCCAGCAGGCGCTGGTTTACCCGCGTGAAGCGTTGCTCGATGGAATTCAGGGTCAGGTCGTGCTGACCTTCACGGTGACTGCAAGTGGTCAGGTGAAGGATGTGGCAATCAAGTCGTCGTCGAACCGCGTCTTCAACCGTGCCGCAATCGCAGCCGTGCGTCAGGTGTCCTGCGCCGGTCAGGGCCAGGACATCGCTGGCGTCGAATTGCCGATCGACTTCACGATCAACTGATTCCGTATCCGAATCACTGCTCACGAAGCTTTTCATCAATCCACTGCGCCACCCGCGCTCGATTCATCTGCCCCAACAGGAGCCAGTCATGTTTTCATCCGTTCGTCGCCTTGCGGCCGGTCTGATCCTCGCCGTTGCCGGCGCCGGCTTCGCCGCGCTGCCCGCCCAGGCCCAGGATGCCGCCAAGGGCGCGGCCGCACCGGCCGCGGCACCCGCTGCCCAGGCCGCGCCCGCCGCCCCCGCGGCGCCGGCGCCGACCGTCACCAAGGAGACCGTCGAGAATCCCTACGGTCTGGCGGCCATGTGGAGGCAGGGTGACTTCGTCTCCAAAGGCACGCTGTTCATCATGATCATCATGTCGATGGCGAGCTGGTACGTGATCATCGTGAAGCTGATCGAGCAGCAGAAGATGATGACCGAGGGCAACTCGGTGCGCGCCGGCTTCTGGAAGGCCGCCTCGCTGCGTGATGGTGCCGGCAAGCTCAAGCAGGGCGGCGCCTATCGCTACATCGTGGAGTCGGGTCTCGAAGCCGCCGAGCGCGCGCCCGGGTCGCTGACCGCCAAGGTCGACCTGACGACCTGGATCTCGATGTCGGTGCAGCGCGCGGTCGACGCGGTGCAAAGCCGCATGCAGAACGGTCTGGCGGTACTGGCGACCGTGGGTTCCACGGCCCCGTTCGTGGGCCTGTTCGGCACGGTGTGGGGCATCTATCACGCGCTGACCGCCATCGGCATCGCCGGCCAGGCGTCGATCGACAAGGTCGCCGGCCCGGTGGGCGAGGCGCTGATCATGACCGCCATCGGTCTGGCCGTCGCGGTGCCGGCGGTGATGGGCTACAACTGGCTGATCCGTCGCAACAAGGTCGTGATGGACTCGGTGCGCACCTTCGGCGCCGACGTCAATGCGGTTCTGACCGGCGGCAAGTAAACGCTGCCCCGCACGCTCGTTTTCAGGAGTCATGCGATGGGCATGAATGTCGGTTCCCCGGACGGCGAGGAAGAGCAGGCGATCTCCACCATCAACACCACGCCCCTGGTGGACGTGATGCTGGTGCTGCTGATCATCTTCCTCGTCACGATCCCGGTCATCACGCAAAACGTCGCGGTCAAGCTGCCGGTCGAGACCAACGTTGCGCGGCAAACCAAGCCCGAGAACATCGAGATTTCGGTCTCGCGCGATGGCGATATCTTCTGGGGTGTCCAACCACTGCGCGACAACGAGGATCTGCTCAATCGCCTGAAGGCGGAGGCCGTCAAGGTGCCTCAGCCGGAAGTGCATATCCGCGGCGATCTCAATGGGCGCTACGAATTCGTCGGTCGTGTCGTGTTCGCGGCACAGCGTGCCGGCATCCAGAAAGTCGGCTTCGTGACCGAGCCGGCGCCGCGCGGCGGCTAGGAGGACATCATGGGAATGAACGTGGGCTCCGGCGGTGGCGACGGCGATCCGGAAGTGATGATCGACATCAACACCACGCCGCTGATCGACGTGATGCTGGTGCTGCTGGTCATGCTGATCATCACGATCCCGATCCAGCTGCACTCGGTCAACCTGAACATGCCGGTGGGCACGCCGCCGCCGCCGACAGAGAAACCGGTGGTTGTGACGATCGACGTCGACTTCGACGGCACCATTTACTGGAACGGCGAGCAGGTTGCGAACAAGGCGGCACTCGAGGAAAAGCTCGCAGGTGCTGCCGCGCAGGCGGTGCAGCCCGAAGTGCACCTCCGTCCGAACAAGCTCGCCGAGTACAAGGAAGTGGCCATGGTCATGGCCGCCGCGCAGCGGCTCGGCGTGACCAAGCTGGGCCTTGTGGGCAACGAGCAGTTCGTCAACTGAGGTGCGGATGAAACCCATCGCCCACGCACTCACCGCGTTTGCGCTGGTTGCCAGCCTGCAGACGGCGTACGCGCAGATCCGCCCCGAGGTCGGCAAGCCGCTGCAGCAGGCCTCCGAGCTGCTGAAGGCGGGTCGCGGCAAGGAAGCGCTGGCCAAGCTGCGCGAACTCGACGCGGTGCCGAACAAGACCGCCGCCGAGCAACTGACGATCGACCGCATGCGCGGTGCGGCGGCAGCCCGCGCCGGCGAACCACAGGTGGCGATCAGCGCATTCCAGTCGGCACTGGCCTCGGGAAAGCTGAGCGCCCAGGAGCAGACCCAGGTCACCGAGCAACTCGCCTTCCTGTTCTCGCAGACGCGCGACTGGAACAAGACGCGCGAGTTCGCGCAGAAGGCCAGGCAGATGGGCGGTAATGCCGCCGAGCTCGACAAGCTGCTTGCCTATGTGAACGCGCAGAGCGGAGACTTCACCGCCGTGGCGCGCGACGCAGAGGCGGCCATCGAAGCCGCCGAGAAAGCCGGCCGCAAGCCCGACGAGAACGATCTGCTGCGCCTGGCCGATGCGCTGCGACGCGGCGGCAACGGCGCCGGGCAGGCCGCGGTTCTGGAAAAGCTCATCGCCAACTACCCCAAGCGGGAGTACTGGGCGATCGTGCTGGGCCGCTTGCAGAGCAGGCCCGGCTTTTCGGGTCGCCTCACGCTCGACGTGCTTCGCCTGAAGCGCGAGACGCGCACGCTGGAAACGGTGGAGGACTACACCGAGATGGCGCAACTGGCGTTGCAGGAAAGCCAGGCCGCCGAGGCCAAGGCCATCCTCGACGAGGGCTTCTCGCGCGGCGTGCTCGGCAAGGGCGCGGAGGCCGAGCGGCAAAAGCGGCTGCTGGCGCTGGCCACGCAGCGCGCTACCGACGCGTCCAAGGCACTCGCCGACTCCGAAGCGGCGGCGGCCGCCGACAAGGACGGCAATGCGCTGGTCCGCATCGGCCTGGGCTACAGCGGCCTCGGCCAGCACGACAAGGGCGTCGCGCTGATCCAGCAGGGCATCGCCAGAGGCGGCCTGAAGCGACCCGAAGACGCCAAGCTGCATCTGGGCATTGCCCAGTTCCGCGCCGGCCAGAAGCAGCGGGCGGCGCAGACGTTCCGCACAGTGGGCGGCACCGACGGCACCGCCGATCTCGGAAGGCTCTGGGCGCGCGTGCCGTGATCTGATTGCCGATTTGGACTGAAAAGGCCCGCGCTTGCGCGGGCTTTTTCATGGGTCGCTGCAGCGCATCGCCTCCACTTGCCTGCAAGCACCGCCGAACCCCGCCCGTCGGGCGCTGCGAGGGCGAACGACGACTACGAGCCTCTGAACGAAGCGCCTACAGAGGCGCGAGGCGTCACGCCAAAGACAGAGACCGCAACACGCGCGCACCAAAAAAGAACGGGCCCGAAGGCCCGTTCCCTGAACTGCACTGACTTCTCTGCTTAGCGGAAGCGGTAGCTCGCGCCGACGCGGAAAGTACGGCCAAACGGCGAGTACTGGGTGAAGTCGTACAGGAAGGTACCGCTGACGCCCGGATCGTACGGCGGCATCTTGTCGAAGATGTTGCCGATCGACGCCGTGACGTTGAACTTGGGCGTGACGCTCCAGCGGCCGAACAGGTCGAACGTGGTGTACGAGGCCACCTTGGAGCTTGCCGTGCCGTTCTGGAAGCGCGGATCCTGCGGGACGAAGTAGCTGCCCGGCAGAAGCTGCTGCGTGTACGAATGGATGTAGTTCATCCGGCCGTTCAGCAGGAACGCACCCTGCTCCCAGTCAACACTGACGAAACCACGCCAGCGCGGGATCGAACCAAAACCGTTGCGGCCCGCGAACTCGTCACCTTCCACCTCGTACTTGTCGATGTACGTGGTGTTCAGGCGCGTCGTGAAGCGACCGAACGAAGTCGGCATCCGATGACGGAAGTCGAAGTCAATACCGCTCGTCTCCTGACTGCTGAAGTTACGGTAGTTGTTCAGAACCGTGACGATCAGCCCCGTGCTCGGATCGCGAAGAACGCGCGGATCGCAGGCTGCGACGCCGCCAGCGCAGGTGTTAACGATCGACTGGAACGAATCCGAGCCAACGATGTTCGACCAGGTGATCTGGTACCAGTCGAGGCTGAAGTTCGTGTTGCTGGACGGCTCGAACACCATGCCCACCGTCGTGCTGCGCGACTTTTCCGGCTCCAGATCCGGGTTACCCGCGTACACGCCGGAAATCTGCGACGTGCCGAGCGGGTTGAGCGGATCGATAACGCCGACGAAGAACGTTGCCACCGACGGCGAGATTTCCGGGAGCGTCGGCGCACGGAAGCCACGGCCCCAGTTCGCACGCACCAGGAACTCCGGCGTCGGGCGGAACTTCAGACCAGCCTTCGGGGTAAGCGCCGAACCGAAGTCGCTGTAGCGGTCGTTGCGCAGCGCGAGTTGCGCTTCGAGCGTACGGGTCAGCGGCAGCGCCATTTCGGCGAACAGCGCGAGGTTGTTGCGGCTGCCATCCGTGGCCGTGATGCCCTGGCCCAGAATGTCACCACCTGTCGCACGCGGATCCGGACGATCCTTGAGCTTCTCGGAGCGGTACTCGGCGCCAACCGCAAGACCGATCGCACCGCCTGGCAGCGAGCCGAGTTCGGTCGAAGCACGCGTGTCGATGAACTGCAGTTCCGACGTCGCAGTACGCGGGAACCTGATCAGCATCGAGTCGCGAACCGCTTGCGAGTTGGTCGAGGGCCGGTCAAGGTTGTAGGTCGAGGCCGTCGACACCGGTGTCGGCGGCTGCAGGCCAGCGCCGACGCCAAACGCAGCGCTCACGCCGGCCTTCGACAGGCGGTTGATGCTCGTGGCCGTCACTTCGTTCTTGGAGTAGCCGGCAGCGGTTTCCGCATCGAAGCCGAACAGCGAATACTTCAGGCCACCGAGCACCCGCAGCGTGTCCGACGAAATGTCGGTATCGCGAGTGCCCATATCGTTCAGCACACCCGAGTAACGGGCGTTACCCGGCAACGGATTGCCGGCGACGCCCGGCGCGAATGTCACGTTGTAGGTGAAGGGACGCAGACCAGCGCCCGTCGGTAGGAGGCCAGTGGTACCGGCAAAGAACGGCTCCTGGAACTTCTGGAAGGAGTCAACCTGGCTGTAACCGGCTTCGAGAAACGCCTGCATCGTCGGCGTGATGTCGACCGTGCCACGCACCAGGCCGCTGATCCGCTCGGTCGACGGGATGGCCGTGAACGCGTAATTGAAGTCCTTGGCGCACCAGGAGTTCGAGGGCGTGTTGAACGCGGCTCTGTTCGCAGCGCTGTCCAGCAGCAGGCCCGCTTCGACCGCGCCGGCATAGTTGACCACGCGACCACCCCTCGCCGCGCACTCGGAAATTGCGCGACGCTCATTCGCGTTCGCCGTGCCCGGGACACCGGTCCACGTGCCACCGCCCGTCAGCGACTGGAAGTTCCGGCCGCCGTTCGCGTTGTCACGGAAATCGCGCGACTCGCCGTACTTCGTATCGGCCAGCATCACGAGGTCGCGCTTGTAAAAGTCGAGCACGCCGAAGACGTTGAACTTGTCGGCGCCGAGGTCCCCGAAGCCGGCCGACACGCTGGCGCGGTAGTCGCTCTTGCCCTCGAAGAAGCCCACGCTGCCAGCCACGTCGATGCCGCGATAGTCCTTGCGCATGATGACGTTGACCACGCCGGCGATGGCGTCGGAGCCATAAATCGCCGAGGCGCCATCCTTCAGGATTTCAA
>CAZTUT010000146.1:0-6940 GCA_964616395.1 uncultured Burkholderiaceae bacterium
GATTCTATCCGCCACGCCTGCGCAACCACGCGCGCCACCTAGAATGCCGCCATGCAATGGACAGTCGTGGTCCCCGGCGCCCTGATTCCCGCCGCTTTCTGTAACGCCGTGATCGATGCCGCACGCGATGGCCAGACGGGTGCGCCGATCGCGCACCTGCCACGCCTGCTGGCGGCCGCCCGCATCGAGCCGCCGCGCGCCACCGCCACCCGCTTCGAGGGCGCGGCGCATCTGGAGTCGCTTTGGCAGTGTTTTGGCGGCAGCGCCGAGCCGGCGCCCACCGCAGCCGGCGCCTGGCGCGCGCTGTTCGACACCCCGCCGCCGCCGCACCTCTGGCAGGCCGATCCGGTGCACTTCAGCTTCGCCCGCGATCACTACCTGGTCGAGCCGCTGCCCGATCCGGACCTGTATGCCGCCGAGTTCGCCGTTCTGGCCGAGGCGGCCGCCGAGTGCCTGCACGCGGCCGGTGCCCGACTGCATGTGTCGGGCACGCACAGCTTCATCGCGTTCGACCGCGCATGGCAGCTCGACACCACGCCGCTGGACTGCGCGCTCGGCGAGTCGGTGCAGGCGCGGATGCCCGAGGGTGCCGACGCGGCGCGCTGGCGACGGCTGCTCAGCGAGATTCAGATGGTCTGGCATCAGCATCCGATCAACGAGGCGCGCGAAGCGCGCGGCGCGCCGGCGATCAACGCGCTGTGGCTGCATGGCGAAGGCAGCCTCGATCCGGTGAGTGCGCGCGGCCCGCGCGGCGCGTTCGACACCGTGGTCAGCGACGAGCCGGCGGTGCGCGGCTGGGCGCTCGCTGCCGGAGTTCCGGCAGCGCAGGTGCATGCTGACCTCGACCGGCCCATCACCGGCAATGCGCTGCTTCTCTGGCCGGGGCTGTTCGCCCCCTGCAAGGCCGAGGCCTGGGGCGCGTGGCTGCCGGTGTTCGCGCGCTTCGATACCTGGATCGGCGAGCGGGCCGCGCAGGCGGCACAGGCCGGCGCGCGCATCGACCTGCTGCTTGCCGGCCGGCGCCAGACGCGGCGCCTGTCGATTCACGCGACCGATCGCTTCAAGCCGTGGCGCCGCATCGGCGCCCACACCCGCTTCGCCCCCCTGTTTGCCGACGCCGACACGCCCGACGGAGCCCGCGCATGACCGTGCTGCAACAGCGCCGCTACGACAGCACCGCCGCGCAGCGGCTGGCCGCCGCCGGCGTGCTGCCGCCCTTGGCGCGCGCGCTGGCCGCGCGTGGCATCGGCTCGATCAGCGAGCTCGAACTGCATCCGCGCGAAATGCTCGCCCCTGGCCGCCTCACCCAAGTTGAAGCCGCCGCACGACTGCTGGCCGATGCCATCGCCGCCGGCCGGCGCATGCTGATCGTGGCCGACTACGACTGCGACGGAGCCACCGCCTGCGCGGTCGGCCTGCGCGGCCTGCGGATGCTCGGCGGCCACGTTGACTACCTGGTGCCCAACCGCTTCGAGTACGGCTACGGGCTGACGCCCGAGATCGTCGACCTTGCCGCGCAGCGCACCAGCACAAAGCCCGACCTGCTGATCACCGTGGATAACGGCATTGCCAGCGTGGAGGGCGTGGACCGCGCCAACGCGCTCGGCATGCAGGTGCTGGTGACCGACCATCACCTGCCCGGCCCGCGCCTGCCGCAGGCCGCGGTGATCGTGAACCCCAACCAGCCCGGCTGCGGCTTCCCGAGCAAGAACCTGGCGGGCGTGGGCGTGATGTTCTACGTGCTGGCCGCCACCCGCGCCGAGATGCGTGCGCGCGGCCTGTTCAGCGAGGCCAATCAGCCGCGGCTCGACGGCCTGCTCGACCTGGTGGCGCTCGGCACAGTGGCCGACGTGGTCCGGCTCGACCGCAACAACCGCATCCTGGTGTCTGCCGGGCTGGAGCGCATGCGCAGCGGCAAGCTGCAGGCCGGCATCGCCGCGCTGTTCCAGGTGGCCGGCCGCGATGCCCGCAGCGCGCGCGCCGCCGACCTGGGCTTTGCGCTCGGCCCGCGTATCAACGCCGCCGGTCGCCTGACCGACATGACGGTAGGCATCGAATGCCTGACCACCGATGACCCCGACCGCGCGCTTGACCTTGCCCGCCAACTCGATCAGCTGAACCGCGAGCGGCGCGCGATCGAAGCCGACATGCAGCTCGACGCGCTGACCGAGCTCGACGCCAGCGGCGTGGCCGACCAGCGCAGCATCACGCTGTTCAACGAGACCTGGCATCCGGGCGTGGTGGGCCTGGTGGCCTCGCGCGTCAAGGAGAAGTACCACCGGCCCACGGTGGCCTTCGCGCGCAACACCGACGGCCTGCTGCGCGGCTCCGGCCGCTCGATCGAGGGCGTGCACCTGCGCGACACGCTCGATCTGGTGACCAAGGCCGCGCCGGGCCTGGTGCAACGCTTCGGCGGCCACGCGATGGCCGCCGGCCTCACGCTCGCCGCCGATGGACTGGACGCCTTCACCCGCGCCTTCGAGGCCGCCACCCGCGCCAGTTGCGATGCCGCGCTGTTCACGCGTGTCGTGGACACCGACGGCCCGCTGCAGCCGCAGGAGATCGGCGCCGCGCTGGTCGAGGCCATCGAGCGCCAGGTCTGGGGCCAGGGCTTTCCGGCACCGCTGTTCGACAACGAGTTCGCGGTGGTCGAGCAGCGGCTGATCAAGGACGCGCACCTGAAGCTCACGCTGGAGCTGGCTGGCCGCCGTTTCAACGCGATCTGGTTCCGCCGCACCGACACGCTGCCCACCCGCGTGCGGCTCGCCTACCGGCCGATGATCGACGAATACCAGGGCCAGCGCCGGATCACGCTGTCGGTCGAACACGGCGAGCGCTGAGGCGCAGCCGGGCGGTCCACGTACGTGAAAGTGCGGACTCGCGCTGTCGGAAATTCACGCGAGCCGACGGTAGGAGCGCATGCGATGTTGTGTTTCACTCACGAACCGCGGTTGCCCTTCGGGCAATCTCATCCGAACGCATGACCTCCACCTAGACTCCGCGTCGAAGCAGTTCGATGCGCACACCGACCCAACTCATTTTCGTGAACAAAGGATCGACGATGAAACTCCGACTCCTCGGCGCCACCTTCGCAATCGGCATGGCCGGCTGCGCCCAACTGTCGATCGCCTCGGCGCAGAACGAGCCGGCGGTCGTGACCATCCGTGATGGCTACGTGGTGGTCAGTCAGGACCCGGTTTTCTCGCGTGCGGCCAGGGGCGGCAACGCCACCGCAGCCACCGTGAGCTGGAAGATCGGCACCCAGGGCGCCACGTTCACGAAGGACGGCATCACCGTCGATGCGCGCGTGAAGGAACTGCCCAAGCCGACCAAGGACACCGACGCCCGCCGCGCCACGCCCAAGCTCAACGACGTGGAGTCAGCCAAGCGCGTGAAGTGCTCGCCGGACAAGGAACGGACGACGTTCACCTGCGAGTTCCCGAAGGGACTGGCGGCGGGGCTGTATGCGTACACGATCCGGGTGTCTTATCGGGGGATGGTGTATGAGCATGATCCGATGATCGCAAGTGGAGATCGCTAGGATCTTTTTGATGAAACGTGAGGTAAACGAGCGGCAACAGTTCTTCTCGGCTCCGATAGGCTGGCCGCGTGGCGACGCAACCGGCCAAAAGCAGCGCGTCCTCGACAAAGCGACGATCCACAGGGTCACGGTAGCTTCCGGTTTCCTCGCTCAATTGGTCCGATGCTGCGATCAGGCGTACGCCCAACTCCGCTCGACCGCGCCGAATCAGCAATGCCCCACAAGTGTCTAGCAGCGTCTGCAACAAAGGCGGGGAATCAAGTCGTTCGCATCGCTCTGCTGCTGTTGCGAGCCTATGTTCGGCTGCCTCTAAACCACCTTGCTCTATGTCTATCATGGCAAGATTCAGTAGAGAATTTGTGGCACCCTGTTCGTCGCCAAGCGCATCTACGAGTGTCAGTGCTCGTTCCAACGTTTCGCGCGCTGCATCGAGTGCGTTCACATACCGGAGTACTTGACCACGCGTGTTAAGCGCTGCTGCGTGCGCATGCTTATAACCGACCTCAAGCGCCACCTCAGCAGCCTCATCGCAGCAGAGCAGCGCGTTATCGCTATCACCCATAGCGATTGAAGCGATACTTGCAAAGTTAAGTGCCGTTGGCAGTATGCGTCTTTCACCGATTTCGCGAGCATTACGAATGCTCTGCTGCAGTAAGTCGAGCGACTGCCTGTGTTGGCCTGCGTAGTGATACATCATTCCTGCATCGCGAAGGCATACAGTTCTCTCATAGGACTTCGCTGCAGCCCCAGGGTTTGCAAGAGCCTCTAAGGACATCGCTAGACCTTGCGCAACGCGACCGGTGGCGATCCAGTAGAGCTTTAGCGAACGAACGATCGTCAGATCGTCCATGGCGCGATTTGCGTGCGTCAAGCAAGATAAGTGCGCGGCCTGAAAGTTGTCGCATTCCCTATCGATAAGTCGCATCCAGTGATTCTGATCGGGGCCGCCAAAGTGGGGATCGGCTTTCCTCGAGAGTTCCACGAAGAACTTCAAGTGCCTCTCCACCGCCCCTTCCAGTTCCCCACTTGCCTCCAGCTTCTCCCGCGCATACGCCTTCACCGTCTCCAGCATCCGGTAGCGCCCAGTCTCCGCGTCCATCCGCACCAGCGACTTCTCGACCAGCCGCGACAGCAGGTCGAGCACATCGGCGCTTTCGATCTCTCCACCCGCGCCCACCGCTTCGGCCGCTTCCAGCGTCCAACCGCCGGCGAACACCGACAGCCGCGCGAACAGCGTCTTCTCGGCATCGCTCAGCAGGTCGTATGACCAGTCGATCAGCGCGCGCAGCGTGCGCTGGCGCGGCAGCACCGTGCGGTCCTGCGAGACCAGCAGCTTGAAACGGTCGGCCAGCCGCGCAGCGATCGCCTCCACCGTCAGCGTGCGCACGCGGGCAGCGGCGAGTTCCAGCGCCAGCGGAATGCCGTCGAGTTGCGCGCAGATCGCGGCCACGGCCGGCGCGTTGGCGGCGGTCAGGCGGAATGCCGGCTGCGCCGCGGTGGCGCGTTCGATGAACAGCCGCACCGCGTCCTGCTGGCGCAGCGTGTCGGGGTCGGGCGTCGCGTTGGCGGCCGGCACGCCGAGCGGCTCGAGCTGATAACTGGCCTCGCCGGCAATCTGCAGCGCATCGCGGCTGGTGGCGAGGAGGGTCACCTGCGGGCCGGCCTGCAGCAGCGCCTTGGCCAGTTCCGCGCAGGGCGGCACCAGGTGCTCGCAGTTGTCGAGGATCAGCAGCAGCTTGCGGTCGCGCATGAATTTAAGCAGCGCGTCGGTCACCGTTCCGCCGGGCTCCTCGCGCACGCCGAGCACCGTGGCCACCGCCTGCGGCACGCCAGCGGCATCGGCCACCGGTGCGAGTTCGACCAGCCACACGCCGTCGGGGTAGTCGTCGAGCAGCTCGGCGCCGAGTTGCACTGAAAGCCGCGACTTGCCGATGCCGCCCATTGCCAGCAGCGTGACCAGCCGGTGCTGACCGAGAGCCGCCCTCACCTCGGCCGACTCGCGCTCGCGGCCGATGAACGCGTTGAGCTGCTGCGGCAGGTTGTTGGGCGTGCTCGCCAGCGACCGCAGCGCCGGAAAGTCGGCGCGCAGGCTGGCGTGCTCGACCTGCAACACCCGTTCCGGCGCCGAGAGGTCACGCAGCCGCACCACGCCGAGGTCGCGCAGCGTGATGCCTTGCGGCAGGCGGCCGTCGAGCGAGTCGGCCACCGCCTGCGTGACCAGCACCTGCCCGCCATGCGCGCAGGCCATCACGCGGGCGGCGCGGTTGACCGCCACGCCGAATACGTCGCCATCGCGATGCTCGGCCGCGCCGCGGTGCAGGCCGAAGCGCATGCGCAGCGGCAGCACGCCCTCGGGCGGCTCTGCCATCACGGCCTGCAGTTCCACCACCGCGCGCAGTGCGCCGGCCGCGTCGTCGAACACGGCGTGCATGCCGTCGCCAATCATCTTGATCAGTCGGCCGCCCTCGCGCGCTACCGCCTCGGCCACCAGCGCATCGTGCCGCGCCAGCGCCGGCGCCATCCGCTCGGGCTGCGCGTCCCACAGGCGCGTGCTGCCCTCGATGTCAGAGAACACGTAAGTGACGGTGATGTCGGGCACGGTCAGGGGCGTGTCGGGTGATCGGTGGACTTTGGCGAGAGGCTTGTCGGCCGACGCCGATGGTAACCGCGGGCACTGGCCGCAGCCTGCTTCCGGCCTCCGCCGCGAACGGTCGTTGGCACACTTGCAACGCCGCCGCGTCCGGTCACCCGCGAGGCGCGCGCGATGCGAATCGCGTCCGGTACCTATAATCCACGGCTTTCGCTGACGGAATCGCCATGGAAGCCGAACACCTGAACCAGATCGCCGCCACCGCTGCCTCGCTGACGGCGCGGACGGCCGAACTGCGGAGGTTTCTTTGACGTCGATGCCAAGGCGACACGGCTGGCCGAGGTAGAGCGCGACCTCGAAGACCCGAAGGTCTGGGACGACCCCAAGCGCGCCCAGGAGCTGGGCCGCGAAAAGAAGCTGCTCGACGACGTGGTCAGCCGGATGAACCGGCTCGGCGCATCGGTGGCCGACTCGGCCGAGCTGTTCGCGATGGCCCAGGCCGATGCCGACGACGCCACGCTGCTGTCGGTCGAAGCCGACATGGCCGCGCTCGAAAAGGAAATCGCGCAGCTCGAGTTCCAGCGGATGTTCAACAATCCGCTCGACCCCAACAACTGCTTCATCGAAATCCAGGCCGGCGCCGGCGGCACCGAGGCGCAGGACTGGGCCGGCATGCTGGAGCGCATGTACCTGCGCTACGCCGAGCGCAAGGACTTCAAGGCCGAGCTGCTGGAAGAGTCCGAGGGCGAAGTCGCCGGCATCAAGGGCGCGACCATCAAGGTCAGCGGCAGCTACGCCTACGGCACGCT
>CAZTUT010000147.1:0-6377 GCA_964616395.1 uncultured Burkholderiaceae bacterium
GACATCGGCAAGACCGTGCATCCGCATCCGACGCTGGGCGAATCGGTTGGCCTGGCGGCCGAAGCGGCCGAAGGGCACTGCACCGACCTGCCGCCGCCGCGGCGCTGAGCGACGCTGGCGGCCGATCGAGGCCACCTCTGTCGAGGGCGCGGCGGCGCTCGCTATGATCGCCGCCGTTGGCCTGCATGTCGCGGGCGTTTCTTCATCAAGGTGCTCGATGCTTTCCCAGGATGACCTGAAGCGCGCGGTGGCGCGCGCCGCGCTCGAATTCGTGCCGGCCGGCGCGGTGATCGGCGTGGGTACCGGCTCCACCGTCGACTGCTTCATCGATGCGCTTGGCCAGGCCGGCATCCGTCTGGCTGGCGCGGTCTCCAGTTCCGAGCGCAGTGCGGCGCGGTTGCGCGCGCTCGGCGTGCCGCTGGTCGACTGCAACGATGTCGAGTCGCTGCAGGTCTACATCGACGGCGCCGACGAGATCGACCCCGGCTTCAGCATGATCAAGGGGGGTGGGGCGGCGCTGACGCGCGAGAAGGTGGTTGCCGCGATCAGCGAGCGCTTTGTCTGCATCGCCGATGCCAGCAAGCGCGTGCCGGTGCTGGGGCGCTTTCCGCTGCCGGTCGAGGTCATTCCGATGGCGCGCCGTCAGGTGATGCGCGAACTGGCCTCGCTCGGCGGCGAGCCGGTGTGGCGCGAGGGCGTGGTCACCGACAACGGCAACGTGATCGTCGATGTGCGCGGGCTGTCGATCACCGATCCGCGCGCCACCGAGACGCGCATCAACCAGATCGTGGGCGTGGTGACCAACGGGCTGTTCGCGGCGCGCGGCGCCGATGTGCTGCTGCTGGGAACCGCCGAGGGCGTGCGCCGCTTCGACCGTGGCTGAGGTGGCTGACGGCACGTTTCGTCGTGCTGGCCGGTGCCGGCTTCAGGCCCGGGCCGCGTCCGTCGACAGCGCGTCTGCCTTCGGTCGATGAAGCGTCTTGCGCGTTCGTTCGCGCTTGCGTTGGTGCTGCTTGTGGCAGCGCCGCTGCTGTATCTGGCCGCAGCCCTGGCGCTCGGTCTGTGGGCGGTCAATGCCGACTGGCGGCCGACGCCGGAGGAGCGCGGCGGTATCCCGGTGTGGTTACGGACCAACGGCGTGCATGCCGATCTCGTTCTGCCTGCTGTTGCGCCGCATGACTTCACGCGGGCCTTTCCGCGCACTGCGCTCATCGACTTCCGGCGCGAGGCGCGGCCGCTGTCTTTCAACTGGATCGCCTTCGGCTGGGGCGACCGCGCGTTCTACCTGAACACGCCGACCTGGTCCGAACTCGACGCCGGCACCGCGCTGCGCGCGTTGACGGGTCAGGGGCCGAGCGCGATGCATGTCGAGTATGTGCGGCGTCCCGAGGACTACGACGCGCAACTGCTGTGGCTCAGCACGGACGAGTACGCGGATCTGGTCGCCTATGTGCGTTCAGGCTTCGCCGTCGGCACCGCGGATCGGCCGCGGCGCATCGACCACCCCGGCTACTTCGCAACCGATGCGTTCTTTGAGGGCTCGGGCAGCTACAGCCTGATCCTGACCAGCAACGAATGGGTCCGACGCGGACTTGCGCAGGCGGGCGTACGAACCGCGCGCTGGGCGCCGTTCGATCGCGCGCTGTTCTGGCAACTGCGCCGCTGACGCTCGGCGCCAGGCCTTCGGCCGTCAGCGAGTAGCTGCGCTGCGGTGAGCACCGCCGCTCGCAGCGGTCAGGCAGTCTGCCGCGCGGCCTGAATCGCCTGCCACACCCGGAATGGCGTCGCGGGCATGTCGATGTCGTCCACGCCCAGCGGCCGCAGCGCATCCAGCAGCGCGTTGATCACCGTGGGTGTGGCGCCCACCGTGCCGAGTTCGCCCACGCCCTTGGCGCCGAGCGGATTGATTTTGCAGGGCTGCGACTCGTCGGTGAGCGTGGCGAACGCCGGCAGTTCGTCGGCGCGCGGCAGCGCGTAGTCCATTAGCGAGCCAGTCAGCAACTGGCCGCTGTCGCGGTCGTAGTGGACCGCCTCGAACAGCGCCTGACCTACCGCCTGCGCGATTCCGCCGTGTACCTGCCCGGCGACGATCAGCGGGTTGATCACGCGGCCCACGTCATCGACCGTCGTGTAGCGGGCGAGGGTGACCGCACCGGTGGCCGGGTCGACCTCCACCTCGCACACGTGACAGCCGTTCGGCCAGGACGGCCCGCCGACCTTCTGCGTGGTGTCGATGCGGATCGAACGCGCGGGCTGGCGCGCGGCCAGATCGAACAGGTCAATGCCCAGATCGGTGCCGGCGACGCTGAAGCGGCCGTTCGCGTAGACCAGATCGTCGGCTGGCGCTTCGAGCGCCTCGGCAGCCAGTGCACGGCCCTGTTCGATGGCCTGGCCGGAGGCGGTGAACATCGCCGAGCCGCCGATGTACAGCGAGCGGCTGCCCATGCTGCCGATGCCCTGAGCGCTGTCGGAGTCGCCCTGCACGACCTCGATCCGCGCCGGGTCGAGCTGCAGCGTGTCGGCGACGATCTGCACGAAGCTCGTCTCGATGCCCTGACCCATCGCCTGCAATGCGGTGAACACGCGCACCGTGCCGCTGCCGTCGACCAGCAGCCGCACCGACTCCTGATGCACGACGCCGGTCCATTCGAGAAACGTGGAGACTGCGCGGCCGCGCAGCAGGCCGCGGCGGGCCGATTCGGCGCGGCGCGTGGCAAAGCCGTCCCAGTCGGCGGCGGCCAGCGCCTGCGCGAGGATGCGCGGAAAGTCGCCGCTGTCGTAGGTCTCGCCAACGGCGGTGCGGTAGGGCAGCTTCGCCGGCGGGATCAGGTTGCGCCGGCGTAGTTCGGCCGGATCGATGCCCAGATCCGCGGCGGCGCGGTCCATCAGGCGCTCGATCAGATAGATCGCCTCGGGCCGGCCGGCGCCGCGATAGGCCGAGATCACGCTGGTGTGCGTCAGTACCGCGCGAGCGTCGATGTGGGCTACCGGAATGTCGTAGACGCTGGTGATGACCTTCTGCGTCAGCGCCAGATGGATCGCCAGTCCGGCGCCGTGCGCGTAGGCGCCGAGGTTGCCGGTCAGCCGCACGCGCAGCCCGAGAATCCTGCCATCGGCATCGAGCGCCAGTTCGGCCTCGCCGGCCTGATCGCGTCCGTGGCTGCCGGCCTGAAAGTCTTCCAGCCGCGTGACGCGCCAGCGCACCGGCGTGGCAAGCTGCTTCGCGGCGAATGCCGCCAGCACTTCTTCCGGTTGCAGCAGTGTCTTCATGCCGAAGCCGCCGCCCACGTCGCCGACCCGCACGCGGATCGTGGCCGGGTCGACCTTCAGCACGGTGGCCAACGCCTTCTGCAACCCGGCCGGATTCTGTGAACTCGCATGCACGGTCAGCCGGCCACTGGTGGCGTCGAACTCGGCCGCACCGGCGCGCGGCTCCAGCGTGACCGGCGCCAGCCGCTGGTTGAGCACGGTGACGCGCGCTGTATGCGCGGCGCGCGCGACCGCGGCATCGCAGGCCGCGGGATCGCCATGGCGGCTGGCGGCGGCGACATTGCCGGGCGCGCCGGGCCAGACCTGCGCCGCGCCATCGGCAAGCGCAGCGTCGATGTCAACCACGGCGGGCAAGGGCTCGTAATCGACCCACGCGTTCGCTGCGGCTGCTTCAGCCTGCTCGCGGCTGCGCGCCAGCACCGCCGCGACCGGCTGGCCGACATAGCGAACGACATCGCCGGCCAGCACCGGGTAGGGCGGCGTATCCATCGCCGAGCCGTCGGGACGCTTGAAGCCCGGCGGCGGCGGGAACGGCGCAACGCCGGCAGCGGTGAGGTCGGCGCCGGTATAGACCGCGACCACGCCCTCAGCGGCGGTCAATGCCGCGGTATCGATTGACGTCACCCGCGCATGCGGATGCGGGGAGCGCACCAGCGCCAGATGCAGCGCGCCCGGAAGATCGATGTCATCGGCGTAGCGGCCGCGCCCGGTCAGCAGGCGCTCGTCCTCGATCCGCGTAACCGCCTGGCCGATGCCGAACTTCATCTTCGACTCCCTGGTTGAGCGACCGGAGAACCGGCCGCGCTTGCGGCTACTGCGACGGCGGAACGTAACCCGCGGGCTGGTCGACCCCTTCGCCGAAGAAATACTTCTCCATCTGCGTACTCAGGTACTTGCGGGCGCGGATGTCGGCCAGGTTCAGGCGGTTCTCGTTGACCAGCATGGTCTGGTGCTTCTGCCAGGCAAGCCACGCTTCCTTGGAGACGCTTTCCCAGATCTTCTTGCCGAGTTCGCCGGGCACCGGCGGAAAGTCGAGCCCCTCGGCCTCGCGGCCGAGCTTGATGCACTGAACGGTGCGCGCCATCGTGTTGCTCCAGAAAGGGTGAACTTGAACGGTTGAGGCAGCTGCCGCTACAGCGGCTTGACCAGCACCTGCGAGCGGCGCTGCCAGTTGTAGAGGTTCTGCCGCTCCACCGGCAGGCTGTCGACGCTTGCGGCCGCAAAGCCGCGCTTGAGGAACCAGTGACCGGTCTGTGTGGTCAGCACGAACAGCTTGCTGAGTCCGGCCGCGCGCGCGCGCGCCTCGATGCGCTTCATCAGCCGCTCCCCGTCACCGTACTCGCGGTAATCGGGGTGGACGGTCAGGCAGGCCAGCTCGCCCATGCCCGCCGACGCGAACGGATAGAGCGCCGCGCAGCCGAAGATCAGGCCGTCGTGCTCCAGTACCGTGAAGTGGCCGATTTCGCGCTCGATCATTTCGCGCGGGCGCTTGACCAGCGTGCCATCGGCCTCCAGCGGCGCGATCAGCTTCAGGATGCCACCAACGTCGTCGCTGGTGGCCTCGCGCAGCGATTCCAGGTTCTCGCGCGACAGCATCGTGCCCACGCCAGCGTGCGTGAACAGCTCGATCAGCAGCGCGCCATCGAGGCTGATTGGTAGCAGGTGGCCGCGCGCCACGCCGCCCTTGCAGGCCTGCATCAGGTAGGCGAGATCGTCGGCGTCGGCCGGATCGATGTTGCCGCTGGCGATCATCTGCTCGGCATCGGCCATCGACAGTTCAGGCTTCAGCTCGCCGGCGCGGTCGCGCACGCCGTCTTCCTCGCCGATCAGGATCAGCTTCTCGGCTTTCACGGCGATCGCCACGCTGACCGCCACGTCTTCGAGCATCAGGTTGAACGCCTCGCCGGTCGGCGAGAAGCCGAGCGGCGACAGCAGTACCAGCGCATTGCTGCCGAGCGTGAACTTGATTGCCTCGGCATCGACCTTGCGCACGACGCCGGTGTGCATGAAGTCCACACCGTCGATGATGCCCATGGGGCGGGCGGTGACGAAATTGCCGCTGACCACGCGCACGCGCGAGTTGGCCATCGGCGTGTTGGGCAGGCCCTGCGAGAACGCCGCTTCGATGTCGAGGCGGATCTCGCCCGAGGCCTCCTTTGCGCACTCGAGCGCGGCAGCGTCGGTGATGCGGATGTTTCCGCCGAAGCGCGGTGTCACGCCCTTGAGTGCCAGCTGCGCCTGCATCTGCGGCCGCGATCCGTGCACCAGCACGATGCGGATGCCCATCGCGTGCAACAGGCTCACATCCTGGACAAGCGCGGTCAGACGGCCGGCCTCGACCAGTTCGCCGTTGAAGGCGATCACGAAGGTCTTGCCGCGATGCGCGTGCACATACGGCGCGACGTCGCGCAGCCAGGACACGAATTGGGCTGGGTGCTCGATCGGCGTCGCCAGCACAGGTGACGCGCCGGATTCAGCCGCAGGATCAGTGGCCGGGGGATCTGTCAGATCGTTCATCGGGCCCGATTATAGGGAGCGGCCGCTGTCTCCACGGCGGCGATGCGCTGCCTGGCACAGCGTGCGATACGCGTGGTCGGGGCGACTGTCGAGCGTCATGCAATATCCGTAAGCTTGCGGGCCTTGACTCGCATCCTCGCTTTGCCGCCGCCGTTGCGCCGCACCGGGCGGCGCGCGGCCGCCAACCCGTACCGATGTCCGTCCCCATCCGTTCCCTGCCGCCGATCAGCTTTCCCGACGAGTTGCCGGTCAGCGCGCGCCGCGATGAGATCGCCGCAGCGATTGCCGCGCACCAGGTGGTGATCGTCAGTGGCGAGACCGGCTCCGGGAAGACCACGCAGCTGCCCAAAATCTGTCTGGCGCTCGGCCGCGGTGCGCGCAAGCTGATCGGTCACACGCAGCCGCGCCGCATCGCCGCCTCGAGCGTGGCGCGTCGCATCGCGCAGGAACTGAACACGCCGCCGGGCGAGGTGGTCGGCTATAAGGTCCGCTTCAGCGATCAGACCCGCCCGGGGGCGTCGGTCAAGCTGATGACCGACGGGATCCTGCTGGCCGAGACGCAGTCCGATCCCATGCTGTCGGCCTACGAC
>CAZTUT010000147.1:6387-6921 GCA_964616395.1 uncultured Burkholderiaceae bacterium
ATATCGACGTCCTGCTCGGCTACCTGAAGCAGTTGCTGCCGAAGCGGCCCGACCTCAAGCTCATCATCACCTCGGCCACCATCGATGCCGAGCGCTTCGCGCAGCACTTCGGCAGCCGCGAGCACCCAGCGCCGGTGATCTCGGTCTCCGGGCGCACCTACCCGGTGGAGGTGCGCTGGCGGCCGATCGCCGATGCCGACGATGCCGATGACCGCACGCTGATGCAGGCGATCGTCGATGCGGTCGACGAATGCGCGCGCGCCGGCCGTGGCGACGTGCTGGTGTTTCTTCCCGGCGAGCGCGAGATCCGCGAGGCAGCCGAGGCGCTGCGCAAGCACCATCCGCCCGGCACTGAGATCCTGCCGCTGTTTGCCCGGCTGTCGGCGGAGGAGCAGGACCGTGTGTTCAAGCCCGGGGGCAGTGGATTGCGGCGGATCGTGCTGGCAACCAACGTCGCCGAGACCTCGCTGACGGTACCGGGCATCCGCTATGTGGTCGATACCGGGGTGGCCCGCGTCAAGCGCTACAGCTACC
>CAZTUT010000148.1:0-6668 GCA_964616395.1 uncultured Burkholderiaceae bacterium
GCTTGCGGTAGTAGAACACGATCAGAAGGTATGAGGCGACGCCTACGCCTTCCCAGCCAAAGAACATCTGTACAAGGTTGTCAGCCGTCACTAGCGAGAGCATGGCAAAGGTGAAGAACGACAGATAAGCAAAGAAGCGCGCCCGGTAAGGCTCATCCGGACCCCAGTTGTCGTCATGGGCCATATAGCCGAACGAATAAAGGTGCACGAGGGCCGAGACCGAGTTGACTACGACCAGCATGATCGCCGTTAGGCGGTCAATCCGGATGCCCCATTCTGTGGCCAAAGCCCCGCTTTCGATAAAGCGCAGCACGGTAATGGTCGGGGTTTCCCCGTCAAAGGTCAGGAAGATGACCCAAGACAGGATCGCCGCGAGGAAAATCAGTGCGGTGGTCAGGATCTGCGCCGGGCGTTCCCCGATCAGCCTCCAGCCAAAGCCGCAGAGAATGGCCCCGATCAGGGGTGCAAAGAGAATGATCTGAGCCATCGCGTCAGCCTTTCATCACGTTGACGTCTTCGACGTCGATGGTGCCGCGGTTGCGGAAGAACACCACAAGGATCGCAAGGCCAATGGCGGCCTCGGCGGCGGCGACTGTGAGGATGAACAGGGTGAACACCTGCCCGACCAGATCACCCAGATAGCTGGAGAAGGCGACGAAGTTGATGTTCACCGCCAGAAGCATCAATTCGATCGACATGAGGATGACGATGACATTCTTCCGGTTGAGGAAGATGCCAAAGATGCCAATGACGAACAAAGCCGCCGCCACTGTCAGGTAATGTTCAAGTCCTACCATTCTCATGTCCCTCAGGGCTTTTGCCCGTTGTCTTGTCTGGCGGCGGGGTGAACCCCGCCCTACCGGTCTCTTCCGCGGCGGGGTGAACCCCGCCCTACATAGGTCGGGGTTTACCCCGACCAGATTACAACCCCTGCCCCGGCTTCACGTCCTTCAACTCCATCGCCTTGGCCGGGTCGCGCCACATCTGCTGCAGCACGTTCTGCCGCTTGATGTCCTTCCTGTGCCGCATGGTCAGAAGGATCGCGCCGATCATGGCGACCAGAAGGATCAGGCCGGAAAGCTGGAACAGCAGCACGTATTTGTCATAGATCAGAAGCCCCAGCGCGCGGGTGTTCTCCACCTGATCGGCTGCCGGTGCCACCGCGTCGCGCAAGCCCATCGCGCCATCGGCCTGAACCCAGGCGCCGACACCCAAGGACAGCTCCATCAAGATGACCACCCCGATCAACAGCGCCAAGGGCATGGTGCGCGCCATTTCGCCCTTCAACTCGGCAAAGTCGATGTCGAGCATCATGACGACAAACAGGAACAGCACCGCGACTGCGCCGACATAGACGATGATAAGAAGCATGGCGACGAATTCGGCGCCCAGAAGCACGAAAAGCCCGGCCGAGGACAGGAAGGCCAAGATCAGCCACAGGACCGAATGAACCGGGTTGCGGCTGATGGTGACCATAAGCCCCGCCGCCACCGTGACGAAGGCAAAGGCGTAAAAGGCGTAATCGGCAACGGTCATGCGTTTTTCTCCTCGGTGGTCTTGGCCGTTTCGGCAAAGACGGCTTGCGCAATCTCCAGCGCCTTCTGCATGGCGGGAACACCGCCGAACATGGACATCTGCCAGATCACTTCGGCAATCTCGCGCTGGGTGGCCCCAGCACTCAGCGCCTGACGTATGGTCATGCGCAGTTGCACATCGGCCTGCGCCCCCAGAACCGTCAGCGCCGCAACCGTCACCAAAAGACGGGTGCGGGCATCAAGACCCTCGGGGTTGAAAGTCTTGCCGAACCAGGCCTCAAGCATCTCTTTCGGCATGGCCGGAAAGAGCTTTTCAAAGGCCTTCATGTCCAGGTTTTCCAGCGCAGGATTGAAGGCAGCGGCCATTTTCTGGCCCTGCTCCATCATCTGCTGGAAGAACTTGGTGAGATCGTCGGTCATGTCAGATCACCGATAAGGCGCGTCGAGTTCAAGGTTGCGGGCAATCTCGGCCTCCCAGCGGGCGCCGTTCTCGAGCAGTTTTTCCTTGTTGTAGAACAGCTCTTCGCGGGTCTCGGTCGAAAATTCAAAGTTCGGACCTTCGACGATGGCATCGACCGGGCAAGCCTCTTGGCAGAAGCCGCAGTAGATGCACTTGGTCATGTCGATGTCATAGCGCGTGGTGCGGCGCGAGCCGTCCTCGCGCGGTTCGGCGTCGATGGTGATGGCCATGGCCGGACAGACCGCCTCGCACAGCTTGCAGGCGATGCAGCGCTCTTCGCCGTTCGGATAGCGGCGCAGCGCGTGCAGGCCGCGGAAGCGCGGCGAGATCGGCGTCTTTTCTTCCGGGTACTGGACCGTGATCTTGCGGGCGAACATGTAGCGCCCGGTGAGCGCCATGCCCTTGACCAGTTCCTTGAGGAGCAGGCTGCCGAGGAATTCGTTGATCGCGCCCATCTCAGGCCTCCCCTGCCGGCACGGCGTGCACGTCCAGCGTCGCGACCGGCTTGGCGGCCGGTTGCGCGTCGCGTTTCCAGATGTTCAGCGGCGTCTGCATCCAGATCGCCACGACGATCAGCCATACCAGCGTGATCGGGATGAAGACCTTCCAGCCCAGCCGCATGATCTGGTCGTAGCGGTAGCGCGGGAACGAGGCGCGGAACCAGATGAACATCGACACCACGATGAACACCTTGGCAAACAGCCAGAACCAGTTCGACAACGAATCGACCCAGCCGGGGAAATCGACGCCGAGCAAAATTTCGAAATTGACCGGCGCCGCCCAGCCGCCGAGGAACATGATGGTGGCCATCGCCGCCAGCAGGATCATGTTCGCGTACTCGCCGAGGAAGAACACGGCGAAGCTCATGCCCGAATACTCGACCATGTGGCCCGCCACGATCTCGCTTTCGCCCTCCACCACGTCGAACGGATGTCGATTGGTTTCGGCCACCGAGGAGATCACGTAGATGACGAAAAGCGGCAGCAGCGGCAGCCAGTTCCACGACAGGAAGGTCCAGCCGCGCTCGGCGAACCAGCCCTGGTTCTGGCCGTTGACGATGCCGGTCAGGTTGAGCGTGCCGGCCACCAGCAGCACGGTGACCAGCACGAAGCCCATCGCCAGCTCATAGCTGACCATCTGCGCGGCCGCGCGCATGCTGCCGAGGAATGCGTATTTCGAGTTCGAGGCCCAGCCGGCGATGATCACGCCATACACGCCGACCGAGGTGATGGCCATCACGAACAGCAACCCGGCATTGACGTCGGCCAGCACCAGGCCCGGACCGAAGGGCACCACCGACCAGGCCGCCAGCGCCGGCATCAGCACCATGATCGGCGCCAGGTAGAACAGCGGGCGATCCGCCTGCCCCGGCGTGATGATCTCCTTGAACATCAGCTTGACCGCATCGGCGATCGGCTGCAGCAGACCTGCCGGGCCGACGCGGTTCGGACCGACGCGGATGTGCATCCACGCGATCATCTTGCGTTCCCAGTAGGTCAGGTAGGCCACGCAGCCCAGGATCGGCAGCAGTACGACGAGGATCTTTGCCAGCGTCCAGATCACCGGCTGCTGGGTCGGGATCGCGAAGATCCACTGCATCACGGCGTCCATCAGGCGCGCTCCAGCCGGACGGCGCCGAACATCGGGCCCAGCGTGCTGGTCGACGCGTGACCGGCTGGCACCCGCACCACGCCATCGGGCAGCCGGTCATCGACGGCCACTTCAAGCAGCGCGGCAACCTCGTTGCCCAGCACGGTCTGCCGCACACGCGCCTTGTCGCCGGCGGCCAGGCCGGCGGCGGCCAGCGTGCGCGCATTGGCGCTGGCGCGCGGCGCGCGTGCGTCGGCGGTCTTCTGCAGTGACGGGGCGCGACGCACCAGCGCGTCGCTGAAATTGACCGGCACATCGGCCAGCCGCTGCAGGGCGCCGGTGGTCGCTGCCTGCGGCGCCTGCGGCGCGACACCGCTGCGACCGCCAAGCCGGTCAGCCGCCAGCGATGGCAGCGCGGCACGCACGGCCTCCGGCGTATCGAGATCGAAGCCGGGCAGGCCAAGCTGCGAACCGATCACGCGCAGCACCTTCCAGCCCGGCCGCGCATCGCCGAGCGGACGCACGGCGCCGTTGAACGACTGCGCGCGCCCTTCCGCGTTGACGAAGGTGCCGGAGGTTTCCAGATACGGCGCGATCGGCAGGATGGCATCGGCGTACTCCATCGCGCCGTTGCGATACGCGGAAAACGAGATCACGGTCTCGGCCGAGGCCAGCGCAGATAGCGTGAGCGCCGGGTTGGCCGTGTCGTACTCGGGCTCGAGATTCCACAGCAGGTAGGCGCGGCGCGGCTGCTCGAGCATCGCGCGCGCGTCGAGGCCGCCGTTGCGCGGCTGGGCATCGACCAGTTGCGCGCCGACGCTGTTGGCCGCCTCGCCGATCACGCCAAAGACGGCGCCCGTGGCCTGCGCAATCCACTGCGCCCAGGCCTCGATCTGCGCGGCGTGCGGGCTCTGCAGCGCGGCATTGCCGAGCAGCACGGCCACACGTTCACCGCTGGCGAGGCTGGCAGCGATGCGGCGTGCGCCCTCACCCGCAACGACGCCCGCCACCGGTGCGGCGACCGACTTCAGTTCAGCGACCGCGGCAGCGACCTGCGCCAGCATGTCGGCCCAGGCATCGGGCGCGACGATGGCGCGCGCGGCCACGGGCATCAGCAGGTCGTCGTCGGCCGCGTGCACGACGCTGACCTGGCAGCCCTTGCGCGCCGCGGCGCGCACCCGCGCCGACAGCAGCGGATGATCCTTGCGCAGGAACGAGCCCACCAGCAGCAGGCGGTCGAGCGTGTTGATCTGCGCCACCGGCATGCCGAGCCAGCGCGCGCCGACGCGCGCTCCATCGGCCGAGAAGTCGCTCTGCCGCAGCCGGTGATCGATGTTGTCGCTGCCGAGCCCGCGCATCAGGCGGCCGAGCAGGAACAGTTCTTCCAGCGTGGCGTTGGGCGAAGCCAGCGCGCCGATCGAGGCCGCGCCGTGCTGCGCCTTGACCTGCGTGAGCGCGTGCACCACGTAATCGATCGCGTCGGCCCAATCGACCTCGCGCCACTGCCCGCCCTGCTTGAGCATCGGCCGCGTCAGGCGGTCGGCTGCATACAGGCCCTCGTACGCAAAGCGGTCGCGATCCGACAGCCAGCACTCGTTGACCGCCTCGTTCTCCAGCGGCAGCACGCGCAGCACCTGGTGGTTCTTCACCTGGACGACGACGTTGCTGCCGAGCGAGTCGTGGCCAGCCACGCTGCGGCGGCGCGACAGTTCCCAGGTGCGGGCGGCATAGCGGAACGGCTTGGAGGTCAGCGCGCCGACCGGGCACAGGTCGATCATGTTGCCCGACAGTTCGTGGTCGACGGTCTTGTCGACGAACGACAGAATCTCCGAGTGCTCGCCACGCCCGGCCATGCCGAGTTCCATCTGGCCGGCGATCTCCTGACCGAAGCGCACGCAGCGCGTGCAGTGGATGCAGCGCGACATCTCCTCGGCCGAGATCAGCGGGCCGAGACTCTTGTGGAACACGACGCGCTTGGGCTCGTCGTAGCGGCTGGCCGAGCCGCCGTAGCCCACGGCCAGATCCTGCAACTGGCACTCGCCGCCCTGATCGCAGATCGGGCAGTCGAGCGGATGGTTGATCAGCAGGAACTCCATCACCGCCTTCTGGGCCTGCTTGGCCTTGTCCGAAGCGGTGCGAACGATCATGCCCTGCGTGACCGGCGTGGCGCAGGCCGGCAGCGCCTTGGGCGCCTTCTCCACTTCGACCAGGCACATCCGGCAGTTGGCCGCGATGCTGAGCTTCTTGTGGTAGCAGAAGTGCGGCACGTAGATGTCGAGCTTGGCCGCGGCGTCCATCACCATGCTGCCGGGGCTGACCTCGACCTTCCTGCCGTCAATCTCGACTTCGACCATGGCGACGACGCTAGACGTATTCCGGCACCAGGCAGCGCCCGTGCTCGATGTGATGCTCGAACTCCGAGCGGAAGTGCTTGACGAAGGCGCGCACCGGCATGGCGGCGGCGTCGCCGAGCGCGCAGATGGTGCGGCCCTGGATGTTGTCGGCCAGCGAGTTCAGCAGGTCGAGGTCTTCCGGCTTGCCCTTGCCGCTCTCGATCCGGTGCACCACCCGGTACAGCCAGCCCGTGCCCTCGCGGCACGGCGTGCACTGGCCGCAGCTTTCCTCGTAATAGAAATAGGACAGACGCTCCAGGCTCTTGACCATGCAGCGCGTCTCGTCCATCACGATCACCGCGCCCGAGCCCAGCATCGAGCCGGCCTTGGCGATCGAGTCGTAATCCATGTCGGTGGCCATCATCACATCGCCCGGCAGCACCGGCATCGATGAGCCGCCCGGGATCACCGCCTTGATCTTGCGGCCGCCACGCATGCCCCCGGCCAGCTCGAGCAGCGTGGCAAACGGCGTGCCCAGCGGCACCTCGAAGTTGCCGGGCCGCTCGACGTCGCCCGAGACCGAAAAGATCTTGGTACCACCGTTGTTCGGCTTGCCCAGCGCCAGGAAGGCATCGCCGCCCTGATTGATGATGAACGGCACCGCGGCGAAGGTCTCGGTGTTGTTGATCGTGGTGGGCTTGCCGTAGAGGCCGAAGCTGGCCGGAAACGGCGGCTTGAAGCGCGGCTGGC
>CAZTUT010000148.1:6678-6913 GCA_964616395.1 uncultured Burkholderiaceae bacterium
TGTAGGCACCGTAGCCGTGCGATGCGTACAGGTCGAAGTGGAACTCCGACCCCATGATGTTCTTGCCGAGGAAGCCGGCCGCGTAGGCCTCGTCGAGCGCTTCCTGGAAACGCTCGTAGTCGGCCCAGATCTCGCCGTGGATGTAGTTGTAGCCGGCGCTGATCCCCATCGCGTAGGCGCCGATGGCCATGCCCTCGATCACGATGTGCGGGTTGTAGCGCAGGATGTCGCGGTC
>CAZTUT010000149.1:0-6815 GCA_964616395.1 uncultured Burkholderiaceae bacterium
GGCGGTTGGTCTGAAGGTGCCGCTGGTGGTGCGCATGAAGGGCACCAACGAGGATCTCGGCAAGAAGATCCTGAAGGATTCGGGGCTGCCGATCATCGCGGCCGACACCATGGCCGAGGCGGCGCAGAAGGTCGTCGCGGCGGCGGCCGGGCGCTGAGCGGCGGGAGAGAACAGAAGATGAGCATCCTGATCAACAAGAACACCCGCGTGGTCACGCAGGGCATCACCGGCAAGACCGGGCAGTTCCATACCCGCATGTGCCGCGACTACGCCAACGGCAAGGCCTGCTTCGTCGCCGGCGTCAACCCGAAGAAGGCGGGCGAGGACTTCGAGGGCATTCCCATCTACGCCAGCGTGCGCGATGCGAAAGAGAAGGCCGGCGTCAACGCCAGCGTGATCTACGTGCCGCCGCCGGGTGCGGCCGCGGCGATCTGGGAGGCCGTGGAGGCCGACCTCGATCTGGTCATCTGCATCACCGAAGGCATCCCGGTGCGCGACATGATCGAAGTGCGCGACCGCATGCGCAAGGAGAACCGCAAGACCATCCTGGTCGGACCCAACTGCCCGGGCGTGATCACGCCCGAGGAGATCAAGATCGGCATCATGCCGGGCCACATCCACCGCAAGGGCCGCATCGGCGTGGTGTCGCGCTCCGGCACGCTCACCTATGAAGCGGTGGGTCAGCTCACCGAACTGGGGCTGGGTCAGTCCAGCGCGGTCGGCATTGGCGGCGACCCGGTCAATGGCCTCAAGCACATCGATGTGCTCCGGCTCTTCAACGACGATCCCGACACCGACGCGGTGGTGATGATCGGCGAGATCGGCGGCGGCGACGAGGAAGTGGCGGCGCAGTGGGCCAAGGACCACATGAAAAAGCCGGTGGTCGGCTTCATCGCGGGCGTGACCGCACCGCCGGGCAAGCGCATGGGCCATGCCGGCGCCATCATCTCGGGCGGCAAGGGAACGGCGCAGGAAAAGCTGGAGGTCATGGAAGCCTGCGGCATTCGCACCACCAAGAACCCGTCGGAACTGGGTACGCTGCTGAAAGCTGCCTTGAAGTAGCAAGGCAGGCTGCGCCGTACGTGGCGCAGCAACATAACAAGACGAGCGAGCGCATGCGGGCGCCCATTTCCCTGGGGCGCCAGCAGAGCGGACGCCAGGGGGTGTCATGGAAGCAGTGGTCGCGTGGTTTGCCACGCTGGACTGGGCAGCAATCGGTCAGATTATCCTGATCGACATTCTTCTCGGCGGCGATAACGCCGTGGTCATTGCGCTGGCCTGTCGAAACCTGCCCGCGCGGCAGCGGCGGCTCGGGATCTTCTGGGGCGCAGCCGGCGCCATTCTGCTGCGCGTGATCCTGATCAGCTTCGCGGTCGCGCTGCTGAACGTGCCCGCCCTCAAGCTGATCGGCGGTGCGCTGCTGATCTGGATCGGCGTCAAGCTGATCGCTCCACCTGAGGAAGACGAGCACGCCAACATCCAGGGCAGCGACAAGCTGTGGGCTGCGATCAAGACCATCATCGTGGCCGACCTGGTGATGTCGATCGACAACGTGATCGCCATCGCCGGCGCCGCCGAACAGGCCGATCCGTCGCACCGGACCGGTCTGATCATCTTCGGCCTGCTGGTCAGCGTGCCGTTCATCGTGTTCGGCAGTCAGATCGTGCTCAAACTGCTCGACCGGTTCCCGCTCATTGTGCTGTTTGGCGGCGCGCTGCTCGGCTGGATCGCAGGCGGGCTGATCGTTGGCGACACCCTGCTCAAGGGGCACATTCCGCAGACACAGCCGGTGATTTACGCGGCCTCTGCCGCCGGTGCCGTGCTGGTCGTGGTGATCGCAAAGGTCGTGGCCAGGCGCCGGTCGGGCACGGCGTGACCGAAAGCGGCTGACCGCCAGGCACGGCGCGAACCCGTGCTGATCGTTGCCGCGGGGCGGGGTTTATCCTGCAATCCCGCGATTTGAGCGTGCATCAGCCGGCTACCCTATCGCGGGGACCGCATGAAACCGCCATAATTCATGGGATAGGCGGCCCGACACGATGTCCTTTTCCTTCGACTACGCGCTGAAGACCCATCCGGGGCTCGTGCGTCCTCTGAACGAGGACGCGCTCGGGGCCGATCCGGAGGCGGGCCTGTTCGTGCTCGCCGACGGACTGGGTGGCTACAACGCCGGCGAGGTGGCCAGCGCAATGGCCGTCAGTTCGCTGCTGACCCGCTTGTCGGCCGAGTTCGCGGCGGCGACTGCCGAAGGCCGCAGCTTCGACCCCGATCAGGCGCTCGACGCCGCGCTGCTCAAGGTCAACGCGGACATTTACGCCGCCGCGCTCAACAGCGCCGCGTTCGAGGGCATGGCCACCACGGTGGTCGTGGCCTGGCTGCTCGGCGATCGGCTTTGGGTCGCGCACACCGGCGACTCGCGTCTGTACCGTCTGCGCGACCGCGAACTTGTGCAGATCACGCGCGACCACTCGTTCTCGCAGGAGCTGCTCGACGCCGGCATGGTCAGCGAAGACGAGGCGCGGCTGCTGCCGGCCAAGAATCTGGTTACCCGCGCGCTGGGCGCCGGCGCCGAGATCGAGCCCGAGGTTCATGACTACGACCTGCGCGCTGGCGACGTGATGCTGCTGTGCTCCGACGGCCTGACCGAAATGGTGCAGGACGGCGAGATCGAGCGCGTGCTGCAGAGCACGCTGCCTGACATCACCGAGGCGGCTCGGCGTCTGGTTGTGATGGCCAATGAGGCGGGCGGGCGCGACAACATCTCCGTGGTGCTCGTGCGCGTGCATCCACAGGGGGCGGCCGATGAACAGTAGCGTGGTGCTGATGCATGGCGCGGTCGTTGCTTGGCAGTGGATGGCAATCCCGCCCTTTGGCTGGCAGAATCGGCTGGGCGGCTGACCGCCCCAATGATCGGGCGTCGGGCCTGAAAGCGCTGGAGAGCGGATGGCAAAGCTGGTGTTGAGTCTGGACGGCGTGGTGCTTCGGGAGATCAATCTCTCCAAGGAGCGAACTACGGTCGGCCGTCGCTCGCACAATGATGTCGTGATCGACAACCTCGCGGTCAGCGGTGAGCACGCGGTGATCTCGCTCGCCGGCAACGAGCCGTTCATCGAAGATCTGGGCTCGACCAACGGCACGATGGTCAATGGCCAGCCGATCAAGAAGCACCCGCTGCGCAATGGCGACACCGTCGAGATCGGCAAGTACCGGTTGCGCTACCTGGCCGACGGTGCCGCGCATGCTGATGAAGGCGTGGATCTGGACACCTCGCGCCCGGTGCTGCGCGACTTCTACGGCACCGCGCCCGCCACGATCCAGATTCGCCATCCCGGCACCACGCCGAACGATGGCGGACAGGCCAGTCTGGCGCTGATCCGCATTCTGAGCGGCACCAATGCCGGTCGCGAACTTGCGCTGGTCAAGGCGCTGACCACGATCGGCCGGCCCGGGCACCAGGTGGCCGTCATCACGCGCCGCCCCACCGGCTACTTCATCGCGCATGTGGAAGGCGAGTTCTTCCCGTCGGTCAATGGCGCCAACCTTGGCCCGGCGGCGCACCCGCTGCGCGACAAGGATGTGATCGAGCTCGCGGGGGTGAAGATGGAGTTCGTCAACGCGCCGGCGGCGGCTCACGCCTGAGCCGCGGCATCGCGGTGATCCGTAGCGTCACGTACACGGATTAGCGTACTGATTAAGGCAGCATCATGTGACAAAATTTGTCATCAACATGACAAATCGCGTCAGTTATCTGTTGCAAGCCCTTGAAATATCCGGTGTTTCCCATCCATCCGGCCAGTTTGCCCTGGCACGAAACTTGGACATAATCCGGCATCGGCAAACGGCCGACAGATCAACAGGAGAGAGTCAATGATTCAAAAGCAAATCCAGCGTGCCCAGCGCGGCTTCACGCTGATCGAACTGATGATCGTGGTCGCGATCATCGGCATTCTGGCGGCGATTGCTGTGCCTCAGTATCAGGACTACACGTCGCGTGCGCGCTATGCAACGATGATCACCGGGCTTGAGAGTATCAAGCGCGCTTGGGAGCAGTGCGTCACGAACCAGTCCGGCGACATCACCCAGTGCGGCTCCGCTGCGGGCATGGTCGAAGGGCGGCTGGAGATTCGCACTGCCTCCGGGACTGTGTTGACTGAAATGCCTTCGCTTCAGTATCAGCAGGCGAATCAGAGGATTCTTGTGGGTACCGACGGTGTCATCTCGTTCACGGGCAACGCGCAGGTGGGTAGCTGTCCGATTGAAGTTGCTGCCGTCAATGTTTCAGGTACAACTTGGCAGTGGACTCCGCGCGTTGCATCGACTGGCAGCGATAAGTGCAACCGGTCGAGCACCGGTTTTGCGAAGGCGGCTGGTGGCGGTAGCGCCTAACTGGCAGCAAGATACCGGCAACGAGGGCGGGTTGAGAAACCCGCCCTTTTTGTTTGGTTCTTAGATTATGTTTTTTACATTAACCCGCTTAGCGATCTTTTGTCGGAGTTTCCGTCTTTGGAGATGACGTTGGGTTTCATCAAGAGACTTGATCGCCACGCTGTGCTTCTTGTCCTGCCAACGCTTGTTGGTGTCTTGATTGCTTGCGATGTGTACTGGTTGCCAGAATGGTATGACCAGCAGCGGATTACTTTGTTGGTCGCGCTCCTGCTCGTGGCAAGCATCACCGCAATGGCTTCCGACCCTGTGGGGCAAGTCGATTGGCACATATCGCTTGCTTATTTGCTTGCAGTGGTTTTCGGCGTCATCTCGGTTGTACTCGCGAGCCAGGTTGTCCCAGCTATCGCGGAATGGTCCTTGATTTCACTGATTTTCGCTATCGCTGCCTTGGGAATTGGGCGAAGCGATCGAGATCTCATTGGCCGCCTCGCATCTCTCACATTCATCCTTGTCGCAGGTCTGTATGTCCTTGGCGTTGCCATCAAGTACCTGATCACGGTGGCGTCGGGTGTAAATCCCGGTGCCGAAGTATTCCTTTTGTATCTATCAAATCCTCGGTTCCCTGCGCACTTGCAGGCGATGACGCTCCCCTTGGCGCCCATCGCGATCAGTCGCGCTACCACGGCGCCTCGTAAGGTTTTCGTTTTCGCAATCGCTATCTTGTGGTGGATGTGCCTTTTCGGTTCGGCATCCAGGACTGCATGGATCGCGACTGCTGCCGCCACGCTGTTTATTGTCGTTCTAGGCCAGCGAGGTCGACCTTGGCTGCGCTTGCATATGTTCGGTGCATTCGGTGGCGCTGCTGCTCTGATGGTCTTGTTTCACTTCTTGCCCCAGGTTCTCGGTCTGCGGCATGAGCTGGAAACTGGGCGGTTTGAGTCATTCAGTTCGTTTGCTGCGCGCCTGCAGATGCACGAATTGGCACTCGGCTGGGCCCGCGAATCGCCCTGGTTTGGAATCGGACCAATGCACTTCGCTGCTGTGAACAATGGAATCGCGGCAAGTGCTCACAACTTTTGGATTCAGCACCTCGCTGAATGGGGCGTCTTATCGCTTGCCTGCATCGTTGTCGCGATCGGACGAATGCTTTGGCGGTTATCTGCCCAAGTGCTGGCCGAATCGTCAGAGGTTAGGGACGATGCCGGACGCTTGACCACTGTTGGCGTTCTCGCGGCAATCGTCGCTTGGATTGTCGGAAACTTAGGTGATGGGTATATGGTCGTTCCAACGAGTCAGGCGGTCAGTGCGGTGGTCCTTGCGCTTGGCGTTGCTTTGCTTCCGCCGGTTCCATCGAGCAAACGTGTCGCGCAGGTGGCCACACTGGGGTGGCGCATGGTCGTGTTTCTGAGCGCAGTCGGCCTTTGCGTTGTCGCTGCCAGTCCTTTGGGTGATCCCGTGACACGACATCAGAAGTGGCTGGCCGAACAGGCGGAGCCGATTCTTCTTGTACCGCGTTTCTGGCAACAGGGCTGGATTGGTCCGGATGCCGATCCAACCGCGCGGTAAGCAGCAACATCACGGCGGTAGCTGGCCTGAAATGACCCCGCCGCCGAGACACTGCGCTGCTTCGTAAGCGACCACCGACTGCCCTGGCGTCACCGCCCACTGCGGTCGGTCGAATTCGAGTTCCAGCACGTCACCGACAACGCGTAACACCGTGCAGCGCTCGTCCGTCTGCCGGTAACGCGTCTTCGCACTCAGTTGTGCACCCGCAGCCGGCGGCGTTCCGCTGACCCAACTGACGTTATCCGCCGTTAGCTGCTGACTCATCAGCCACGGGTGCGCGTGCCCCTGCACGATCCACAGCGTATTGCTTTCCATGTCCTTGCGCGCTACGAACCACGGCTCGCCATTGCCCGACTTGCGACCGCCCACGCCAATGCCCTTGCGCTGGCCCAGCGTGTAAAACGCCAGCCCGATGTGCTGGCCGACGCGCGTGCCGTCGTCGGCACGGATCGGCCCCGGTGTCGTGGGCAGGTAGCGGTTGAGGAACTCGCGAAACGGCCGTTCGCCGATAAAGCAGATGCCGGTGGAGTCCTTCTTCTTCGCATTGGGCAGGCCGATATCGGCGGCCAGTTTTCGCACCTCGGTCTTGCGCAGGTGGCCGAGCGGAAACAGCGCCCGCGCGAGCTGGGCCTGGTTCAGGCGGTGCAGGAAGTAGCTCTGGTCCTTGGCCGGGTCGTCGCCCTTGAGCAACTGGAACTCGCCATCGCCAACGCGTGCCTGCAGCCGCGCGTGGTCATCGACGACGCGGCCGTCATGGTCGACCAGCCGCACGCGCGCATAGTGGCCGGTGGCGATGTGTTCGGCGCCGAGCCGCATCGCGTGGTCAAGGAAGGCCTTGAACTTGATCTCGGCGTTGCACAGCA
>CAZTUT010000150.1:0-6808 GCA_964616395.1 uncultured Burkholderiaceae bacterium
GAGATGTAGCCCCAGATGTCGCGGTTCAGGTCGAGCAGCACCGTATTGGCGCGAGCGATTGCGTCGAACAGCTCGGCCATGTAGTCGTGCGGCTCGATCTGGATCGTGTGCGCATTGAAGCTCAGCCCCAGGCCCTCGACCACCCGGCGCGCGAACGCCTCCCAGTCCACCTGCGGGCAGGCGGCCAGATGCGCGTTGTAGTTGCCCACCGCGCCATTCATCTTGGCGCGCAGCGGCACCCGCGCGATGACGTCGATCGCAGCCGCCAGACGCACAGCAACATTGGCCAGTTCCTTGCCCACCGTGGTCGGGCTGGCCGGCTGGCCGTGGGTGCGCGACAGCATCGGCACCTCGGCGTGGGCATGCGCCAGCGCGCGCAGCTTGCCGTGCACCGTCTGCATGCGCTCGACAAGGATCTGCCGTCCCTCGGTCAGCATCAGCGCATGCGAGGTGTTGTTGATGTCTTCCGACGTGCAGGCGAAGTGGATGAACTCGCCGGCCGCCGCCACCGCCGCATCGTCGGCCGTACGGCGCTTGATGAAGTACTCGACCGCCTTGACGTCGTGGTTGGTCTGCGCCTCGATCGCCTTGATCTCGTCGCAGTCGGCCAGCGAAAAGCCGCTGACCAGCGCGCGCAGCCGCGCCACGCTGGCCTCGGGCAACGGCGCCAGTTCGGGAAGACCGAGAGCGGACAGCGCCAGCAGCCACTCGACCTCGACCCGCAAGCGGGCGCGCATGAACGCGAACTCCGAGAACACCGCGCGCAGCGGTGCGGCCTGGCGCTCGTAGCGGCCATCGAGTGGCGAGATCGCGGTCAGCGCGGAAAGGGGCAAAGGCGGCGTGGCGGCGTTGGCGGACATGGGAAGCACCACGGCTTTGCCGCAGCGGAGAGACGAGAAGCAGGACGAAGGCGCAATACGCCAAACCGGCGATGCGACGCGATTGCGTTACGCCCTCGGCGTGAGGCCGCCGCGGCAACGCACTGACGCAAAAAGTCTAGCACCGGCCGCTCCGCGCCCCCGCGTCTGTTCCCTTGTGCATCAGGCACTTGCGCCAAGTAACCGGGGCTGCGTTTCGGCTCGCGAAACAACGCGCGCCCACCGACACCGCGGCGACTGTGCCGCCCGCGCAACGCACGCGACGTGCGCTGCGCCGCAGCCACGTAAGATGACATGACTTCAACTCAACGAGTAGCGTGTGTCCAAAAATCTTCGCCTGATTGCCGCCCTCACCAGCCCGTTCGTTCGCAAGGTCCGCATCGTGATGGCGGAAAAGCGTATCGAGTGTCAGTTGGAACTGACCGATGTCTGGTCGCCCACCTCCACGATCCGCGAGTCCAACCCGCTGGCCAAGGTCCCGTGCCTGATCATGGAAGATGGCGCAGCGCTGTACGACTCGCGCGTGATCGTCGAGTACCTGGACACGCTGACCCCAATCGCCAAACTGATTCCGGCCAACGGCCGCGAACGTGCGGAAGTCGGCACCTGGGAAGCCCTGGCCGATGGCATGTCCGACGCCGCCATCCTCGTGCGGCTGGAAAAGACCCAACGCTCGCCGGAGCAGCAATCGGACAAGTGGATCGCGCGCCAGATGGACAAGATCCATGCCGGTCTGGCGGCCATGAGTACGAACCTCGCCGACAAGCCGTGGTGCAACGGCCAGTCCTACTCGCTGGCCGACATCGCCACCGGTTGCGCACTGGGCTACCTGGACTTTCGCTTCCCGGAGATCGACTGGCGCAGCCAGCATCAGAATCTGGCGCGCTTGTACGAGAAGCTCTCGGCGCGTCAGAGCTTCATTGATACGGCGCCGCCGACCTGATCCCGCTGGCGGCGCACCGGTCAGTGCGCCCGTCCAACGACGAGCTCGGCAGCCGCCAGGTCTTCGAGCGCGGTACCGACCGACTTGAACAGCGTGATCTCGCGTTCTCCGGTGCGGCCTGGGCGCTCGCCGCGCACGACCTCGGCGAGTTCCGCCACGATCCGATCGCGCGTGATCACACCGTTCTCCAGCGGCAGCACCAGATCGCCCGCCTCGGCCAGTGCGCCGGCATAGGTGTCGACGACGATCCGGGCGCGCGCAACCGCATCGTCGTCAGCCTCGCGCATCGCCCGCGTGAAGCCACCCACCAGATCCAGATGCGCGCCCTCGCGCAGCCACTGGCCGCGCACCGGCGGCAGGGTCGCGGTGGTTGCGCAGCAGACGATGTCGGCCGCCCGCAGCGCCGACTCGAGATCGGTCTCGGCCTGCACCGGCAATCCTTCGTCTCGCAGACGCGCCGCCAGCGCCTGCGCGGCGACTGCGTTGCGTCCCCACAGCGTGACCTGCGTGAGCGTGGGCCGTAGCGCGTAATGGGCGCGGAGCATGTAAGGCGCGAGGCTGCCGGTGCCGATCACGAGCAGCGAGGACGCATCGGATCGCGCCATGTAGCGCGCCGCCAGCGCGGAGGTGGCCGCGGTGCGACGCAGGGTCAGCGCCTCGCCATCGAGCACCGCGCGCGGCTCGCCGGT
The DNA here is from genome assembly GCA_964616395.1 of uncultured Burkholderiaceae bacterium. Classification (GTDB taxonomy): domain Bacteria; phylum Pseudomonadota; class Gammaproteobacteria; order Burkholderiales; family Burkholderiaceae_F; genus JALHMQ01. The sequence continues at coordinate 2,511 of CAZTUT010000150.1, forward strand.
CGAACGATCCAGCAGCAGGTACAGCGCGCCGACGGTCGGCGCGCCGTGCGCGGCAGCGCCCGGCATCACGGTCACGACCTTGACCCCAAGTGCGCCAGGGTCACGCGGATCGGCATCGCGCCAGGCGGGCATCAACAGCAGCGTGTCGCTCTCGCCCAGCCGGTGCGCGTGCCGCAGCGGCACGTGGGCGCCCGCAGCAAATGCGTGCTCCAGCGCCGCGACCAGCGCGGCGGTCTCCAGCGCGGCGTGCACTTCGTGGGCTGCATAGAATCTGAGCATGAAGTCCATTCTAGAAGGCGCCGACCCCCACGCGGCAATCGATGTGGTGATCATCGGCGGCGGTGTGCTGGGCGCGTCCACCGCGTACTGGCTGGCGCAGGCCCACGGCGTGCGCGCCGTCGTGCTGGAGCGCGACCCGACCTACAGCCGCGCCTCCAGCAGCCTGTCGGCCAGTTCGATCCGGCAACAGTTCTCCACCGCAATCAACATCGCGCTGTCGCAAGCGAGCCTGTCGTTCTTCCGCGAGATCAACGAGCGACTCGCGGTAGACGGCGAGGCGCCGGATATCGGTCTGGTTGAACCGGGCTACCTGTATCTGGCCACCGACGCGGGCGCGGCGGTGCTGCGCCAGGCGGTGGACCTGCAGCACGCCTGCGGCGTGCCAACCCAACTGCTCGACCGCGCCGCGCTGGCGCAGCGCTTTCCCTGGCTGGCGCTCGACGACATTGCGCTCGGCAGCCTCGGCATGAGCACAGCCCACAGCGGCGAAGGATGGTTTGACGGCTACAGCGTGATGCAGGCCTTCCGGCGCAAGGCGCGCGCGCTCGGCGTGCGGTTCGTTCATGGCGAAGTGACGCGCATCGAGACGCATGCCGGCCGTGCGCAGGCGGTGCACACGGGCGATGGCCAGCGGCTGGCGGCCGGCGCCGTGGTGCTGGCGGCCGGCGCGTGGTCGGCCGCGCTGCTGGCACCGCTGCAGATCGCGCTGCCAGTCCGGCCGCGCAAGCGCGACGTGTTCGTGTTCAGTTCGCCGGCGCGGTTGCCGGATTGCCCGCTGCTGATCGACCCCAGCGGCTTCTGGTTCCGGCCGGAACGCGACCGCTACCTGTGCGGCGCGCCGCCCCGCAATGGCGATCCCGACGAGCCGCCGCTCGACGCCATCGACCACGGGCTGTTCGAGGACTGGCTGTGGCCGAGGCTGGCACAGCGCGTGCCGGCCTTCGACGCCTTGCGCGTCGAGCGCGCATGGGCCGGCTATTACGAGATGAACACCTTCGACGCCAACGGCATCGTCGGGCCGGTCAGCGGCATCGAGGATCTGTACATTGCCTGTGGCTTCTCCGGCCACGGCATGCAGCAGGCGCCAGCGGTTGGACAGGCGCTGGCCGAGCGCATCGCGCTGGGCCGTTACGCATCGCTCGATCTGGCACCGCTGTCGATGCAACGGATCACGGACGGCCGTCCGCTGATCGAGAAGAACGTGATCTGACGCGTCTGGTGGCACCGGCTGCGCGTGGCCGTCACCTCGGGGGGGTCAGCCGGCGCGCGGCGCCTCGGCGACCCACGTACCGCTCTTGCCGCCGTGCTTCTCGAGCAGGCACACCTGCTCGATCACCATGCCGCGGTCGGCTGCCTTGCACATGTCGTAGATCGTCAGCAGGCCGACCTGCACCGCGGTCAGCGCCTCCATCTCCACACCGGTCTGACCCTGGGTCTCCACCTGCGCGCGGCAGGTCACCGCGCACGCCGCGTCATCGACATCGAAATCGACCGCGATGCGCGTGATCGCCAGCGGGTGGCACAGTGGGATCAGCTCGCTGGTCTTCTTGGCGCCCTGGATCGCTGCAATGCGGGCAATGCCGAGCACATCGCCCTTGCGGCTGCTGCCGCTGCGAATCAGTTCCAGCGTGGCCGGTTGCATCCGGATGCGGCCAGAAGCAACGGCGATGCGGTGCGTGACGGCCTTGCCACCCACATCGACCATGTGGGCCTGGCCAGCAGCATCGAAGTGAGTCAACGGATTCATCGGCAGTCGGCAAAGGGAGCAAAGACGGGACCGATGGCACCATGCGACGGAACCCTTCGGGCTTCTGTCTATCATAACCAGCAGAGGGTGCCGATCCGGCGCCCGTTCGGAACACGACGCTGTTCACTAACTGGCCCACCCGCACGTGCGCACCCTGATCCGTCGCAGCCTGACGCTGGCCGTCTGCCTGACGCTGGCGGCCACGCCCGTCGCGCCGCCGCAGGCACAGGCGTTGCCCGAGCTGCCGTCGCTCGGCGAAGTGGCTGCGGATGACCTGTCGCCCGCCAACGAGCGCAAGCTCGGCGAGGCGATCATGCAGCAGGCCTACCGCGACCCGACCTACCTGCCGGACGCCGACGCGATCGAGTACCTGAACAACCTGGGCTACCAGCTCGTATCGGCCAGCCCGGCGCGGTACATGGACTTCAATTTCTTCCTGGTACGCGACCCCACGCTCAATGCGTTCGCGCTACCGGGCGGGTTCATCGGCGTGCATACCGGGCTGGTGCTGGCCGCACAGAGCGAGTCTGAACTCGCCGCGGTGATGGCGCACGAAATCGGACACGTGGAACAGCGCCATATCGCGCGCATGCTGGCCAAGCAGAAGGACTCCACCGCGATTGCCATCGGGGCGCTGCTGCTGGCGCTGCTTGCGGCGCGCAGCAACTCCAGCTCATCGGGCGATCTGACGCAGGCCGCGGTGCTCGGCGGTCAGGCGGCGGCGGTGCAGCAGCAGCTGAACTTCTCGCGCGAGGCCGAGCGTGAAGCGGACCGGGTCGGCCTGCAGACGCTGATCAAGGCGGGCTTCGACCCGCGCGGCATGGCGCAATTCTTCGGCCGTCTGCAGCAGGCCTCGCGTGTCTACGAGAGCAGTGCCGCGCCAGCCTACTTGCGTACCCATCCACTGAGCGTGGAGCGGATGAGCGACATGCAGAACCGCATCAGCGAGTCGCGCGTCAGGCAGCGGATCGACAGCCTCGACTTCAACCTGGTGCGGGCCCGGCTGCGTGTGCTGCAGGACCCGAGCGTGCAGGGCGCGCGCGATGCGCTGCAGTACTTCGAAAGCCAGTTGCGCGATCGCACCACGCCGTCGGAGGCGGCGTCGCAGTATGGGGTCGCGCTGGCCGCATTGCGCCTGAACCAGCCACAGCGCGCCTATGCGGCCGCGCAGGCATCGCGCCGCGCTGCGCGTCAGCAGATCTCGCCGATGCTCGACAAGCTGGTCTCCGAAGCACGCCATGCGGCCGCCGCCACGCCCGCCGAGCGCGCCGCCGCGGTCGCCGACGCCCGCGATGCAGCCCAGCGCTTCCCGCTATCGCGCCTGAGCGCGATCCACTTCGTGCAGCTGCTGCACCTGGACAACCGCAGCGAAGAGGCTGTGGCCTACCTGCGCGAGCAGCTGGCGCTGCCGCGTAGCGACACCACGTATTTCTCGCTGCTGTCAAAGAGCTACGGCGAGCTGGGCAAGCGCACGCTGCAGCACCAGGCCACCGCCGAGGCCTACCAGTTGATGGGCGCGACCCCGGCGGCCATCGAGCAGTTGCAGCTGGCGCGCAAGGCGGCCGATGCCGACTTCTACGTGCTGTCCGAGGTCGACGCGCGGCTGCGCCAGCTGACCCAGCAGTACAAGGAACAGCGCGAGGAGATGGCGCGCAACATGCGCCGCCCGCCGCCCGAAGACGAGGGCCGCAAAAAGGGGCGGTAGCGCCGCCGCCGCAGGCATCGGCCGGGCAATTTCAGGCACTTGCCGCGACCGGCGCCGAATCGGCGAAAATCGCGACTTCGGCAGCGCTGTTGCGCCGCCCCGCTTCGAATGTCGAGACCCCTGATGGATACCGCTGCCAGTCAACCCGGTGCCGGCGCACCCGCCCGCGCCGACGCCCAGCCGCCAATCGAAACCGATGCCGTGATCGTCGGCGCCGGGCCCGTCGGCCTGTTCCAGGTGTTCGAGCTCGGACTGCTGGAAATCAAGGCCCACGTGGTCGACTCGCTGCCGGTGGTCGGCGGCCAGTGCGTCGAGCTGTACCCGGACAAGCCGATCTACGACATCCCGGCGGTGCCGGTCTGTACCGGCCAGGAGCTGACCGACAACCTGCTCAAGCAGATCGAGCCGTTCGGGGCGACGTTTCACCTGGGCCAGGAAGTCAGCGCGCTGGCGCGACGCGAGGATGGCCGCTTCGATCTCGAGACTTCGCTCGGCACGCGGTTCATCACCAAGACGGTGTTCATCGCCGCCGGCGTCGGCAGCTTCCAGCCGCGCACGCTGAAGGTC
>CAZTUT010000151.1:0-6788 GCA_964616395.1 uncultured Burkholderiaceae bacterium
TGATCTGCGCGCCCATTTCCTCGAGGCTGCGCGGCATCACGCCCTTGACCGTGCCGTAGGTGCCCACCGGCATGAAGATCGGCGTCTGCACCACGCCGTGGTTCAGCGTCAGCGTGCCGCGGCGCGCCTGCCCTTCGGTGCGGTGGAGCGTGAATTGCAGGCTCATCGGGCGCTTTCTGGTGGTGCGCTGGCCGCGCGCTCCAGCAACATCGCATCGCCGTAGCTGAAGAAGCGGTAGCGCTGCGCGATCGCATGCGCGTAGGCGCTGCGGATGCGCTCGATGCCGGCAAACGCCGACACCAGCATCAGCAGCGTGGAGCGCGGCAGGTGGAAGTTCGTGATCAGCCGGTCGACCGCGCGGAAGCGGAAGCCCGGCGTGATGAAGATCGACGTCTCGGAGCTGCCGGCGCGGATCACGCCATCGGCGGCGGCCGCTGCTTCGAGCGCGCGCAGGCTGGTGGTGCCCACGGCGATCACCGGCCGGCCTTCGGCGCGCGCCGCATTGACGGCCGCCGCGCAGTCGGCGTCGATCCGGTAGCGCTCGCTGTGCATCCGGTGCTCGGCAATCCGCTCGACCCGTACCGGCTGGAACGTGCCGGCGCCCACATGAAGTGTCAGGGTCACGCAGTGCACGCCGTGCGCGCGCAGCCGCGCCAGCAAGGCGTCGGTGAAGTGCAGGCCGGCGGTCGGCGCCGCCACCGCGCCCGGTTCGTTCGCGTAGACGGTCTGGTAGCGCGTTTCATCGTCGGCCTCGGGCGCATGGCCGATGTACGGCGGCAGCGGCACGCGACCGATACGCTCCAGCAGCGGCAGCAGTTCGCGGTCGAATTCCAGCGTGAAGAAGTCGTCCTGGCGGCCGGTCACGCAGGCGGTGGCCTGCTGCGCGCCGTCATCGAACACGAACACCGCGCCTTCGCGCGGCGAGTGGCTGGTGCGCACCAGCGCCAGCGCGTGGCGGTCATCGGTGATGCGCTCGACCAGCACCTCGACCTTGCCGCCGCTCGGCTTGCGGCCCAGCAGCCGCGCCTTGATCACGCGGGTGTCGTTGAACACCAGCACGCTACCGGGCGCCAGCAGCGTGTCGAGGTCGGAGAAGGTGCGATCGGCCAGCGCATCGGCGGACACGTGCAGCAGCCGGCTGGCGCCGCGCTCGGCGGGCGGATGCTGCGCAATCAGTTCCTGCGGCAGATCGAAATCGAAATCGGAAAGGGTCAGATCAGACATCAGCGGCTGGACCGGCCAGTGAAGGGAAGGGATCGGCGCGGGGTGGCGTGATGCCCGAGCCGCAACGAGGCGGCGGATTATGCGCTAACGCAGTACTCGGGCCGATCGCTGTGGCGCCACGATGCGGCTTCAAGCAAACTCGCGCGTCGGAAAATTCGGGGCATGCGATCCCGGCCGGCTTCAGGTTCAAAGCGCGAGGAGAGGGTCATGGTCTGTATCAAGTCGGGCGGCGCGCAGCCGCTCGCACGCGCGGCGCGGGCCGCGGTAATGGTCGCCGCGATGGCGGTCGCCCCCGTGGCGCTGGCGCAGACGCCGGGCGTGACGCTGTTCGGCATCATCGATACCGGGGTCGAGTACGTGACCGACGTCGGGTCCGCGGGCCAGGGCCTGTGGCGAGTGCCGACGCAGACCGGCACCGTAGCCTCGCGCGTGGGCGTTCGTGGCAGCGAAAACCTCGGCGGCGGGCTGCGTGCCGAGTTCGTGATCGAAAACGGCTTCGCGCCCGACATGGGCACGGCCGCGCAGGGCGGCCGGCTGTTCGGGCGCCAGGCCTGGGTCGGGCTCAGCGGACCCTGGGGCACGGTGTCGCTCGGCCGCCAGTACACGATGCTGTTCTGGTCGCTGCTCGACGCCGACCTGCTCGGCCCCAATATGTACAGCTCCGGCTCGCTCGACAGCTACATCCCCAACGCGCGTGCCGACAACGCGATCGCCTACCGCGGCAAGTTCGGCGGCCTGACGCTGGGCGCGACCTGGAGCTTCGGGCGCGACGCGGTCAATGCCGGCCCCAGCCCCGGCGGCACCAATTGCGCCGGCGAGACGCCGGGCAACGCGCGCCAGTGCCGCGGCTGGTCGGCGCTGGCCAAGTTCGACGCCGCCGCTGGCGGCGTGGCGCTGGCGATCGATGAACTGCGCGGCGGCCCCGGTGCGTTTGCGGGCCTCACCAGCGCCGACAAGGTCGATCGCCGCATCTCGGCCAACGGCTACGTGAATTTCGGTAACACGCGGGTTGCAGGCGGGCTGGTCCGGCGCAGCAACGACGGCGCGCCGGCGGCGCGTCGCAGCGACCTCTGGTACGCCGGCGTGTCGCACAAACTGACACCGGCGATCACGCTCGAAGGCCAGGGCTACCGGCTCGACTACGCGGCCAATAACGACGCCGCGCTGCTGTTCGCGGCCCGTGCGCAGTACGCATTCAGCCGCCGCACCAGCGGCTACGTGACCGTTGGCACCATCGACAACGACGGCAGCCTCGCGCTTTCAGTCAGCGGCGGCGCGCCCGGCAGCAGCCCGGTGGCGGGCGGATCGCAGCAGGGCGTGATGGTCGGCGTGCGGCACGCGTTCTGACCGCCGCGCACGCCTGAAACAGCGCGGCAGGCGCCGCGCGCAGCGCCGGTCAGCCCAGGATCTCGTGCGCGCCGGCCAGCCAACGCCACTGGCCCGGCGCCAGATCGGCTGGCAGCGCCAGCGCGCCGAAGCGCGACCGGTGCAGCGCGGCCACATGGTTGCCGGCCGCCGCCACCATCCGCTTGACCTGGTGGTACTTGCCTTCGGTCAGCGTCAGCGCAAGCTGGTGGTCCGACCGCCGCTGCACTTCCGTGGCGCGCAGCAGTTCGGGTTCATCGTGCAGCTGCACGCCGTCGCGCAGCCGCTGCAGCTGCGCGTCGCTGACCGGTTCGGCGCAGGTCACTTCATAGACCTTGGGCACGTGCCGGCGCGGCGAGGTCAGCCGGTGGATCAGCGGCCCGTCATCGGTCAGCAGCAGCAGGCCGGTGGTGTCGGCATCGAGCCGGCCGATCGGCTGCACGCCGCGCCGCCGCAATGGCGTCGGCAGCAGCGTCATCACGCCCGGGTGGTGGCGCGGCTGGCGCGAGCACTCGACGCCGGCCGGCTTGTTCAGCATCAGCAGCGCGCTGGCCTGATACGGCCAGTCCTCGTCGTCGACGCTGAAACGCAAGCCCTCGACCGCGAATCGCGCGTCCGGGTCGTCGATGGTCTGGTTGCCTATCCGCACGCGACCGGCGCGCACCAGCGCATCGCATTCGCGGCGGGTGCCGAAGCCCTGGCTGAACAGGACATCGCTGAGCGTGCGGTCGGGCATGGAGTCGGTGGCGGCAGGGTGGGTTGGCGAGGGCAGGGCGGCGGCGGTTGGCTGCCGTTGGCAGGTGCGGCGACTGCAGCGGTCAGAGTGAAGCCGGCACGCGGATTGTCGCGCTGCAAGCTTAGCCAGCGGCCCGCTGTTCCGTGCGCCGGACCGCTGCCGCGGCGCAACGCCCAATCGCCTTGACTGTCATTTGTCCTTGACAAAATAAAGTGTCAAGGCATTATTACGGATGTGGGTTACTGGCGGGATCCACATCGAGCTCGATCCCTGTGCAGGGTGTGCACGTAATTGCTTTCCATCAGGAGGGCCCATGGCAGAAAAGTCAGATCCGAACAAAGTGTGGCCCACTGGGCTAACCGAGGCTGAATCGGAAGAGTTGCATCGCCATTTGATTCAAGGCACGCAGATCTTCGGCTTCATCGCCGCGCTAGCCCATCTGCTTGCCTACATCTATTCACCTTGGCTGAAGTAAGCAGGAGAACAGAAAATGATCTACGGAAAAATGTGGTTGGTCGTGAAGCCCTCCGTCGGCATTCCTATTTTCCTGGCTGCAGTCGCCGTGGGTTCGTTCGCCGTGCATCTCGCACTGCTGACGAACACGACATGGGTGAAGCGGTTCCTCAACGGTCCCACCGCTGTGGTGGCGTCCGCGGATGCGGTGGCAGCTCCGGCTGCACCGGCCGTCAAGAAGTAGTCGGCAGGTCCGTTGCCCTCGGGCGCGGACCGTGCGGGCGGGCCAGGGATTCGTCCCGGCCCGCTTCGCATCTGAAACGCTGTTGTATTTCCCGATTTTTCCGGCAGCGGACCGCGGCAGTCGGCTGCCTCCCCCGGGCTGATCGTCCGGCCGCCGTGCGGGCCGGGCAGCGAGCGAGTCATGACAGTCCTCACCCGCCGTGTCATCGCGCAATGGGCTGCGCTCGGCCCGCGCTTCCTGCCGTTCGCCGATGCTGCCTCCGCCGATCTGCCGCTGTCGCGGCTGCTGCGGCTGGCGCTGTTCCAGGTCTCGGTCGGCATGGCCATGGTCATGCTGATCGGCACCCTCAACCGCGTGATGATCGTCGAGCTGCGCGTGCCGGCCACGCTGGTTGCGGTGATGGTCGCGTTGCCGCTGCTTTACGCGCCGTTCCGCGCGCTGGTCGGCTATCGCTCCGACACCCATCGTTCCGCGCTCGGCTGGCGCCGCGTCCCCTTCATCTGGATGGGAACGCTGATCCAGTTCGGCGGGCTGGCGGTGATGCCGTTCGCGCTGCTGGTGCTATCGGGCAGCGGTAACGCCTCGCAGTGGCCGGCGTGGGTCGGCCCGGCTGGCGCCGGCATCGCGTTCCTGATGGTGGGCATCGGCCTGCATACGGTGCAGACCGCCGGCCTGGCGCTGGCGACCGATCTGGCCCCCGAGGAAAGCCGGCCCAAGGTGGTCGGTCTGATGTACGTGATGCTGCTGGTCGGCACCATTGTCAGCGCGTTCGCGTTCGGTGCGTTCCTGCGCGAGTTCAGCCCGGCGCGGCTGGTGCAGGTGATCCAGGCCTGCGCGGCGATCACGCTGGTGCTCAACACCGTCGCGCTGTGGAAGCAGGAGACGCGCCGTCCGGCACGGCTTTACCCGCGCGGCCCCGATCCGAGCTTCACCGAAGCGTGGCGAACCTTCATTGCCGGCGACGGCGCGCGTCATCGGCTCGCTGCGATCGGCCTCGGCACGATGGCCTTCGGCATGCAGGACGTGCTGCTCGAGCCCTACGGCGGCCACGTGCTCGGCATGTCGGTCGGCGAGACCACCTGGCTCACAGCGACCTTCGCCACCGGCGGGCTGATCGGCTTCGCATTGGCGTCGCGGGTGCTCAATCGTGGCTTCGATCCGGCGCGCATGGCCGCTCTCGGCGCGATCGCCGGGGTACCCGGCTTTGCGCTGGCCATCGGCGCCGCTGCCCTGCCTTCGGTGGCCGTATTCGCGTTCGGTGTCTTCCTGATCGGCTTTGGCGGCGGCCTGTTCAGCCATGGCACGCTCACGCTGACGATGAACCGGGCGCCGCGCGACCAGGCGGGTCTGGCGCTGGGCGCGTGGGGCGCGGTACAGGCCACGGCGGCCGGGATCGCATTGGCCGCAGGCGGTCTGCTGCGCGATGGGGTGAACGCCCTGGCCGAGCAAAGGGTTTTCGGGGACTCGCTGGCACACGCGGCGACCGGCTATGCTTTTGTCTATGGCATCGAGATCGTGCTGCTGCTGGCAACGCTGGTTGCGCTGGCAGCGCTGATCGACAGCCCGCGACGTCTGTCGGTGCAGTCGTCGTTGTCGCTGGGTGCCAAGGGCTAATGCCGCTTGCCCGACCTGCCGTGCCTACAAGAAACTAGATCGCCCCTCTTTCCGCTGGAGTCCATCGTGCCCGTCTATCAAATCCTGCTCATTCTCTGGGTCATCGTGTTCGCGTTCTGGCTGACTGGCCAGTTCAAGGAATACAACCGCCGCCGCGATCGCTAGTCCCGACTCGCCACCCTGCGAGGCCAGCCGCGCTTCGGGCACCCGACAGGGTGTTCGGGCGCGGCTTCTTGTTTTGTGCGTTCCCGCGCGCCCAGCGGGCCGCCTCAGCGCCTGCGCAGCAGCCGCGCCACCGCGTCGAACAGACCGCTGACTAGCAGCGCAGCCATCGCGGCCGCGTTGATCGCGACCACCACGCCGAGCAGCGGGCCGCCAAGCTGGTCGCCGAACAGGAAGCCCTGAATCCCGCCGGCCAGTCCGGCCAGACCCGACACGATCCAGGCCACGATCGGCCGCCGCGCTGCCGGCTCTGCCGCGCCCGCGCCTGCCTCTTCGCTGATGCCGCTCATGCTGTTCTCCCTCGACGCCTGGTTGGGGTGCGTGGCCTGCGCATCTTCTGTTGTGGGCGCCCGTTTGCTGCCGGCAAGGGGCACGCTTTGCGCAGGTGTTTCGATTGTAGGAGTGCGCGCCGCTGCGTGGGGCACGTGCGATCGTTCATGGCACCGCGCCAAGGCGATCCGGCGCCCGGATGCACCGGGCTGGCGCACCACGGTCGGAATTCAGGGTGCCTTCGGCGCAACACGCGCCGCGCAGCGCTGGCACGCTGCTAGCATTCCTCTGCCTCGGTTGTGCCCCCGTGCTGCCGCGCTTCATGCAGCCGCCGGCGCGACCGGCCCCGATCGCCCGCCACGGGCTTCCATTCCCTCTCGCTCAACAAGGAATCCGCCATGTCGCAGATGTCTCGCCGAGTGGTCGTGCTCGGCTCGCTTGCCGCCGCGCTGACCGTACCGATGATTGCCCAGGCACAGAACAAGAAACTCAAGGTTGCGGCCATCTACACGGTGCCGGTCGAGCAGCAGTGGGTCAGCCGCATCCACAAGGCGCTGAACGCGGCCGTGGCGCGCGGCGACATCGAGTACGTGTTCAGCGAGAACGTGGCCAACGCCGACTACGAGCGCGTGATGCGCCAGTACGCCGAGAAGGGCAACA
>CAZTUT010000152.1:0-6769 GCA_964616395.1 uncultured Burkholderiaceae bacterium
AAGTGATATTGATCATTGATTCTTTGGGATCATACGCAACTTCAGGTTTTGGTCCATCGCCGTCAGCGTGAACAACTCGGCCTGGCTGAACGGGAAGCCGAGATTCATCATCTGCACGGTGATGATTCCCCACATGCCCCACACCGCGAACGCGCACAGCAGCGCCGGCACCGACAGCGCCAGGTTGCGGTAGGCGATCTTCCTGCCGGTCGACGCCCAGAACGCCTCGTCCTCGGGTCGCCAGTCGGCGATGTCGCCGGCGCCTTTCACCGGGGGGGTATTCGGGGGGCTGGCGATGCCAGGCTGAACTGCGCTCATGGTCTCTCCCTCGCGGCGTGCATCTATTCGGCCCCGGCGACGGCTGCCGGCACCTTGTGCGGATGTCCGGACACGACATCCATGGCCCGGATCTCGGTCCGGTACATCCAGATCAGCGACACCCAGACGACGCCGTACATCAGCATGAAGGCCGACGAGCGCACGCCCGTCAGGTCGAGCAGGGCGCCGAACATGATCGGCAGCACGAACCCGCCGAGGCCGCCGGCCAGTCCGACGATGCCGCTGATGACGCCGATGTTGCGCGGGTAGTCGTCGGCGATGTACTTGAACACGCTGGCCTTGCCGAAGGCCCAGGCCACGCCCATGGCGAACATCAGGATCGTGAAGGTCCAGACGTTGTGCGCCAGCGCGAAGGTGATCGGGCCGTTGACGCCCTGCACCGTGTAGGTGGTGGCCGGATACGACAGCAGGAACAGACAGATCCAGCTGACCCAGAGCACCCACCAGGTGACCTTGTGCGCGCCCCACTTGTCGCTCATCCAGCCGCCGACCGCGCGCAGCACGCCGCCCGGCAGCGAGAAGCAGGCGGCCAGCAGCGCCGCCACGCGGATGTCGAGACTGAACTCGTTGACGTAGTACTGGACCATCCACAGGCTCAGTGCAACGTAGCCGCCGAACACGATCGAGTAGTACTGGCAGTACTTCCACACCTTCGGGTCCTTGAGCGCCTTCAGCTGCTGGCGCCAGGTCACGTGCGACTCAACGCAATGCTTCGGGTCGTGGTGACTGAACAGCCAGAACAGCAGCGCCATCGCCAGCATCGAGGCGGCGTAGACCTGCGGCACCAAGGTCCAGCCGTAGGCGACCACCAGCACCGGCGCCACGAACTTGTTGACCGCCGCCCCCGAGTTGCCGGCGCCGAACACACCCATCGCGAAACCCTGGTTCCTGCGGTCGAACCAGCGCGCCACGTAGGGCGTGCCCACCGAGAACGAGCCACCGGCCAGTCCGACGAACAGGCCGAGCGTCAGGAAATGCCAGTATTCGGTCGCGTAGCCGATCAGCCAGATCGGTACCACCGTGCTCAGCATCAGCAGGAAGAACACGATGCGGCCGCCGAAGCGGTCGGTCCACATCCCCAGCGGCACGCGGATCAGCGAGCCGGTGAGCACCGGGATCGCGGTCAGCAGGCCGAACTCGGTGTTGTTCAGCCCGAGCGTCTTCTTGATCGGGATGCCAATCACCGCGAACATCATCCAGACCGCGAAGCAGACCGTGAACGCGAGCGTTGAGATGATCGCGACCGACCACGCGCGACGGTTGCGCGGTTCTGCTGCAGGGGGGGCGGTGGCAGCGGTGCGGGCCATGGTGGCGAGTCCTTGGGGCGTGTGCGGCGTCGTCGGGGCGCCTCGCGGTGGGCGAATGCGCTCGGAGGGGGCCGTTCGCAGGCACGCCGCGGGGCGCGTCGAGCGGCACTGTCGCGGCCAGCCGAGACCGCGCGGCTGACTCAGGTCAAGCCGCTGCCCCGCCTTACTCGCCCTGGGGGCCTCGGCTATCTCGAACGAGGTAGCGCGATCCGTCATCGATTGCCACTTCCGGACCGGCGCGTCGGATACTGTTGCGTGGTGCCGGCGCTCGGCACGGCAACCCCGACCCATTGACCTGAATCAGCGCGCCTGGTGGCGCCCGGACTTACGTTGCACCGATGAGTTTGCGAAGCCAATGGTCGGGCTCCACCCTGCTGCGCGTGGCCAGCGTGCTGGGCGTGATCGCGCTGCTAGCGGTGGCCGTCGTGCTCGCCGCCGCCGTATTCACCGAGAGCTCGACTGGCAAGGGGGCGGCGATCAACGTCGCTGGCTCGTTGCGCATGCAGTCGTATCTGCTGACCGTCAGGCTGTTCGAGGACGACCGGGTCGCGGCAGCACCCGCCGGGCGCGAGGCGGTCGAGCTGGAGATCGCCGCGTTCGAGCGCCGCCTCGCCGATCCGCGTCTGACCGCCGCGATCCCGGCCGACGGTCCGCTGCAGGCGCGCTACCAGCGTGTGTCGAGCGAATGGACCGGCATCCGCTCGATGGCCCGCGCTGCGGTCGAAGACCCGGAGGCACTGGCGGCTTTCCGCAAGCGCATCCATGGCTTCGTTGCCGATGTCGACCGCCTGGTCGCGCAGCTCGAAGCCGATCTCGAGTCGCGCATCCATGTATTGCAGGTGGCCTTGGGCGCGACCCTTTTCGTGATCCTCGTACTGGTGCTGACAGCGGTGTTCGTGCTCGACGTGCAGGTGTTCCAGCCGGTCAAGGAACTGGCGCAATTCGCCTCCCGGGTGCGAGCCGGCGACTTCAAGGTGCGCGTGCCGCGCGCGGGGCCCGACGAGATCGGCCAGCTCGGCCAGGGGTTCAACCACATGGTTGCGGAGCTGGGCACGCTGTACGGCTCGCTCGAAGCGCAGATCGCCGCCAAGACGGTCGACCTGGCGCGTTCCAATCAGTCGCTGACGCTGTTGTACGAGACCGCCCGCGAGCTTTCAGCGCCGCAACTGGAACCCGCGATGTTCGAGCGTGTCGCCGAGCGCCTGTGCGACGTGCTTGGCGTGCAGTCGGCGGTGATCTGCGCTCGGCCTGATCCCACCGCGGCTGGCCTGCCACTGGCGTCCGCCGGTGATGATCCGGTCGATCTGTGCGCACAGTCCGGCTGCGAGCGCTGCGTAGCGCTGCGCGCGGGTGAGTCGATCCGGCTGGACGCCGGACACCCGCAACCGATGAGGGCCGCCGCCGACTCGCTGCGCTCGACGCACGACCGCATTGTCATTCCGCTGCTCGACGGCGAGCGGCAGGTGGGTGTGATGCCGTTGCGGCTGGCGGCTGGACAGCGGCTGGCGCCGTGGCAGGTCGAGCTGGCGCAGACCGTGGGCCGGCACCTGGGGGCGGCGCTGGCGGCGGCGCAGGCGCGCGACGAGCATCGCCGGCTGGCGCTGTTCGAGGAACGCTCGGCAATCGCACGCGAGCTGCACGATTCCCTCGCGCAGTCGCTGTCCTACACCAAGATCCAGCTGGCGCGGCTGTCCGCGCTGCTGTCGGCCGATGGCCCGCGCGCCAGCGGCGCTGCGCTCGACGTGGTGGCGGAGCTGCGCGAAGGCGTCTCCAGCGCCTACCGGCAACTGCGCGAGCTGCTGACCACGTTCCGGCTGCAGCTGTCCGGCAAGGGACTGTCGTCAGCGCTGGCCGAGACCGTCGCTGACTTTCGGGCGCGCACCGGCATCGACGTGCAGCTCAGCGATGCGCTGCTTGGCATCGAGCTGACTGCCAATCAGCAGATTCACGTGCTGCACGTGGTGCGCGAGGCGCTGGCCAATGTCGAGCAGCACGCGCAGGCGCGCCACGCCTGGGTGCGGCTGCTGCGTGTCGACCCGCCAGCGGGGAGTGTCGGTGCGCAGATCGAGGTCAGCGTCGAGGACGACGGCGTCGGCATCGAGTCGCTCGATTCGCCGCGCCAGCACTTCGGCCTGACCATCATGCGCGATCGGGCTCAGCTGGTCGACGGATCGCTCGATATCGGCCGGCGCGCTCAGGGCGGCACCGCGGTGCGGCTGCGGTTCCATGCCGGCCCGCCGTTCAGCGGCGCAACTGGGACCTCGCCCGCAGCAGCGGACCTGCATGCCGCGCTCGCGCAGGCCGCCGAGGAAAGGATGCCCTGACATGCCTCATACCGTACTGATCGTCGACGACCACCCGCTGTTTCGCCGTGGTGTCGCGCAACTTCTTGGCATGGAGCCCGAGATCCGGGTGGTCGGCGAGGCGGCCGACCGCGCTGGCGCGCTGGCGCTGGCACGCCAGCACGATCCTGACCTGATCCTGCTCGATCTCAACCTCAAGGGGGATTCCGGGCTCGATGTGCTGTCGCTGCTCAAGGAAGAAGATCCGGCCCGGCGGGTGGTGATGCTGACCGTATCGGACGCGCCCGACGACCTGATGCAGGCGATACGCGCCGGTGCCGATGGCTATCTGCTCAAGGACATGGAACCCGAGGACCTGCTCGCGCGGCTGCGCGAGGCGCTGACCGGCAAGACCGTGATCAGCGATGCGCTGGCCGGGCGGCTGGCCACTGCGCTGCGTGCCGAGGTGCAGGATGCGCAGCGGCGTGGCGAGCGTGACCTGTCGCAACTGACCGAGCGCGAGCAGGCGGTGCTGCGCTGCGTGGCCGATGGCCAGTCGAACAAGCTGATCGCGCGGTCGCTGTCGATCACCGAGGGCACCGTGAAGGTCCACGTCAAGCACGTGCTGCGCAAGCTCGGCTTCCGTTCGAGGGTCGAGGCCGCTGTGTGGGCGACCCAGATCGGCCTGCGCTGAGGCGGCGGGCCCGGGCTCAGCGCTGCGCCGTGTCAGCGCCTGCGGCGGCCGGTGTGGGTGCCGACGCCGAGGGCGATGCGGTCATTGCATCGCTTGCGGCTGCGGTGGGCGCGGGAGGCCCAGTCCGAGACTCGGCGCTGTGCGCCGGTGCGACCGCTGAAGAGCCGGGTCCCGGGGTGCTCGCAGGCGCCCGCGATACCTGCCACGCGAGCCCGCCGAGCGCCAGCACCAGCAGCGTCAGCAAGGCCATTTCGCGCCGGCTCAGACGTCGCTTGACCGGCGCTGCATCCGCGCCTGCGAGCGGCTGCATCACCGTCACGCTGCCGGAGAACGCGGCCAGATCGTTGCGCATCTCGCCTGCGCTCTGGTAGCGCTGGTGGATGTCCTTGGTCATCGCCTTGCGTACCACGGTCAGCAGCGGCGCCGGGATGTCGGAGCGGATCTTCTCCAGCGGCGTGGGATTGGCCGCCACCACCTTGGCCAGGATTTCCTCGACGTTCTTGCCGTCGAAGGCGCGCTTGCCGCACAGCAGTTCGTACAGGATGATGCCGAGCGAGAAGATGTCGCTGCGGCGATCGATCTGCTGGCCGAGCGCCTGCTCGGGCGACATGTAGTTGGGCGTGCCGATCAGCTTCCGATGCTCTGACTTGCCGGCGTTGTCGGCCATCGTCAGCGCGACACCGAAGTCGAGTACCTTGGGCTTGCCGTCGCGCAGCAGGAAGATGTTCGACGGTTTGATGTCCCGATGGATCAGGCCGCGCTTGTGCGCGTAATGCACGGCATCGGCGACCCGGGTCATCAGGCTGACGACCTGTTTGAGCGTCATCTTCTGGCCGGTGGCCAGCACGTCGTGCAGGTCGCGGCCCTGCAGCCGCTCCATTGCGATGTAGGCCAGGTCGCCGGAGCGCCCGGCATCGAAGATCGTGACGATATGGGCGTGGTTCAGGCGCCCGGCCGCGCGTGCCTCGTTGATGAAGCCGTCCTCGATCTGTTGCCGGTATTGCGGCAGGGCAGTCAGCGGAATCGCCTTGATCGCCAGCTCGCGGCCCAACACCGGGTCCTGAGCGCTGTAGACCACGCCGTTGGAGCCACGGCCGATTTCGTGCAGGATCTGGAAACGGCCAATAGCCGACGGCGGAGTCGGCAGGATCTCCGGCGTACCCAGGGGGACGGTGTCGGGCTGGATGGCGGCCATTGCAATCAGTACGTACCGCCGGATTATTGCATTACAACCTCGGGGCGGATTCGTCCAATTGGCAGGCGAGTCTTCGGCTGTTCCGCCTAGCGTGGCGGTGGCAGACGCGCCGGGGCGCGTGTTACTGCCCGAAGACGATCTTTTCGCGCTGCAGCAGGCGCGCCTGCACTTCGAGGCAGACCAGCGTGACCACCGCGCAGCAAACCGCCGGCAGCAGCAGATCGGTCGTCGACAGTGCCTCGCCGCGCAGCGCCTTCATCATGACCGCGATCTGGGCTACCGAGGGCACCGCCAGCTGCCAGAGCGCATCCCGCACCGTCATGAATACCGGGATCAGGGCGGCGAACTGCACCGCCATCGAGATGTAGGAGACATAGGTCTGCGCCTCCTTGAAGTTTCGGCCGAAGGTGGCCGCCAGCATGTTGACGGCAGCCATCATGGCCGCGAACGGAAGCAGCACCAGGCAGAACACCGCGACCTCGCGCCACTGGAGCTGCATCATCGCCGACAGTGTCTCGCTGGAGATGAAGCGCATTGATACCAGGAAGCCCAGCATCGTCAGCGCCACGATCACGACCGAGTAGGTCATCACCACCGCCCACTTTCCTGCAACCAGCGCGCGACTGCTGACGGGATTCATCAGCAGCGGTTCCAGCGAGCCACGCTCGCGCTCGCCGGCAGTGACGTCGATGGCAACGCTAAGCGCTCCGAAAATGGCGACGATCAGGGCGGCCCACGGCACAATGAACAGCAACTGCGCGCCGCGCGCCTGCGCCGGCGCCAGATCGCGTGCCTCAATCTCAACCGGTGCCAGCAACTGCGGGCTGACACCGCGCGCCAGCAGGCGCAACTGGCCTTGCTCCCGGTTGAATCCGCTCAGCAGCCGGCGGGTTGCATTCGTCAGCGGCTGGGCGCGATCGTGGCTTTCATCGAACACCAGTTCGACGCTGAC
>CAZTUT010000153.1:0-2474 GCA_964616395.1 uncultured Burkholderiaceae bacterium
CCGACGAGGGCGCGCTGCGCACCTCCGAGTCGGGCAACGTCCTGCGGCTGCAGATCAAGCTCCATCCACGGCTGCTCGGTGGTGTGGCCGGCATTCGCCGCGGCATCGAGCACATGGGTCTGACCGGCTGACGCCGGCAACCCGCTTTCGCGGCCATCCGGCCGCGCTGCACCTCACGGAGAATCCATGTCGACCGTCTACGAGTTTTCGGCCACCACGATCGACGGCAAGCCCCGTTCACTGTCCGACTACCGCGGCAAGGTGCTGCTGGTGGTCAACACCGCCAGCAAGTGCGGCTTCACGCCGCAGTACAAGGGGCTCGAGGCGATCTACCGGCAGTTCAAGGATCGCGGCTTCGCGGTGCTCGGCTTCCCGTGCAACCAGTTCGGCGCGCAGGAGCCGGGCGAGGACGCCAGCATCGCCGAGTTCTGCGAGCGCAACTTCGGTGTCAGCTTCCCGCTGTTCGCCAAGGTCGATGTCAACGGCGCTGATGCGCATCCGCTGTTCAAGCACCTGACATCCGAGAAGAAGGGGCTGCTTGGCAGCAGCGCGATCAAGTGGAACTTCACCAAGTTCCTGATCGGCAAGGATGGGAGCGTGATCGAACGCTATGCGCCGACCACCGCGCCCGAGGACCTGATCAAGGACATTGAGAAGGCGCTGGCGGCGTAGTCGCAGCGCGCGGCCGGTAGCTGCCCGACACCAGGTCGAATCGGAACAGCCGGCACTCGAGCGCGCCGTTGTAGAGCACCGCCTTGCGCGTTTCGGCCAGACGCATCTGGCGCGGCAACTGGCGGTCCGAGGTCAGCAGCCACGCGCTCCAGCCAGCAAACGCCTGCTTCAGCCGGTCGCCGATCTCGCCCATCATCTTTGGCACGCTGGCCGAGCGCGGCGTGCTCTGCTCGCCATACGGCGGGTTGGTCACGATCAGACCATTCGCCGCTGGCGGCGTCATCTGGCGCGCGTCGCCGGCGCCCAGCACGAGGCGGCCGTCGTCGAGCCAGCGCGACAGGCCAGCCAGCCGCGCATTGGCGCGCGCCTGTTCGACCACGCGCGTCGAAATGTCGCTACCGACGATCTGCGCAGCGGCACTGTCGTCGATCCGTGCCCGTGCCTCGTCGCAAAGGTTGCGCCACGCCGCGGCGTCGAAGCTGGTCAACCGCTGCAGCGCGAACTCGCGTTCGAGCCCGGGCGCCCGCCGTGCCGCGATGCAGGCCGCCTCGATGACGATGGTGCCGCTGCCGCAGAACGGATCGAGCAGCGGCTGCGCCGGTGTCCAGCCCGACAGCGCCAGCAGGCCGGCAGCCAGGTTTTCCTTCAGCGGTGCTTCGCCCTTGTCGGCACGCCAGCCGCGCTTGAATAGCGGCTCGCCCGACAGGTCAAGATAGAGCGTGACCGCCTCGTGGTCGAGGAAGGCGAACACGCGCACGTCGGGCCGCGCACGGTCGATCGACGGCCGCTCGCCGTAGCGGTCGCGCAGACGATCGACCACGCCGTCCTTGACGCGCAGCATCGCGAACTCGAGGCTGCGCAGCGGCGAGTGCGAGGCGTTGACGTCGACCCGCAGTGTCTGCTGCGGCGTCATGTGGTCGTCCCATGCCACCGCGTAGGTGGCGGCGTAGACATCGTCCTCGCTGGCATACGCTCGGCGGCCGACCTGCCACAGCACGCGGCTGGCCAGCCGCGAGTGCAGGTTGGCGGCGTAGCCGGTCGCCAGCGTCCCGGCGAAGCCAACCCCACCGGCTTCCGGCGCCAGGTGGGTGGCGCCGAGCGCCTGCAATTCGCTCGCCAGCGGCGCGTCCAGCCCACGCGGGCAGATCGCGAAAAAACGGTGCAGCGCCTGACTCATCGCGACTCCGATCCGGTGGCGCCACTGACAAGCGCGCGTTCCAGGAAGTCGAGCCGGTCCTGCCCCCAGAACAACTGCGTGCCGATCGCGTAGGTGGGAGCGCCGAAAACGCCGCGTGCGATTGCCTCGGCCGTGTGCTGCTCGAACGTGGTGGCGATGCGGTCGGTGCCCGCCAGGTCGAGCAGCGCGCGGCCGTCGAGGCCGCGCTGCTCGGCGATCGCCTGCAACGTGGCCGCATCGGCGATGTTGCGCTCCTCGGCCCAGACCGCGCGCAGGCAGTCGGCGGCAATGTCGAGCGCGGCTTCCTGGCCGTGCTGCTCGGCCGTGGCCAGGATCAGCGTCGAGGCCAGCGCCGGCGGCACCGGAAAGTGTCGCGGCTGCAGGTTCAGCGGCAGGCCGAGGAAATCGCGCCAGCGCGCCAGCTCCTGCAGCCGGTAGGCCTGGCGCTGCGGCGCGCGATCCTTCAGCGCCACACCGCCGGAGACCGGGAACACCTTACCCAGGTCGACCACGCGCAGCACCAGGTGCGCGCCGGTGCGGGCGCACAGCGCGCGCAGCCGCTCGTGGCCCAGGTAGACATAGGGCGACACCGGGGTCATGAAGTAGTCGACGACGATCGGCATGG
>CAZTUT010000153.1:2574-6766 GCA_964616395.1 uncultured Burkholderiaceae bacterium
CAGCCCCAGCACCAGCAGCAGCTTCGCGTGCATCCAGCCGCCGCCGACACCATAGCCGAGCCACAGCCACAGGCCGAAGACCAGCGCCAGCACGGCCAGCGGCGTCATGAAGCGGTACAGCTTGCGCGCCATCAGCAGCAGCCGATCGCGCTCGGCCGTGCTGTCGGCCGGCACCATCGCCAGGTTCACGTAGATGCGCGGCAGGTAGAAGAGGCCGGCAAACCAGCTCGTGACGAACACGATGTGCAGTGCCTTGATGATGCCGTAGACCGTCGCGTCACTCATGCCGGGTCCCTGGCTTCAGCTTCGCACTTCGCCGTTGCCGAACACCACGTACTTCAGCGAGGTCAGGCCCTCCAGGCCGACCGGGCCGCGCGCGTGCAGCTTGTCGTTGCTGATGCCGATCTCGGCGCCGAGTCCGTACTCGAAGCCATCGGCGAATCGGGTCGACGCATTGATCATCACCGACGCCGAGTCGACCTCGCGCAGGAAGCGCATCGCCGCCGAGTAGTCCTCGGTGACGATGGCGTCGGTGTGCTTGCTGCCGTAGGTGTTGATGTGATCGATCGCCGCCTCCAGCCCTGGCACCACGCGGATCGACAGGATCGGCGCCAGGTACTCGGTACGCCAGTCCTCTTCGGTGGCGGGCAGGCAGGCCACGCCGGCGGCGGCCAGCGCGGCACGGGTGGCCTCGCAGCCGCGCAGTTCCACGCCCTTGTCGGCGTAGATGCGGCCCAGCATCGGCAGCAGCCGCTCGGCGATCGGTTGCGCGACCAGCAGCGTTTCCATCGTGTTGCAGGTGCCGTAGCGCTGGGTCTTGGCGTTGTCGGCGATGCGCAGCGCCTTGGTCAGGTCGGCCGCGCCATCCACATACACGTGGCAGATGCCGTCGAGGTGCTTGATCATCGGCACCCGGCTTTCGCGCATCAGCCGCTCGATCAGGCTCTTGCCGCCGCGCGGCACGATGATGTCGATGTACTGCGGCATCGTCACCAGCAGGCCCACCGCAGCGCGGTCGGTCACGCCGATCAGCTGCACGCCATCGCGCGGCAGTCCGGCGGCCGCCATGCCGTCGGCCACGCACTGCGCGATGCGGCGGTTCGATTCGATCGCCTCGGAGCCGCCGCGCAGCACGCAGGCGTTGCCGCTCTTCAGGCACAGACCGGCGGCGTCGGCGGTCACGTTTGGCCGGCTCTCGTAGATGATGCCGATCACGCCGAGCGGCACGCGCATGCGGCCCACGCGGATGCCCGAGGGCATCGGCCGCACGTCGCTGATCTCGCCGATCGGATCGGGCAGGTCGGCGATTTGCTCCAGCCCGCGCGCCATCTGCTCGACCGCCTTGTCCGACAGCGTCAGCCGGTCGAGCGCGGCGCTGTCGAGGCCGTTGGCGCGGGCGCGCTCGACATCGATCGCGTTGGCCGACTGCAGTGCCTGCCGGTCGGCGCGGATCGCCGCCGCGATCTGACGCAGCGCCTCGTTCTTGGCGGCTGTCGGCGCGCGCGCCATCGCGGCAGCGGCGAGGCGCGCGCGCTGGCCGATCTCGTCCATCATGCGCGCGAGATCGGGCGCGGCGAGGGCGGTCGGGTCGGGGGCGGGGGCGTTCATCGTCTGGGCAGTCTTGGCGTGGCCCGCAGCAAGCGGACCGGGCATCGAATGAAAGAGAAGACCACGCGGGCGGGCGCCTGGCTGCGAATCGGCGTCATGCGGCGACGCCGAGCGCGATTTCGCTCAATTCTAGCCATGGGTCGCTGTCGCGCTGAGCCACGGTCAGGCCCTTGCTGATGCGATCGAGTTCGGCGCAGCGCGCCAGCAGCCGCGCCAGCCGAGTTGTGTCGAGGCGTCGCAACGCCGCCTGGATCGCCTCTTCCTTGTCGCGCCGGACCCAGACCTTGCGCACGGCCTGCGAAAACGGCATCCCGCCGTCGAGCGCGGCGCGTAACTGCAGCAGCGTGCGGACGTCCTCGCCAACCACCCACAGGATCAGCGGCAGCGGTTCGTCCTCGGCGCGCAGGCCGGCGATCACCTTGAGCACGCGTTTGCGGTCGCCGGCCAGCATCGCGGTCGACAGCCCGAACACTTCGTAGCGCGACACATCGAGCACCGCCTCCTGAACCGCCTCCAGCGACAGGTCACCGGGCGGATGCAGCAGGCCGAGCTTGCTGATTTCCTGATGCGCAGCGAGCAGGTTGCCCTCGACGCGATCGGCGATGAAGGTCAGGGCCTCCGTTGGCGCGGCTTGCCCTTGCCGCTTGAGCCGCTGGCCGATCCAGGCCGGCAGGTCGGCGCGGCTCAGCGCCGGAATGTCGATCCACACACCGGCCGCGTCGAGCGCAGCGGCCCAGCTGCTGTTGCGCGTGGTTCGATCGAGCGCCGGCAGGCAGACCAGCGTCAGCAGGTCGTCGGTCGCATTGGCGGCGTGCTGGCGTAGCGCCTCGCCGCCTTCGCGCCCCGGCTTGCCCGAGGGCAGGCGGATTTCGATGATGCGCTTCTCGGCAAACAGCGACAGGCCCTGCGCGGCGCCGGCCAGCAGCGACCAGTCGCTGCGCCCGTCGGCGTGGATCACCTGGCGTTCGCTGAAGCCGGCGGCCCGCGCCGCGCCCCGGATCGCATCCTGGGCTTCCATCGCCAGCAACGACTCGTTGCTCGACACCACGTAGACCGATGCAAGCGGCCCGCGCGCCAGACGCGCGGCGAGTTGCTCGGCGCGTATCTGCATGGCGGCCTTCAGGTCGCGCCGACCGGGCGCGCGGCGGCGAGCCGGCGCAGCACCTGCTGTACCAGGTCGCTCTGCATGTCGCGGTAGATCAGCACTTCTTCGGCCTCGCGCGCCAGCACCTGGGACTCGTTGAACGCGATGTCGCGCTGGATCTGAAGCCGCGTGACCGGCACGAACTCATGGTTCTTGCCGTCGTGGACGCGGAAGATGAAGCCGAGGCGCAGTTGGTACTCGCGTGTGCGGCCCTGCGAATTGACCGACAGCACCTCGCGCTCGCGCGATTCGCCGAGCACTTCCAGCAGCGCCTGCGCGCCGGCGCGCTCGGTGACGACCCGGGTCCGGGTACCGGCAACGATGTTGCGCGTCAGTTCGGCGCCGAGTGGTGAATTGGGCGGAAAGCCGAGGAAGATCGTCTCGAACGGCAGGCTGCGTTCGCCGCGCATCCGGAAGCCGCAGCCGGTAACGAGCGTTGCCGTGCCCAGGCCGAGCAGCGCCGGCAGCGCGGCAATCAGCCGGCGCCGACGCGGCACGGCCGGCGCGTCAGATGACCACATTGACGAGCTTTCCCGGCACCACGACCAGCCGCCGGACCGGCTGACCGCCGATGAACTTCTGCACGTTGGCGTCGGCCAGCGCGGCGGCCTCGACCGCCGCCTTGTCGGCGCCGGCGGGCACGCGGATCTGGCCGCGCAGCTTGCCGTTGACCTGCACCACGAGGTCGATCTCGTCCTGCTTCAGCGCGCCTTCGTCGGCCTGCGGCCACGGGGCATCCAGCAGCGCGCCGAACTCGCGCTCGTAGCCGAGCTCCACCCACAGCGCCTGCGTGATGTGCGGGGCGATCGGATAGAGCGTGCGCAGCAGGATGCCGAGCGCCTCGCGCAGCGCGGCGTTGGCCGGCGGCGTGTCGGGCAGGCGCGCATCCTCGATCGCATTGAGCATCTTCATCACCGCCGAGACCACCGTGTTGTACTGCATGCGGCCGTAGTCGAAATCGGCCTGCTTCAGGTTCAGGTGAATCTCGCGCCGCAGCGACTTGAGCGCGGCGTCATCGACCGAGGTGGCCACAGCGGCAGCGGCTGCCACGCGGTCGCGGCGTTCCTGGCAGAAACTCCATAGCCGCCGCAGGAAGCGGAAGGTGCCTTCGGCGCCGGAATTGCTCCAGGCCGCGCTCTGGTCGGGCGGGCCGGCGAACATCGCGAAGGTACGCGCGGTGTCGGCGCCGAACTTGCCGATGATGTCGCGCGGCTCGACCACGTTGTTCTTGCTCTTGCTCATCTTCTCGGTGCCACCGAAGAAGACCGGCTGACCGTCTTCCTTGGCGGTGACCTTGACCGGCCGGCCACGCTCGTCGAACTCGACGTCGATCTCGCTCGGATAGAACCAGCGCTTCTTGCCGTCGGCCTCGCGGTAGTAGCAGTCGTGCGTCAGCATGCCCTGGGTGAACAGGCGCTTGAACGGCTCGTCGAACTTCAC
>CAZTUT010000154.1:0-6596 GCA_964616395.1 uncultured Burkholderiaceae bacterium
TTGAACAGCAGCACGAAGCCGGCCGCCAGCAACGGCGCGGCCAGCAGCACCGGCCGCAGGTAGCCGCGCTGGCCCTTCTGCGCATCGACCCAGCTGCCGAGCAGCGGATCGGCAACCGCGTCGACCACGCGCGTGGCCAGCAGCACGAGGCCGATGGTCGACAGCGCCAGCCCGGTGCGGCCGGCATAGAAGTCGGGCAGCAGGATGTTGATCGGCAGCGCCGTCATCGCCAACGGCAGGCCGAGCAGCGCGTAGGCAGCCAGCGCCGGCGCGCGTACGGGAGACGTGGTCGGCAGCGCCTGCCGTTCGAGGCTCATTGCATGGGCCGCCCGCCGGGCCGCCTAGAGGCTCGCGCCGGGGCGCTTGAGCAGGCTGTCGCGCAGCCGCGGCGCGCGCGTGCGCGGGTCGAGCCAGATCGCGAAGAACGCGCGCGCGAAGTCCGGCTCGTCGATGCTGCCGGCAAACACGCCATCGACGTAAAAGCGCGCGCCGGTGCCGGGCTGGTTGACACCGGCGATGCGCCGGCCCTTGTCCACATCGGGAAACAGCGCCTCCATGCGCGCCAGCCAGCGCGACTGCTGCTCGGGCGTGCCCAGCCCCATCCGCTGCATCTCGTCGCGGCTGGCGACAGCGATCGACTTGCCTTCGAGCTTGCGCGCGTAGGTCAGCTCCAGCACAAAGGGCTGGCGCAGCGGGTCATCGAGGCTGAAGCGGACCGGCGCGAACAGTTGCGCGTCGTAGACGTGGAATCCGAGCCAGGTCAGCCGGCCCTCACCCGCGAGGCGGGCATCGGACACGTAGCGATTGACATAGGGCGCTGGCGTCATCGCGGCCACCGAGGCGGGCGCGGATGTACCGCCCTGGGCTTGCGCCGGACCCAGGGCCGGCAGCAGCAGCAGGCTGGCCAGCAGCACCGCATGGATGCGCCTAGCGCCGGACGAGCGTGTACTGGAGGACATCGGTGCTCCCGTCGGCAAACGCCGCTTCGCAATAGGCGAGATAGAACTCCCACAGTCGGATGAAGTCGTCACCGAAGCCGAGCGCGCGCACCGCCGCCGTCTGCTCGGTGAAGCGCGCGCGCCAGGTTGCCAGCGTACGCGCATAGTCGCGCCCGAACGCATGCGCGGTCACGACCTCGAGACCGGCGCGCTGCGCCTGCTCGCGGAACACGCGCGGGCAGGGCAGCATGCCGCCCGGGAACACGTACTGCTGGATGAAGTCGGTGCCGCTGCGGTAGCGCTCGAAGTGCGCATCGTCGATGACAATGGTCTGAATACAGGCGCGGCCGCCCGGCTTCAGGCAACGCGCCAGCGTGGCGAAGTACGACGGCCAGTACTGCTCGCCGACCGCTTCGAACATCTCGATGCTGGCGATGCCGTCGTACTGGCCGCGCTCGTCGCGGTAGTCCTGCAGCTTGAGGTCGGCGCTCAGGTCTCGGCGCGCCAGCCGCTGCTGCGCAAACGCCAGTTGCGACGGCGACAGCGTCAGGCCGGTCAGGCGCAGCCCGGCTGCTGCCGCGGCTTCGGCCAGCCCGCCCCAGCCGCAGCCGATCTCGAGCACGCGGGCACCTGGCGCCAGCGCCATCTCGTCGATCACGCGGGCGTACTTGGCCTGCTGTGCAGCCACCAGTTCGTCGGTGGTGGCCACGCCATGCGCGCTGGCGCCATCGGAGACACCGGGGGCGAACAGCGC
The DNA here is from genome assembly GCA_964616395.1 of uncultured Burkholderiaceae bacterium. GTDB lineage: Bacteria > Pseudomonadota > Gammaproteobacteria > Burkholderiales > Burkholderiaceae_F > JALHMQ01. The sequence continues at coordinate 1,693 of CAZTUT010000154.1, forward strand.
CGCGCTGTAGGTCATCGACGGATCGAGCCACAGCGAATAGAACGCATTGCCAAGGTCGTAGTGGGCAACGATATTCTTCTTCGCCTGCGGCTTGCTGTTGCGGTTCAACAGGTGCTTGATCCGGTACGCGAGCGAGCCCCAGAACGAGCCGTAGATCACGCGCTCGACCGCCGCACGGTTGCGCAGGAAAAACATCAGCACGCGCGCCGGGTCGCTGCTGGTCCAGTCGCCGTCGATCCAGGTCTCGGCGAAGCCGATGTCGCCGCTCTTGAGCGCGGCGCTGAACACGTTCCAGTTGGCGAGCTGGATGTCGGCCACCGCGCCGCTGCGGCCGAAGCGGGCGCGCTGGCCATCGGGGAACTGCACCAGCAGCACGCCGTGCTCGACGCGCGCCAGCAACTTGAGCACCCAGCGCGCGCGCGCCGGGAAGGCGCGGGTGTCGAGTGCGTCGGCGGCCGGGACGTCGTCGTGCAGGCGAAGAGCGATGTCATTCATGTCGTGCGGGTTCCGGAGAGTCGAAACGGGTGGAAGGCCGTCAGGCCGAGGTCGGCGCAGCATCCGCGGCCGCGGATGGGTCAGCGTCGAGGGAGCGGGTCAGCGGCAGCGCGGGCGGCGCCGGCTTGCGGAAGAACGGCACGCGCTTGAGCCACAGCTTGAGCGCCTGCCAGTGGATGCGTGACATCACGCCCAGCGTGAACGCCGGAAAGCCGGCGAACGCGCGCAGCAATGCACGGTCGGTCAGCGGCTCCAGGCGGCCCTCGATCGAGGTCTGCAGCAGCGGGCCATCGGCATCGTCGTGGTCGATGCGGGCGATGAAGCGCGGTGCGCCCTCGTCGCCGCGCGGCGCGGTCAGCATGAAGCGGAAGCGATAGTTGCCCTGGACCGCGCAGAACGGCGACACATGGAACACCTTGTGCGCGGTCAGCTCCTCGCCCCAGCGCAACGGCCGGCCGTCAGCATGCGCCAGCAGGTAGCAGTGACGCTCGCCGAACGTATTGTTGACCTCGCACAGCACCGCGCGCAGCACGCCATCGGTGCGGTGGCACAGCCAGAAGCTGACCGGATTGAACACGTAGCCGAGCACCCGCGGAAATGCATGCAGCCAGACCTCGCCACGCGCATCATCGATGCCGGCGCGCGCCAGTTGCGCGTCGATCCAGGCCAGCGGGTCGCCGCCATCGCCATGATCGACGTCGTTCAGCGCGAACAGGCTGCGCCCATTGCGCGCCAGCCAGCGCAGCCGCAGCGGCTGCCGCGCCAGCGTGCGCAGCGGCAGCCGCAGGAAGTAGCCCCCATAGGCGAACCGATTCCGCGCGGGACGCAGGCGCGCGTGCCGGATCGAGCCGAAGCCGATCTGGGGCAGTGCGGTCGACGTTGCGTTCATGAATCGAGCGACTTTGCGAGTTGCGGCAGAAATGGGGGGGCTGAGGATCGGCGAAATGACTGTTGAGTCACGATTTGAACTTTAAGGTTTAAATCGCGGGACCGCAAGCCCGGGAAACACCTGCTGCGGACACCGCCGGCCGGCGCCCGTCCCTGTCGACCGCCCTGCCGCTGCACTCAGGCCGCCAGCCGCTCGGCCTGCCGGCCCAGCGCAAGCAGCGCCTGCGCAACGGCCAGCCCCGACTTCAGGCCATCCTCATGGAAGCCGTAGCCAGTCCACGCCCCGGCGAACCAGACCCGGCGCCGCCCCTGCATGCCAGCCAGCCGCTGCTGGGCGCGGATGGCCGCGCCATCGAACACCGGATGGGCGTAGTCGAACTCGGCGATCACCTGGTCGGCGCGCGGCTCGATCAGCGGATTCAGGCTGACCAGCACCGGCGTGGTGACCGGCAGTGGCTGCAGCTTGTTCAGAAGGTAGGTGACCGCCACCGCCGGTTCGTCTGCGCCGCCGCTCGAATAGTTCCAGGCCGACCAGACCTTGCGCGACTGCGGCATCAGCCGCGTGTCGGTGTGCAGGATCGCGCGGTTGCGCTGGTAGCGGACGTCGCCGACGATCGAGCGCTCTTCCCGGTCGGCATCGGACAGAATCGCCAGCGACTGGTCGCTGTGGCAGGCCAGCACCACGTGGTCGAACTGCTCGATGCCGCGCGCGCTGCGCACGCTGACGCGCTGCGCGCCATCGTGGCGGGTCACTTCGAGCACCGGGTCGGCGCTGCGCACGCAGGCCAGCCGCTCGGCAATCTTGCGCACGTACTGGCGCGCGCCGCCGGCCACCGTGTACCACTGCGGCCGGTCGCTGACCTGCAGCAGCCCGTGGTTATGGCAGAAGCGGATGAAGGTCGCCGCCGGGTAGTCGAGCATCGTGTCCAGCGGGCACGACCAGATCGCGCCTGCCATCGGCAGCAGGTACCAGTTGCGGAACGGCTCGCCATAGCCATGTCGGTCGAGAAACTGGCCGAGCGACAGATCACCGGCCTGCACCGGCGCGTGCGCGACCTCGGTGGCCTGGCGATTGAAACGCAGCAGATCGCGCAGCATGCCGAGGAACGCGGGCGAGGCGAGGTTGCGGCGCTGCGCGAACACGGTGTCGAGATTGGCGCCGCCCCACTCGAGGCGGCGGGCCGCAGCGCCGCGTCCGATCGGTACGCTGACCGAGAACGACATGTCGCTGCGCGCAACCGTCACGCCCAGGTCGGCGAACAGCTTGATCAGGTTCGGATAGGTGCGCTCGTTGTAGACGAGAAAGCCGGTGTCCACGCCGAAGGTCTGGCCGTCGATGCTGACATCGACCGTATTGGTATGGCCGCCCAGCCGGGCCTCGGCCTCGTACAGCGTCACGTCATGGCTGCGTCCCAGCGCGTGCGCGCAGCCCAGGCCGGCGATGCCGGCGCCCACGATTGCAATCTTCATTCAGCCTCGACTTCTCGGATTGACGCGGTGCGCGATAACGGCCGCAGCGGCCGCCTCAGCGCGCCGCCAGCAGTTGCTCGATGCGCGTGGTCAGGCGCGCATCGAGCGGCTCGACCGAACTGGGGAAGTTCGCCACCACCCGGCCCTGCCGGTCGATCAGGTACTTGTGGAAATTCCAGCGCGGCGCGGTGCCGGCGCTGCGCGCCAGCAGCGCGTAGAACGGATGCGCGCCCGGGCCGCTCACCGGCTGCGGCGCGAACATCGGGAACTTCACCCCATATGTGTTGAAGCACAGGTCGGCGATCGCCTTGTTGTCGCCCGACTCCTGCTTGAAGTCGTTCGACGGCACGCCAAGAATCGTGAAGCCCTGCGCCGCGTAGCGTGCATGCAGCTTCTCCAGACCTTCGTACTGGCGCGTGTAGCCGCAGTAGCTGGCGGTATTGACGACCAGCACCACGCGGCCGGCAAACTGGCACAGGCGCTGCGGCGCATCGTCCTGCAGGCGCGGCAGCGTGAAGTCGAGTGCGGCCGGACAGGCCGCCGGCGCCGTTGTCTGCGCATGCGCCAGCGTCAGCACGCCGCTCACGGCCCAGGCCACGAGCACCAGCAGCGCGCGGCGGTCCGCACCGACGGCTCGCACGCCGGCGGGCCAGCGCATCGCCTGCCCGGCAATCGTCATCGGGTTGCGGTACTTCAATCGGACCTCAAGAAAAGTCTGTCCTAGGCAAAACTGCCACGAAACCCTATCCTATGGGCCGCTATGATTACAGTCAAGCTTGTGTCCAAGACAATATTCGATTCTGTCCGGTGGTTTACAGTTCGACCGCTTCAATGAGACCGCCCTCATTTCCATCCGCCGCTGCGGCCTGCATGCCGCCTTCGAGCCGCCGATGAACGACCGTACCGCGCCCACCCCGATCACCGTCTCGATCGCCGCGGTCGAGCGCGACACCGGGTTGTCCAAGGACACGCTGCGCGTGTGGGAGCGACGCTACGGTTTTCCTCAGCCCGGCCGCGATGCGTTCGGCGAGCGAACCTACCCGCTCGATCAGGTCGACAAGCTGCGCATCATCAAGCGTCTGATGGATCAGGGCCACCGGCCCGGCAAGATCATCGGCTTTCCGGTGGAGCACCTGCAGCAGCTGGCCGAGTCGACCACCGCCGCACCGGCGCGCGCGTCCGAGACCAGCGACAGCTACGAAGACCTGCAGAGCTATCTCGACCTCATCAAGCAGCACCGGGTCGAGGAGATGCGGCGGCAGCTGTCGCAGTCGCTGCTGCGGGTCGGCCTGTCGCGCTTCGTGATCGAGATCGTGGCGCCGCTCAACGAGATGGTCGGCGACGCCTGGACCCGCGGCTACTTCGAGATCTTCGAGGAGCACCTGTACACCGAGTCGATCCAGGTGATCCTGCGCAACGCGATCAACACCATCCCGCACCCCGGCAATACGCACGAGGGACGGCCTCGCATCCTGCTGACCACGTTCCCGCAGGAGCCGCATGGCCTTGGCGTGCTGATGGCCGAGGCTCTTTTTTCGCTCGAAGGCGGCCGCTGCATCTCGCTCGGCGTGCAGACACCGATCTGGGACATCGTGCTGGCAGCCACCACGCAGAAGGTCGATATCGTTGCGCTGTCGTTCTCGTCGAGCCTGAACGCCAATCACGTGCTCGACGGGCTGAACGAGCTGCGCACCAAGCTGCCCGCCTCGACCGAGATCTGGGCAGGCGGCTCGTGCCCGGTCCTGTACCGCCGCCCGCCTAAGGATGTGCGCACGCTGCGCAGTCTCGAGTCGGTCGCGCAGGCGATCAGCGAGTGGCGGCTGGCCAACCGCATTCCCTGACGCTTGCCGCCACGGCCGCGTCTCACACGCGCGGCGGCGCGCCGCGTAACGAAAAGCTCCCGCCAATGCACAAGGGCAACAAGGCCGCGCTGCCGAGCAAGCCCTGCATGGCCTGCGGCCGACCGATGAGCTGGCGCAAGGCCTGGGCCCGCACCTGGGAGCAGGTGCGCTACTGCTCGGAGCGCTGCCGCCGCAGCCGCCCGGCCACAT
>CAZTUT010000155.1:0-6533 GCA_964616395.1 uncultured Burkholderiaceae bacterium
CGATGCAGGCCTTCACCCACTGGACCAATCTGTCGGAGTGCACGTTCGTGCTGCCGCCCACCCCTGCGGGCGCGGCGGCGGGCGCCGACTACCGGGTGCGCATCTTCTGCCCGGGGCGCGAGCTGCCGTTTGCCGGCCATCCGACGCTGGGCACCTGTCATGCCTGGCTCGGTGCCGGCGGTGTGCCACGCGCGGGCGACCGGGTGGTGCAGGAGTGCGGCGTGGGAATGGTCACGATCCGCCGCAGCACGGGCGAGACCGCTGGGGCCGACCAAGGCGGCGATCGGTTGGCCTTTGCCGCGCCGCCATTGATCCGCAGCGGCCCGCTGGATGAGACTGACGTGGCGCTGATTGCGCGCGGCCTGGGTGTGGCGCGCGCCGACATCGTCGCGCACGCCTGGTGCCATAACGGTCCGAACTGGCGCGGGGTGATGCTGCGCAGCGCCGAACAGGTCCTCGCCCTGAAGCCCGATGGCGCGGTACTGGCCGGGCTCGACGTGGGTGTCGTGGGGCCGCGCGGCAAGGTCGGCGTGATCGGGGCGCAGGGCCGCGGTCAGGACACCGACTTCGAAGTGCGTGCCTTCTTCCCCGGCAATACCGGCATGGTCGAAGATCCGGTGACCGGCAGCCTGAACGCCGCGCTGGCGCAGTGGCTGATCGGCGCCGGCATGGCGCGGCCGCGATATGTCGCCGCCCAGGGCACGGCACTTGGCCGCGCCGGGCGGGTGTGGATCGAGCGCGATGACGACGGCACCGTCTGGGTCGGCGGCGCGTCGGTCACCTGTATACGGGGCAGCGTGCAGCTCTGAGTCCTGAAGGCCGGGGTGATCTTCTTCGTCGACGGCACATCCGCGTGCCGCTGACTCCTGTCGATACGGCCGCCGCCAGCTGGGCGGGTGCTGGACGCTGCGCAGCATTTGCATGCCCCCGTTGGCGTTGCGCCCGGCCAAGCCGGCATGACTTGAGCACGATCAGATCGCGCCAGCGCGACCGCACTAGCCTGAAGCCGTTGAGGGGGGCGGGCGATGAACACGTTGACCAAACTGGCACTCGGGCTGATCGGCCATAACCGGCCGCGGCCAGCCGAAGGCGACGGCAGTCCGTCGTTACCCATGCCGCCGCCGCGCCTCGACGGCGGCCTGCCCTTGATGCAAGCGCTGGCGCGCCGGCAGTCGCAGCGCGTCTTCTCGCCGGCGCCGCTCGACGAGGCCCTGCTGGCCGACCTGCTGTGGGCAGCCGCCGGCGTCAACCGCGCCGACCTTGGTGGCCGCACCGCGCCGAGTGCGATGAATGCGCAGGAGGTCGTGCTCTACGTGGCGATGCCGCACGGCCTGTACCGCTACGAACCATCAGCGCACGAACTGCGGCGCGTGGTCGCGAGGGACGTGCGCGGCGTCACCGGCTACCAGGACTTCGTCGACGAGGCGGCGCTCGACCTGATCTACGTGGCCGATCACAGCCGGATGGGGCTGGTGCCGGCCGCGCAACGCAGCGCCTACGCCTATGCGGCCGCCGGGGCGATGGCGCAGAACGTCTATCTCGCCTGCGCGTCGGCCGGGCTGGCGACGGTGGTGCGTGCCTGGTTCGACCGCGAGGCGCTGACCCGTGCGATGAACCTCGCCAGCGACGAGCAGTTGCTGCTGGCGCAGACGGTAGGCTGGCCGCGCGCCTGAGCCGCAACTTGACACGCCGTCGCGCCTCCCGCCTAGAGCAGCGATGACGGACGCTGCTGCTTCGCCGCACCGCCACCGCTGCGCTTCACCACGCTCGAACTGCGGCCCGCCTCGCGCGAGGTGCGGCTCGACGGCTCCGCCGTCGAACTGACCACCGCCGAGCACGAACTGCTGCTGTTGCTCGCGCAGCGCGCTGGCATCGTGGTGTCGCGCGACGACATCATGCAGGGGCTGCGCGGGCTGCAGTTCGACGGCCTCGATCGTGCGATCGACGCCCGCATCTCGCGCCTTCGGCGCAAGCTCGGCGACGACGCCGACACCCCGACCCGCATCAACACGGTGCGCGGCAAGGGCGATCTGTTCGCGCGCGACTGACGCGGCGAGCGCTTGCCGGGTCTCGGTGCGTCAACCTTCGACGTAGCGCGTTTGCGTGCTCGTATTGGCCGCCCATCCCGATCACGCGCCAATCTTGTCTCAGCGGCGCAAACGTTGGTGTGTCGCGTCACGCGCGAGGGCACGGCACTTTCGCTTGCGACCGTTGAGCGCGGGTTGCCCTCGTCTGGTCATCAACACGACCTCGACCAATTTATCTGCCAGCCTATACGTTTAACAAAAAAAGGATTACGATTATCGTAATTTCTGAGTCCTCGATGCCCTTCCCCTCTGCTGAGCCAACCGCCAATCCGAGATGAGCATTCGCATCAACCTCGACATCCAACTAGCCCGCAAGAAGATGTCTCTGACCGAGTTATCCCAGCGGGTGGGCGTTTCGATGACCAACCTGTCGCTACTGAAGACTGGAAAGGTCAGGGCGATCCGCTTCAGCACCCTCGAAGCCATCTGCGCGGCCTTGGACTGCCAGCCTGGCGACCTGCTCGAACACGTCCAAGACGACACTCAAGGAGATCCACGATGAAACGCCACGACGCTTTTCCGGGCTACATCGCCATCGCCCTGGCGCTGCTGTTCCCCACTTACTGGGTGCCGACGCTGTCGATTGGCGCGGCGACGTTTGCCGAGGCCTATCGCGCCGATGTCATGCGCCTGAGCGCCATGGACCTGCTGTTCGTCCTGATCGGCGCGATGGAAATTTATGTCTACCTCAGCCTGCGCAGGATCTTCCAGGAGCGGGTTCACGGCAGCTTGCCCGCGCTGCTATTGCTGCTGATGGCAATCGTCGTCGGCATCTTCCATGCCACGACGCTGTTTGACGTGGTGTTTGCCATTGGCCCGACGCTGGCAGAGGCCACGCGGGAGGGCTTGGTATGGTCGAGCGTCGTGGTGACGATTGCTGGACTGTTTGTCTATTCCGTCCTCGGTTTGGTCTTGTCGACGGTCTTGTTGCTGAGAAGGGCCGAATTGCCTGGTCTGCTGAAGCTTTTCGCTGGGCTGCTCATGGTGGCCTGTCTGATGCAACTGACCGTCGTTCTTGGTCTGTTCAACGTCATCCTGTTTCCTGTGATCCTGCTGGTGCTGGCGGTGTACTTCATCCGCGGCGGTTACGAGGTCGAGGTGGTGTAGTCGGCAACCAGCGGACGAGGGTCTGATCGCAAGATCAGGACTGTATTGGGAACGGGTCCATATCCTTGAATGACGCGCCCCTCGACTGACGTGGCCGGCTGCGCGCGAGGAGTGCAACTTGACACGCCGTCGCGCCTCCCGCCCAATGCGACGATGATCGACCGCGCTTCTTCGCCGCGCCGCCACCTGCCACTGATGCGCCTGGCCGCCGGCCTCGGGCTGGCGGTGCTCACGCTGCTCGTGCTGGTGCAGGCGCTGGTCACGCTGGCGGTCGATCAGGTCACTGACGATTACCTGCGCCGCTTCATGGGCGGCACGGTCGAGATGCTGGTGCACGAGCTGGCGCCGCTCGACGCCGCGACGCGCGCGCAGCGCGTGCGCGAGCTCGACGAGCGATTTGCCTATCCGGTCGTGCTGCTCGATGGCGCCGGTCTGCAGTCGCTCGATGCCGCGGCGCGCGAGCAGCTGGCGCGCGGTGAACTCGTGGTGCGCGGCTTCAACCGCAAGGTGCTGGCGCCGCTTCCCGGCGAAGGCGGCCAGGTGCTGGAGCTCGGACCGCTCGATCCCGACTGGAATCCGGAGCACCGGCTCAACCTGCCGCGTGCGTTGTGGCTGCAGCTGGCGGCGGCGCTCGCGCTGGCCGTCGCGGTGGGGCTGCTGGCCTGGTGGCTGCTGCGGCCGGCGTGGCGCGACCTGCGCGCGCTGCAGCGCGCCGCCGATGCGCTGTCGGCGGGCCGCTTCGACGCGCCGATGCCGGCGCTGCGCAGCCGCCTGTTCGCGCCGCTCGGCCGCGGCATGCGTGCCACGCTGGAGCGGCTCGCTGGCGCGCTCGCTGCGCAGCGCGAACTGACCGGCGCCGTGTCGCACGAGTTACGCACGCCGCTGGCACGGCTGCGTTTCGGCATCGATGCGCTGGTCGACGAGGACGACCGCGCCGCACGCGAACGCGGGGTGGCCGCCTGCGAGCGCGACATCGAGGAACTCGATGCGCTGATCGACGCCAGCCTGACGCTGGCGCGGCTCGACATGGGCGCGCTGCGCGCCGCGCCGCAGGCGGGCGACCTCGCCGCGCTGCTGGCGCAGGAGGCGGCCGGCTTTTCGCCGCTGCTCGATCGCAAGGCGCTGGCCACCGACCTGAAGGTACCGGAAGCGGTGCCGTTCGATGCGCGGCTGCTGCCCTACGCCGTGCGCAACGGCCTGCGCAACGCCGCGCGCCATGCGCGCGAGCGCATCGTGCTGTGCGCGTGGATCGAGCCGGCGACGTCCGAGCTGCCTGCGCAGGCCTGCGTCGCCGTCGACGATGACGGCCCCGGCGTGCCTGCCGATCAGCGCGAGGCCGTGTTCGCTCCGTTCAAGCGGCTCGAAGAGAAGTCCGCACGCGCTGGCCGCGGCTACGGGCTGGGCCTGGCGATCGTGCGGCGCGTGGCCGAGGCGCACGGCGGCCGCGCGCTGATGGAAGCGTCGCCGCTCGGCGGCGCGCGGTTGCGGATCTGCTGGCCAGCCCATCCCGCCGAGACGCCCAGTGGCGCGGATCACCCATGAAGAAAACGGGCGGCGCTCCGAGGAGACGCCGCCCGCCGTCCGGGGGAAGTTTCCAGGGCCTTACATCATCTGCACGGTGTGCGAGGTGTTCACGCGCAGCCAGGCGCCGGGGTTCTGCGGCAGATTCACGCTGTACTCGCGGCCTTCCCACTCGTAGCGCACGTGGTAGTCGCGCACCTGCTCGCGCACCATGCTGACCGGCTGGCACACCTGCACGACCTTGCTGGTGGTGGTGGGCTGCTCGCCGTAGTTGCGGGCGACCTGCGCACCGAGCGCGGCGCCGGTGGCGGTGGCGATGGTCTTGCCGGTGCCCTTGCCAATCGCCGAGCCGGCCACGCCGCCGATCACCGAGCCGACCAGCACGCCGCCCAGGTTGCTCGAGCCTTGCGTGGTCACCTGCTGCACCTGTTCGCTGCACTGCTGGCGCGTTTCGACGAACCGCTCGATGTTCGGCGTGGCCGAGATCACGCGGGCCATCGGCGCCTGGTACGCCGAGCTGCTGGCGCGCTCGATCACACGCACTTCATCGGCCATCGCGGCGGTGCTGCCCAGCACCAGGGTGGTGGCCAGCGCGGCGGCGGCCAGGGCAGGAAGGTTGACGTTGAGCTTGTTCATTTGAGTCTCCTGTGAGGTGAGATTGCTTGGATGCGTTGCGTTTCGACAGGAGGCATTGTGGGCAGCGCGAGCGCGGCTGTAAGTAGGCGTTCGGTGGGCCTTGTGTGACGGTGTGTGACAGCGCTGGCAGCCCACGGATGGCCGGACGCGGCTGAAATGCACCGGGGCCGCGATTGCGGCCCCGGTGCGTGCAGGTCGGGCGGGCGGAAACGGCCCGTCCCTGCCTCAGCCGACGTGCTTGCGGAAGAACTCCAGCGTGCGGCTGCGCGCCAGCGTGGCGGCATCGGCGTTGTACGAGCCGCGCTGATCGCAGTTGAAGCCGTGATCCGTCGGATAGAACCAGGCTGTGACCTCCGGGTGCGCGGCGGCCACTTCCTTCGCCTTGTCCAGCGGGATCCAAGGGTCGGTCTCGCCGAAGTGCAGCATCGTCGGGCAGGCCGGCTTCTCGCCGATCAGCGAGGGAATCGCCCCGCCGTAGTACGGCACTGCCGCTGCCAGCCCAGACACCCGCGCCGCGCTGACCCAGGTCACTGCGCCGCCCCAGCAGTAGCCGACGATGCCGACCTTGCCGGCGTGGCGCACCGCGTTCAGCGCCGCCGTCACATCAGCGGTGGCCTGCTCCCAGCTCACCTTCTGCATCAGGCCGAAGCCGGCCTCCATGTCGGCCTGCGTGTAGCCGCTCTGGAAGTCGCGCTGCACGCGGTCGAACAGCGCCGGCGCAATCGCCAGATAGCCGTCGGCTGCGTAGCCGTCGGCCACCGAGCGGATGTGGCTGTTGACGCCGAAGATCTCCTGCACCACCACCACCGCGCCGCGCGGCGTTCCGGCTGGCTCGGCCAGGTAGGCAGCCAGCCGATGCCCGTCAGCGGCGGTCAGTTCGATCATCTTGCCCATCTGCATTCTCCTGTGTCTGATGTCGTTTGCTGAATTATCCAGGGCTCGCAGGAACGCCGCTTGCCGCGGAGCTCAGGTTGCCGGTGTGCAGTCGTCATCTGACGGCGTGCGGTTTCGGCGCATGGCGATTGTCGACTGCACCGGCGTTTTCGGCCATCGGTCAATGCCCGCGCTGTCTGCTTCGGCGGCGGCAGCGCGAACCGCTAGCATCTGCGCAACGAAATCAGGAAGCCTCGATGAAAGTCCTCATCCTCGGCAGCGGTGTCATCGGCACCGCGTGCGCCTACT